>NZ_JBFTOF010000001.1:0-447004 GCF_056397845.1 Rhizobium sp. 05L419
GTGGAGAAGCTAACCCAAGTGCATCATGCCTACTTTGCAGGATAGGGGATCACCTGTCTTCGTGCAAATGCGCCATAAACACCTCGGTCGGCGTCCTGTATCCGAGGCATTTGCGCGGTTGATTGTTGATATGGCGCGTGAGGTGGAGAAGGTCGCGTTGCGAAACGACTGCTAGATCTGTGGTGCCAGGCAGGTAGCGGCGGATGCGCTTGTTGGTGTTTTCCACGGCTCCCTTTTGCCACGGTGCACTCGGGTCGCAGAACCAGCTACGGGCGCCGATCCCTTCTTCCAAAGCCCTGAATCCGGCAAACTCGGTACCGCGATCAAATGTGAAGCTTTGACGCGCGAAGGCCGGTAAAGGCGAAAACGCTCTGATGATCTTGTCCATGATCGGGCGCGAGTGTCGGCTCGGATTCTTGATGAGAACGGTATAGCGGCTCTTGCGCTCCACGAGAGTGGTGACATTGGCATGGCCGAGTGGGCGTTCGAAGATGAGGAGGTCGCCCTCCCAATGCCCAAACCGCGATCTATCTCCAATAAAATCAGGACGTTCTGATATGCGGTGCGTGGCTGGAAACGCACCGTCGCGCGGCTTTCTGGAGCGCAGTGGACGACGTTTGCGGCGCGCTTCGGGCAGATAGTGATAGAGGCCTAACTCATACTCTTCCTTGCTGTAGATGAAACGATAGATTGTCTCTTTGCAGACACGAACAAGACTCAGCCCCTCCGAAAGCAGGCGTCCGGCAATCTGTTCTGGAGACCAGCGAGCCTCCAACTGGTTGATGATCTCTGTGCGCAAAGTCGGGTGACGCCGCAGCTTTCTCAGCCGGCATCGCCGCTCCTTGGAGATATCGTGAGCAACCGTGCTGTAGTAACCGTCGTAGTCCGGCAGTTCACGGTCGTGAAACGTATTGCGCTTGATCTCGCGGTAAATGGTCGAGCGATGACGGCCAAGCTGACGTGCCATCTCGTTGACCGGAACCTTTGCCGCCACCAGGTGATGCAGGCGTCGGCGATCGGCGAGGGTTATCTGCGTATAGCATCGAGACATGCCAAAATCTCCAAAGTGAAGCCATTGAAATTACTGGCATGTCGCACTTGGAAATAGAATGTACCGTCGCCAGCATCGGTGTGCTCCCTTTGCCTCGGCAGTGTTTCCGATTGTTGAGTTCCGCTATGAATTGACCCGTTTTCTGCTTGGTATTGACCGGTCTCCGCTTGAGCGTCGGCGTCGGCGTCGGCGTGTAAACCTCATGTCCTGCTTCGCGAAGCAAGCGCGTGACCCGAGCATAGACCCAGCCACCCTGGAACGCGCCCCATGCACCAAAATGAGCCATCGGTGTATTGTAAGCGATGCATGGACCCATCTGGTGTCAAGTTGTTTCCTGCAAGCCACCCCGTAGACTTCTGTAAAGGCCCTGATAGCCTATTGTCGCTGGCGCGCGACGCTGCCAACTCCCATTCAGGAATAGCTAGGGTCCACCTGCCCCGTTTCGACACGCCATCGACTTCCGAACCCCTTACTTCCTTGAATCTCGCGCACGAAGCAACTCTGTTTGTGAGTTACCAGCGCAGACTGAGTTTGCCGACAACGCTTCCCAATAGCCCGCTGAGCAGAATGCCAAGAGTGTACCAGATCGCGATAAAAGGGATGCCGTTTTCGACGCAGGCCAATGAGTATACCCACCCACCGATCGCGCCCGCGCACGTACCGGCGACGAAACCGGCAAGCCCCGGATTGATGGGGGCCGCGCGGCGCAAAAACCACATGTTGGCAAGGAATGCCGGAAGACCGAATGCAAATATCAGGAACGGGCAAAAAAGCGCCGAATATCCGAAAATCAAACCTGGATAAGATGACGCCGGCGATAGGGCGAGCTGGACAATCGCCAGCAATGCAATGACAGCGAACGCTGCCGCCGAAACGCGGATCATATCGCCGATTAGACGGTCTGGTCGAGCAATGCGATCAAGTGCAATGATCGTCGCGCCCATCAGCCCCGCCGAATATAAAAACTTGACCCAAAAGGCAGCCACTGTCACGTGGTGCAGGTGCGGGCGAAGGGCGAGCGATACGAATAGAGCAACAGCCGCACCGATCACACCGACAACTATGGCGGAGGCAAGCCGCACTCGCAGCGCATGACGGCCTACGGGGGTAAGGTCACTGACCAGGGTGTCTATGAGATCATCAATCTTCGTCATTGGCAAAACCCAGCTTGCGTCCGATCGCGCGCATCCCTCGGTGAATACTGACTCGAACCATTACTTCCGACTGCCCCGTATCGATCGCTGCTTCAGCGGTCGTCTTTCCGGCGATCTTTACCTGTCGCAGGAGCTCCCGCTGTTTGGCGGGCAACTGATCGAGGAGCCGATCGACATCGAGATGAGCAAACAGCGCTTCCTCTCGAAATTCGGCTGCAACCTCGTCCTGTAATGCAACTTCGACACCGTTCTTCCTATCGCTTGCTCTGAAGTGGTCGATCAGCTTGTATTTCGCGATTTTGAAGAACCACGCGGTAAACGGCCTTTCCCGATCATAAGTAATCCGCCGGCTATGAACCGCCAAAAGCACCTCCTGCACCAGATCCTCGGCGTCCCGCTGGGCGTTAGACCCAAGCCTCCTCCGGAAAAATGTTAAAAGGAGATCCCGAAGAATAGAGAGCAAACGCCTATATGCAGCCTCATCGCCGTCAAGCGATAGAAGCATCAAACCTCTCAGGACCTGTTCCGATACCGATTTAGTCATTCACGGGCCATCATTCGTTGCCTGAGGCGACTTGTTACACACTAGGCTCGCTTTATTATCGCCTCTATCGTGATCACATCAGCGTGATCGCTGCAACACAATCGAACGAGCCCCGAATGAGGGAACGGAATTGAAGATCAAGCTGCTGTCGTCGATCAGACGCCATTGCAGGCTGGTCGGCTTCTCCAAAGCGATCGCTCCTACGCACCGTGCTCTGATGGCCGGGCCGGGATCACATTCCAAACGATGAAAGATATGGAGAGCAGAATGTCGCTATCAACAATGAAGATCATCGGCGTGGCGCTTGCCCTTGGCACACTGACCGCAGTATCTGCGCACGCTGCCGACAAGGCCCGTGTTCGTGGCGTTGTGGAAAGCCTCAACGGAGATACGCTGGTGGTCAAGTCGCGCGAAGGCAAGGACGTCACGATCATGTTGAAGTCCGGTTGGGCCGTCAACGGCATCGTCAATGCCGCCGTCACAGACATCAAGCCTGGCGATTTCGTTGGCATCGCCTCGATGCCCACAGAGAGCGGCGTCAACGGCGCACTTGAAGTGCTTATCTTCCCGGCCGCCATGAAAGGCACCGGCGAGGGCGACTATGGCTGGGATCTGAAGCCGAAGAGCTCCATGACCAATGCGACGGTTGCCAGCGCTGTGACGTCGGTCAACGGTCCGACCCTGACACTCACCTACAAGGGTGGCGAGAAGAAGATTTCGATCCCGCCGGGCACGCCAGTCGTAACCTTTGCCAAAGCAACCAAGGACGATATCAAACCGGGCGCCGGCGTCATCATCAACGGCATGACGACGGGCGACAACATGGTCGAATCCGACCGCGTTGTGGTCGGCATCAACGGCGTCGTTCCGCCGATGTGATCTGCTCCAAAGGCGATCACATTGCCCGGCCGCAAACAGCGGTCGGGCAATCTGCGTGAAAGACAATCGCGCCGATCGATTTCAATCGAACGAGCCGCGTCCAGGCGGCGTTATCGGGGTTAACGAACATGGCCAGTATAGAGCAGATAGGCACCGCGCCGCCGCCGCCGCGCCCGGCAAAAATCTTCATCCGGCGGCATTCGATCCTGACCCGTGTCAGCCACTGGATCAACGTCCTCTGTCTGACCTTGCTGCTGATGAGCGGCATGCAGATTTTCAACGCCGATCCGCAACTGCATTGGGGTAACTACGGCGCCGTCGAAGATCCGTCCTGGTTCGAGATTGCAAGCGACCAGGACGGCGACAATATTGTCGGCCGACTGCGCATAGGCAACCTGTCGATCACGACGACCGGCATTCTCGGCGCCTCCATGGTTGACGGCGAAATGACGCCCCGCGCGTTTCCTGCCTGGGCGACCATTCCGAGCCTTCAGGATCTAGCCACCGGCCGTCGCTGGCACTTTTTCTTTGCCTGGCTCTTCGTCATAAACGGTCTTCTTTATGTACTCTACGGCCTGATCGGCGGCCATTTCCGCCGCGATTTGGTACCGACGGCAACAGATATTGCGCCGCGCAACATCTGGCACGAGATCAAGGACCATGCCCGCTTGCGTTTTCCGAAAGGCGAGAATGCACGGCGCTACAACGCACTGCAGAAGCTGACCTATCTCATTGTCATTTTCATCCTGTTGCCGCTGATGATTGGCTCGGGGCTGACAATGTCGCCAGCGATGGATGCCGGCTATCCTTTCCTACTCGACATCTTCGGCGGCCGCCAATCGGCCCGCGGCATTCATTTCATCACCGCCTGGAGCCTGGTGCTGTTCGTCATTGTCCATGTGGCAATGGTTGTCCTCTCCGGCCTCTGGAACAACATGCGTTCGATGGTGACCGGACGCTACGCCATCGCCAACGAGGAGACAAAGCGATGAGCACAATTTTTACCCGCCGCCGCCTTCTTATAGGCTCCGCAGCCGGCCTTGGTGCCATCGGCCTAACGGGCTGCGATGACGTCGTGCAGAACCAGCACGTCCAGCAGGTTCTGGCCATGGCCGAGCGTCTGACCATGGGCACCCAGCGATTGATCGTCTCGCCGCAGGCGCTTGCTCCAGAGTACAAGGAGACCGATATCTCACCGAGCTTCCACCCGAACGGCTCGACCCAACCGGGTAGCGCCGAATACGTCCAAATGGCGCAGACGAACTTTGTCGACTGGCGGCTCAAGATCGACGGCTTGGTCAACAAGCCGATGGAATTCTCGCTGGCGGACTTGAAGAAGCTGCCCTCCCGCACGCAGATCACGCGCCACGATTGCGTCGAAGGCTGGAGCGCCATCGGCAAGTGGCAGGGCGTACCGCTTGGGCTGGTCCTGCAGAGTGCTGGCTTGAAATCAGGTGCGCGTTACGCCGTCTTCTACTGTGCCGACGAACTCGAGCAGACGCTCGACGGAAGCGGCCGCTATTATGAGAGTATCGACCTGATCGATGCCTTCCACCCGCAATCGATCCTTGCCTATTCGCTGAACGGCAGGGATCTGGAAGTCGAACACGGCGCACCTTTGCGCCTGCGCGTTGAGCGCCATCTCGGCTATAAGCATGCCAAATATGTCATGCGCATCGAGATACGCGACCAGTTCAACGACCTCTGGGGCGGTAATGGCGGCTTCTGGGAGGACCGTGGCTATGAATGGTATGCCGGTATCTGACGCCAACATGCACTCAAAAGCGCATTGGTCTCCACTTGAAGCGCGAAGCATGGATTCATAGGTTTTGCTGGCAACTTCAAGGGGACCAAAAGCCGCGCCAGCCATTTCGATCGGGAGTGCCAACCGCGGCGTGCCAATCGGGTCAAAGCTGGCTCAGAAAACAGTCTATCGCCGCCTGTGCGCATTCGCTGTCCTGGGTAGGCGTGCCCGAACTGATGCCGATGGCGCCGACCACCTGTCCGTCCACGATGACGGGGATGCCGCCTGCTACGACGAGCAGGCGCCCGCCGATGGCCGAATTGATCCCGTAGGCCGGTTTGCCTGGTTGACTTGCCTCGCCATAGCTTTCGGTGGTGCGCTTGGCTCCGGCCGCCGTATAGGCCTTGTCCTGTGCGATGACGGTGCTCGTGATCTTGCCGCCGTCCATGCGTTCGAAGGCGATCAACTGTGCGGATTCATCGGTCACGGCGATGCACATCGCAACGCCGATTTCCTCCGCCTTCGCGCGCGCGCCGGCAATCAGCACGCGGGCGTCTTCCAGGCTCAGTCTCTTGATTGTCAGCATGACTTTGATGTCCCGATATCAGAAGTTGACAAAACGCCGGGCTAGCTCTGCGGCGGCATTTCCGCAAGAAACGCAAGAGCTGCCGCGCCCACGAGGCCCGAGTTTTGACCGAGCGCCGCCCGGGTGACTTGGACGTCGTTGAAAGCCGGCATGGCCCATCGCGCAATATAGTCCTGAATGCCCGGGTAAAGCCGGTCGAATTCGTGCGAAAGCCCTCCCCCCATGACGACGATATCCGGGCTGAAGATATGGATGAGGCTCGTGAACCCCCGGCCAAGTATCTCCGTTTCCTCGTCGATCAACTGGTTGGCCAGGCGGTCGCCGAGTCTTGCAGCCGCAAAAACGCCGCGGCTGTCGATCGGGGCCTCATCGCGACCGAGGGCGGTATCCCGGCATTCTAAGGCTCTTGTGCGGGCCCGCAGCGCGAAAGCCGTTCCTGACCCATAGGCCTCAAAGCATCCCCTGTTGCCGCAGGGGCAAGCCTCTCCGTTCGGAACGATCGACATATGGCCGATGTGACCCGCCATGCCCTTGCGACCGCGAAGCACCCGACCGTCCGTGATGATGCCGCCGCCGATGCCGGTGCTGACCGTCACATAGATCAGGTTATCGTGCCCCTTGCCGGCACCGAACTGCCACTCTCCGATCGCCGCGGCAATGCCGTCGTTTTCCAGGCTGACTGGATAGTCAAAGCGCTTCTGCAATTCCGCTTTCAGCGGAAAGCCGGCAAAACCCGCAAGGGTCGGCACATCGCTTGCGATCCCCGCGATCGTATCGACCGGTCCAGGCGTCGAGACCCCGACGCCCACCACCGACAAGGGTGCGCAGTCCGCCAAAACTCGCTTGGCCAGATCGAAAATTTGACTGAGAACGCGCTCGGGGCCGGCCGACGCATCGGTTCGATCCTCGGCCTGGGCAAAGACGGAGCCCTGTTCGCCGACAAGGGCCGCGCGAACCTGCGTCCCTCCCAAATCAATACCGATGGCCACCTGCTGCATCCCGCGACCTGCCGGTTAGAGGGAGTGCAACCACGCCATGCGCTCTTTGAGCGACGGCGCGTTGAAGGCGAGCGATCCGAGCACGACTGTTTCGGCTCCGGACTGGTGTAGCAGCGGCACGGTGTGCTCGCGAATACCGCCATCAGCGGCCAGCACGATCCGCTGGCTCGCGTCGCAATCGGCGATAATCCGCCGTGCCTGCTGCAAGCGCTCACCAGCCTTTTCATCCAGGCCCTGGCCCTTTACACCGATCGCCGTGCCGAGCAACGTCACAAAATCCAGACGTGCGGCATATTTCCGAATGTGCTCGACTGGCGTTTCGACCCGGAGGACCATGCCGGCGGCGATGCCGCGACGCTCGATCAGGTCGAGGGCCGCGTCGGCAACGCTTTCGTTTTCGACATGCAGGCTGATCAGGTCGCTGCCGGCATCGGCGAACTGCTCGATTTGGGATAGGAGGATGTTGTCGGCGACCATCAGGTGGACATGGATCGGGCGGGCGGAAATCTTTCGGACGCCGGCGACGAGATCGGGGAAGAACAGTATGGCCGGCGCGAAGTGCCCATCGGCAACATCGACATGCAGGACGTCCACGAAGGGTTCGACACGGGCGAGATCATCCGCTAGGTGCACGAGATCGGCCGACCAGACGGAGAATTCCGCAATCAGGCGATCTTTCGGAAGATCGGCGATCCATGTCTTGGAGTGGGCGGTCATTGTCTCAAAACTCCTTCAGAAATGTGCCCATGGCATGCCGGAAGTCGGCGACATATTGCGCTCGGCTTTCGACCTTCGGTGTGATCTGGACAAAGCGCGCCGCCGGGATTATCCCGACCAGGGTGCGCGCATGGGCGATCGGGTGAACGCTGTCCTTTCCGTGGCCGATGACGAGGGTGGGAACGGAGATCCGGGACACCTCCTCGTCAGTCACTCCAGGCCCGTCGTTCGAAATAGCAACCAGCAATTCAGCGGTTACATCATGAGGGATGCGGTCGAAAAAGCCGTCGAGCGAGGAAAGATTATCGGGTGCCTCGGCTGCGAGGTGCTGCCCCGTCGGACTTGACAGGAAAATACGCTTTGCCTCTTCAGGCGCCCACGTCTTGAGGAGGTGGCCCACCTCCGCATTGGGCGCCATGTTCGCGGGCGACGATCGCGTCAGCCAGGCAGGCCTTGCAAGGATCAGAGCCTTGACGAGATCCGGTCGCTTGACGGCAAGGCGCAGCGCGATCGCAGCCCCCATGGAAATCCCGCCTATGGCAACCGGTGCCGTCAGGGCGCTTTCGATATAGGAGGCAATGTCGTCCGCGAAGGTGGCGATCGACAGCTTCGCCGCCTTGCCGGCTTGCGAGCTGCCATGGCCGCGTGCTTCCACCGTGATGCGGCAAAAGCCGGGCTCCACGGGAAAGACTTCCCCGGTCTGGCCGGCATCTCCGCACAAGCCGTGCTGGAATACCACGGGCATCCCGTCGCCGGCCGAATCGACGTTCAGTACGGTTCCATCGCGGGTTTCGAAGGGCCGGGCCTGCCTCATCGCCCTGCCCCGCCCAGTGCTTCCGCAAGTTGGCGCATGAGAAATTCGGCCACACCAGGTGCCTCTGAGGCCTCCAAGCCATGAGTGATCAGACTGCCACTGAATCCAATCTCCTTCAGCCTGCCGATATAATGGGCATAGTCCAGAACGCCCTTGCCGGCTGTCGCGAACGTGCCGTCAGGATTGCGGTCCTTGGCATGCGCCATGACAATCCGGTCGGCCAGGAGGTCTATTGCAGCCGAAACGATCTCGCGCTGCTTTTCGCGTGTAGCCACCTCGAAGAGATTGGCCGGATCAAGCACGATCCGGATGCGAGGGCTTTGCAGATCGGCAATCAGCCGATGGGCCTTCTCGGCCGAGTTGACGACATTGGCGAGTTCGGGTTCGATACCGAGATCGACATTGTGACGATCGGCGATCTCGACGGCGATGGTCATGGCCTCCAGCAAATCCTGCCAGGCTTCCGGCGTGTCGTTCTCCGGATGGGCCTTCCACTGGTCGGCAGGATCGCGCGTCCCGGTACACAGCGTGATCAGGCTTGTTGACATGGCAGCGCAATGTTCGGCAAGGGCTGCCAGCCTGCGATGGCCCGCCTGCCTTGTGGCCAGATCTGGGTGGATCATGTTGTAGGTACCAGAAACGGCTGCGATTGCCACACCAGTCTTCACGGCGGCATCGGCGACCGAGCGCGCCTCGGCTAGAGCGATCGTGTCCGGCATGGATGGCAGGCCGGAGCATGCCATGTTGTACTGGGCGCAGGCGAAGCCGGATTCAGCAACGGAGTGGAGGACTGTCTCGGCGGTCGCCCCCTCGAAGGTCTTGGCGAAGATCCCGAGCTTCATCACACGCCACCCGTCACGTCTGCGAGCGCGACAGGCTTTTCGCTCTCGACGGAGCGGGCGATCGCGACCATCGCCTGGACGGAGGCGAGACCGTCGTCGATATCAGCGCCTTCCATGGGGGTGCCGTCGAGAATGGTGCGGGCAAAGCCTTCCAACTGACGGCGATAGAAATGCCCGTCGGCCCCGAGCAAGCGGTGGGTCGCGCCGTCGGTCTCCCTGAAAATATCGACTTCGCTGCTCTTGAAGTACCAGGGATTGAAGGTCTTGCCGACAATGCTGCCGTTCTCTCCATAAATCTGGAAGCCTTCGTGCCAGTCCATCCGCACCTGCACCGTCAGATCCAGATGGCCGAGCGTGCCGCTGGCAAACGCCACATCGACAAACCAGCACCAGATGCCTGCACGCTCCGACAAGCGGGCATCGACCGATACGATATCGCCCGCGAAATAGCGGGCTGTATCGATCAGATGGCAGCCGTGTGCCAGCATGTAGTAGCGGCGCAGATCGGCCTTGGGATTGATCGAGGGTTTCTTGGCACTCGCGCTCGCGACGATCAGCGGCTGGACCGCATCTGTCATCGGATAGCGATGTGTGCTGTCACAATACCAGGCTTTCAGCGCGATCAGCGCACCCATCTCATCGCGAATGAAGGATTTTGCCGCCTGGAGACCAGCATCGAACCGCTTCATGTGTCCGACCTGAAATGCTTTTCCCGATTTCTCGACAGCGGCCTTCAGGTCACGACATTCCTCGACCGTCAGGCCGACCGGCTTTTCACACAGGACGTGTTTGCCAGCGTCGAGTGCCCGGATGGAGGCCGGCACGTGAAAGGCATCGGATGTCGCTATGATTACCGCGTCGATTTCCGGATCGGCCAGCATCTTGTCGTAGTCGTTGTAGGTCCTTTCGGCGCCATGGGTGATCGCCATTCGCTCGCGCAGATCGTCGGCTACGTCGCAGATCGCATAGAGATCGGCATTGGCAGCCTTGGTGCAGCTTTCGAAGTGGGCAGACTGGGCGATCTGGCCCGCTCCCAACACCCCTACGCGAAGACGTTTTTCTTGCTTTGCTGGCATCGGTAAACTCTCGGCCTCGTTGTTACTTTGCACCGGTGCCGGCGCAGAAAGCGTTTGTTCGGTATAGTCACCTGCTGCGGGGCAAGGCCGTCACAGCACCAAGTGCGTCTGGGGGTTGAAGAAGTGCAGCTTCGCCGGGTCGATTGCCAGATCGATCTGCCGACCTGTCTGGACCGTGCTGGCGGCCTCGAATTTCGCGACGGCATTAGCGGCACCGCTCAGGTCTTCCACGGCATCGGGATCACCGGAATCGACGCGAACCGCATCGATGCTCAAATGCACGATCAGTTCGGACCCAAGTTCCTCTATGGTCTTCACGATGGCCGGGATTGACGGAAATGCCGCGCCGGAGTGCAAGCGGCTGTCATACAGGTCTTCGGGCCGGACGCCGAAAACGACCGTCCTTCCCTCGAAGTCGGAAAGGCCGGGCGCGCGCTCGAAGGCGCGGGCCGGCAGTGGAATCGAGAAGGTCGGCAGATGGATGCTGCCATTCTGCAGGCGTCCCTCGAACAGGTTCATCGATGGGGAACCGATGAAGCCGGCGACGAACGCGTTCACCGGCCGGTTGTAGAGCGCCCTGGGCGTATCCACTTGCTGAAGCACCCCGCCCTTGAGCACAGCCACCCGATCGCCCATCGTCAGCGCTTCGGTCTGGTCATGGGTGACGTAGATCGTCGTCACCCCGAGCTGCCGCTGAAGGCTCGCAATTTCCGCCCGCATTTGCACGCGCAGCTTCGCGTCGAGATTCGACAGCGGCTCGTCCATCAGGAAGGCGGCCGGTTCACGTACCATTGCCCGTCCCATCGCTACGCGCTGGCGCTGGCCACCGGATAGTTGGGCAGGTTTGTTGCCGAGCAGGGTTTCAAGCTGCAGGATCTTTGCGATCTCATGGACACGCTTTGTGCGCTCGGCCTTGTTCTTGCCGGCAAGCTTCATCGAAAATGCGATGTTGTCGAACACTGTCATGTGTGGATAGAGCGCGTAATTCTGAAAGACCATGGCGATATCCCGGTCCTTTGGCGGAAGATCGACGACATCCTGCCCGCCGATGCTCAACGTGCCGCTGGTAATCTCCTCCAGCCCGGCAATCATGCGCAGTGCTGTCGATTTCCCGCAACCGGACGGCCCGACCAGGATCAGGAATTCGCCATCGTGTATCGTCAGGCTCAACTCCTTTATCGCATGGTAATTGTTCCCATAGGTCTTGCAGATTTTATCCAGAACAACCACGGCCACGACAATTTCCTCCCGTCATCCCGAAACACCAACGAGCGACCCTCTTCACCGCTCCCGGCTCATCGACAAAAGGCTCAGGAATGCTGCACAAAGTCAATACAAAAACATCCTTTGTCGGCGCCATGTCTGGAGACATCAGCATTAACATATTGATTTATAATTCTTTTTTTCAGATTGATAATTTATATGTATGATAGTTTATTTTTTAACGCGCGTAATTTTAGTCGGCCGATTCGGGAGCGAGTGGACGCTTCGGGCGAAGACCAGCCGTGAGATAGAAAAACGCCAATTGCCGCGGACAGATACCCACCCCCCGCTGCCATGAGACCATCTCTCTTGCAAATTCACCCGGCGAGCGGGATAGGAACCGGAGCGCCGTCGCCTGCCATCCAGGTGAGGCATGTCCTGTCGTCGGGCAGACCCATGCGTCCGCCCCGCGCCGTGACGGCGATTGCCGCGGCGGCGGTTGCATAGGCTACGCAATCGAGCGGGGCCTTTCCCTTGGCCAGCGCCAGACAATAGGCACCGTGAAAGCAGTCTCCGGCACCGGTCGTATCGACCGCACGCACCTTGTAGGCGGGAACATGCCACCGTATGTTGTCGTTCCTCTGGCGAAGATGGGAGCCGCGATCGCCGTTGGTAAGCACGACGGCGGAGCGTTCTGCTGACCAGAGCTTATCGAGGATCGCAAAAGGCTCGGTTTCGCCGGTATAGGCCTGGCCGAAGGCAAGCGGCAGCACGAGGTGATCGGCAAGACCCATGATCCTATCGGTGGCTGGCCCGACCGTCCACTCGACATCCGCGACGATAGACAGGCCCATGTTCCGCGCCCGTTCGACGACCGCTTCGGAATGTGTGGAATAGCCATCGATAAGCAGGACCGGCGCCTGCGCCAGCACGTCATCGGGCAGAGCAAGGGACGTGCCGTGCAGGACGTCGTCGTCATAAGCGATAAAGCGGTCTCCGTCCGGGTCGACCGTGATGACGGATCGGATCGGCATGGAATTGGACGCGCGTGGGGCCAGAGACGTGTCCACCCCATCGCGCTCGAGCTGTATGCCGCCCACATCGTTCGCAGGCTGATCACTCAGCCAGCCGATAAACGCGGCATGCCCACCGAGGCGGGCAATCGCCACCAGTGCAGTCGCCACGTTTCCGCCGTGATTCGTAGCGCGCTTCGTAACCCTTCCTTTGCCGGACGACAGCACCCGATCGACATAGATGATGTCGTCGATTGCCAAGGCGCCGAAGCCCAGAACGTGGAAAGGCTTGGACATCGCTCAGGCGCCAGCCGCGGCCAGGGCTTCTGCCGGAGCCATGCCATCATGGATGACCAGTTTGAAGGCGCGTGCGGCCTTGGTGGTATCGCCATGACCCCAAAGGTTGCGGCCGACGACCGCACCCTTGGCGCCTGCGCGAAGGGCGTCCGAAGTCTGGGTGAGCGCTCCAAGCAAAGTGTCAGTCTTCGGTCCGCCCGCGATAACGACCGGGACAGGGCAGGTTGCTACCGTCTCGCGGAATGAATCGAAATCGCCGGTATAGCCGACCTTGATCACATCCACGCCCGTCTCGTACCCGATACGCACGGCATAGGCGATTTCATCCGGCGTAAAGACGATCTTGCCGCCATCGGAAAAGTCGCGCGGATAGACATGGGCAACGACGGGCATTTCGAAACGAGCCGCAGCATTCACCGTATCGGTCAGCCATCGGATGTATTCGCCTTCCGTGCTGCCGCGGACCGGAATTGCGACCGCAAGCGCATCCGCGCCGTAGCGTACCGCATCTTCCGGCGTTGCAATGAGCTGGCGGATGCGGTCGTCGGCCGTAAAGCAGCCGGCCTGGATGACCAGTGCAGCCTTGCCGGCATATTCCGGCCACAGATGGCGGGCCGCACCCGGCTGGATGCTGACATAGTCCGGTCCACCGGCCATCACGCGGCGCAACGCCCCCGGCAGGTCCGCAAGGCCGCCTTCACGCACATTGCCATATCCGACGAAATGATCGACCGCGCCTCCGAACAGATTTCCGGAGGGATTGGAGAACAGGCGCGAGAGACGAATTTTGGTTCCGAGACCCATGGCAAAAATTCCTTCATTGTTTGTTGACGCTTACGCTAGCTAGACCCTAACTCGAAAGCAAAACAACATTCAATATTTCGATTTCTTTCATTTTGCGCTTAGCATGTGATTTTTCATATGCTACATCAGCTATTATGTTGGAATACGTCGTTCCATGGATGGAATGGCTTTCGAAATTCGAAATTTTGTCACTGTACGAGAGGCGTTCGGGTTCACACATGCTTGCAGAGCAGCGACGGCACCAGATTTTGCTCGAACTCCAACGGGTCGGCCAGGCGCGCACGCGCCAACTCGCCGAGTTCTTCGAGGTCTCGGAGGTCACCATCCGCTCGGACCTCGAGATCATGGATGCCAAGAAGCAGTTGATCAAAACACATGGCGGAGCGATCGCCATTCCTGCGGATTCCCCGGCCGCGGCCTTCGAAGAACGCATGCAACGCAATTTCGATGCCAAGCGGCGGATCGCTCAAATGGCTGCCCGACAAATTATCGACAACCAGTCCATCGTCTTTGACAGCGGCTCGACGCTGCTGCAGGTCGCCATGCAAATGCCGCCAGTCAACAATGTCGTGGTGGCGACCACGGCAATGAACATCGCACAGCACCTCATGTATCGTCCGGGCCTCGACGTGCATATGATCGGCGGGCGCGTTTTTCCCAGTACGGTCAGTACGATCATCTCGGATTCCGACAAAGTCCTCGGCGGGCTGGTTGCCCATCAGGCCTTTGTTAGCGCCCATGCGATCGATCCGGCGTTTGACGTTGTGGACGTCTCGGAAGACATCGCCCGGACGAAGCGCAATCTCGTGCGCATGGCGCGCCGTGTCGTTCTCGTGGCGGATTCCAGCAAGTGGGACACCGGCGCATCCTCCAAGGCTTTCTCCCTGTCGCGCGTCGATCTGATCATCACCGACAGCAACATGCCGCACAGCATCAGAAGCCGTTTGGATAAGCTGGGCGTTGAAGTTCGATATGCCTGACCGGTGCCCCTTGCAAAGAGGCTTGGCAAGGGGCCGCCCACATTGGCGGATCGCACCGGCCGTCAGAGCCCCAACCGGCGCAAAGTCTCGTAGTTTGTGCGGACGGCCAGTGCAGGATCGCTACCGGCCTGCTCGGACTCCTCCTCGACCACTATCCAGCCGTTAAACTTCGGAGCCTGACGAACCGCCGCAATGACGGCCGGCACGTCACATGCCCCCTCGCCCAGCATTGTCCAGGTCCCGCTTGCATCGACATCCTTCAGGTGGACATAGCGGATACGATCCCGGAAGGCCGCGAGCGTATCGTCCATCGTCTGGCCGCCCCGCAGGATATGGCCGGTATCCGGCACCCAGCCAACCATCGGCTCGAGCAGGGCGAAAAGGTCGTCATAGTCGGCCCGCGTCAAAAGCAATGTGTTGTGATGCGACGAGGGATGAACCGCGACGGTGACGCCAGCAGTCCGCCCAATCTCCATAGAGCGATTGTAGCATTCGGCCGCTACGGCGAACTTGTCGGCACGCGGTCCGGCCGAAACGACGGTTGCTGACCCCATCGAGACGAGCGCACCGGGGAAATTCGCCGCAAAATCCACCCAGCGCCGCGTCGCCTCCAGGTCTGCCGCAACCTTGTCTTGCACCGTGAAACCGCTATCCGAGCCGAAGGCAAAGGATACCAGTGTCAGGCCCGCGTCCTTTAAGGTGCGGGCGAAGGCGTCGGGTCTGGTGGCGTATCGGCCAATCATCGTGTCGGTGATTTCGATGCCTGAATATCCGCCCTCGGCGATGGCACGTACCAAGTCATCGGGTCCGCCTGCCCAGCGCTCCCCCAACATCTCCCAGGTGAATGTCTGGCAGCCGATCTGCAATTCTGTGCTCTTCATAACGGTGGTCCTGACCTGTGCGTTGATCGTCGCGCCGAGGCGAAAGACGGCAGTTTCGCTTGCATCGTTACACTGGCGCGGCGCGGCCTCGCCCATAAGAAAGGCATCAACCGAAAGGCACGACAAAGTCCGATGTATCGAAATTTCAAAGGGGATCGACACGCCTCCAAGTGCCTTGTCATTACGTAAGATTAAATGTTACCGTGCGTCAACATAATTTCTTCTTTGCGTTCAAACGTGCGCATATTCAGCAGTCCATCGCTCATCTTCAATTCGGCAGGATCAGGCATTCAAATGACTCAGAAAAATGACACGGTACTGAGAATTGGGGTAGTGGGGTGCGGCAATATCTCGATGGCCTACATGCGCAACGCACCGCTCTTCCGCGGCGTTGCGATCACCGCCTGCGCCGACCTCGATATCGCAGCCGCGCAACGCCGGGCCGCGGAATTCGGACTTCGTGCCACCGATGTCGATACTCTCCTTTCCGATAAGGAAATCGATCTCGTTTTGAACCTGACGATCCCTGCCGCGCATTTCGACGTATCGATGCAAGCCCTTTCCGCGGGCAAACACGTCTTCACCGAGAAGCCACTGGGCGTCACCGCTGCCGAAGGGCACAAGCTGGTCGATGCCGCCGCGGCCGGGGGCCTCTCGCTCGGATCGGCTCCGGATACATTTCTCGGCGCGGCCGGCCGGCATGCACGACGACAGATGGAGGCGGGCACCATCGGCAAGCCGGTCACCGGGACCGCGTTCATGATGGGACGTGGCATGGAACACTGGCATCCGGACCCCAGCTTCTACTACCAGCCGGGCGCCGGCCCAGTGATGGACATGGGACCTTATTACCTGACCACGATGGTTAACCTGCTGGGCCCTGTGCGTCGCGTGCAGGCCGTGGCGACCAGTGGACAGGAAGAGCGGCTCATCATGGCGGATGGACCGAAGAAGGGGACGACGTTCAAGGTCGGCACGCCAACCAGCGTCCTGTCCATCCTTGAATTCCACAACGGCGCGAGCATCACTTTCGGCGCCTCCTGGGATGTGTTTCGCCACTCCAATCACCCCATTGAACTGCACGGCACCGAAGGATCGCTTCGCCTTCCGGACCCGGACAATTTCGGCGGTGTCGTCGGCGTCTCGCATCGCGGTGCGCCGTGGCAGGAAACGGATACCGCAGGCGATCTCTTCGGTGCGATCAACTGGCCGGTCGCAGCCCCGGATCGTGCCAACTACCGGATGCTCGGCCTGGCCGATCTCGCCCGCTCGATCATCGAAGCGCGGCGGCCGAGGGCCTCCGGCGAGCTTGCGCTGCATGTACTCGAAATCATGGAGGCGGTTCTGCGTGCCGGTGAAACGGGCGTCGCGCAGACCATTGCGGGTACGGTCGCGCAACCGAAGGAACTGCGCGAAGACGAAGCGGCGAGCCTGCTTGCATGAGTGGGCTGGACGAATCCGCCAAACGTGCCCTTGCATGGCCGGGCGATCCGGAAAAGCCTGTCGAAGATTGCGCACCGCAAGAGGCAAGGCGGCAGTATCTGAACGGTTTCGTCAGGATGCAAAAGCCGCTTGTTGAGGTTGACGAGGTGCTGGAGAGCCGGATCGGCGACATGCGGCTTAAGATTTGGCGCGGCCGGGGAGCCCCACGCCACCAGGCGCCGGCACTGCTCTACCTTCACGGGGGCGGCTGGGTGATCGGTGCGCCGGAAACACACGAAGATATCTGCCGCATCCTTGCGAATTCGGTCGGGGCCGTCGTCGTCTCGCCCGATTACCGGCTGGCACCGGAGCATCCCTTTCCCGCTGCGGCTAAGGATTGCGCTGCCACACTCGTCTGGATGAACGAACAGGCGGGCGCTCTGGGCATTGATCCGAAGCGTATTCTCGTTGCGGGCGACAGCGCGGGTGGAAATCTTGCAGCCGTTCTGGCCCTTATGGCGCGGGACGCCGAGGTGCCGGCCGTTGTCGGGCAGATCTTGATCTATCCGGTGACCGACCAAAGCCAGGCATCTGACAGCTACCTGCGATATGCAACGGATTTCGGGCTGACGGCGGCAGGGATGCGATGGTTCCGGGACCACTACGTGTCGACCGGCGCGAATCTGGCCGACTGGCGCGCCTCACCGCTGTGTGCGCCATCGCTGAGCGGCGTTGCACCTGCCTTCATCGTCCTCGCCGGGCACGATGTGCTTTTCGATGAAGGTCTTGCCTATGCCGAGCGCCTCAAGGCAGAGGCACGCGCCACTTTTCGCATCTGGCCCGGACAGATCCATGGCTTCCTTTCCATGGGGCACGCCATACCGGAAGCGCAGGAGGCTCTGGACGCGATCGCGCAAGCGTGGCGTTCGATGGATCTCGCGCTGGGTTGATGACACAGGCCGCGGTCTCACGCATGTCAAGCAGAATCACGCATCACAAGGGTTGCCTCGAGAATGATCCTGTTTGCTGCGACTTTTCGGTCGGCTGCGTCGTCTTCCATGCCTGCCAGCAGGATTTCAACAGCCTTGGCTGCGATCTCCGGCGCATTCTGGGCCATTGTCGTCAATGAAGGGCAGGTATAGCGGCTAAGCGGATGGTCGTCATGACCGGCGATCCGCACATCACAGGTTTCGGACCGGCCGATCTTCAGCCCGGAAGCAAAGGCCGCAGCCATGGCGCCGAAGGCGAAGCGGTCGTTTGCGCACAGAAGTGTCTTGCCCGGCAGACCACCCCTTGAGAGAATTCGCTGCATTTGCTCGTAGCCCAGCCGCTCGAACTCCCACGACGGTGCCGCGTCGCAATCGATCACAAGCGGCGAATGCCCTTCGCGGATCATCGTCGCACGATAGCTTTCCGTGCGTTCGTCGGTATTTGCCAGCATGTGAGGAACGTCGAGGAAGATCGGCGGTTCGCCCGACCGGCAGAGGTACTGGACAATTGCGGCTATGCTCTGCGCGTTGTCATTGCCGACAAAGGGAAGGTCGAACGTGGCAGGGCTGTCGAAGCATACGACAGGGATCGCATCGGTCAGCCTTTCAAGAGCCGAACGGCGCGAACCGGGCCCAAGAGGCGCGACGATCGCGCCTGCAACCTTGAGGGACATCAGCGTTCGAACCGCCTCCTCCTCAAGTTCGGGTCGCGTATGCGATGAAAGCTGCACGGGCCAGAAGCCCTTGGCGCGCAATTCCAGTTCGATCAGGGATACGACTTGCACGTAGAACGGATCCGACATGCTCGGCACCAGAATGCCGATATTCTTGGTGCGTTTGCGGTTGAGATGGCGGGCGAAAAGGTTGGGCTCGAAGTTCGACTTCTTCAGTGCTGCCTCTATGCGCTTGCGAGTCACTTCCTTGACCTGTGTGGGGTCGTCGAAATATTTTGAAAGCGTCGGGCGCGAGACGCCGCAGGCTCCCGCGAAGTCGTCCATGGATTTATAAGTCTTCTTGGCCATTCAAGTTCCTAATGCCCCCACAGAACGCCGCGCCAATGGCTGAATTCTATTTTATGCGTTTGCGAGACATCGGCTGACACGCAAAATTTCGCAAGAGATAATTCGAGCCGTTTTTGCCCCGCAAAGGATCGCGCATATTTGCAATTGCCCTGATCCCCTGCCCTCTGAACTAAGCCGGTTCTTTGCCACTCACACGGCAGAAGTGCAAATCTCCCTGTCTCCGTCGACCGCCATTCATGTAGCCATCTGCTGCGACAGAAACTGGAATTCAATTTGCCCTTTCATTTGTTTACGAAAGTAAAGAAAAAATGCTCCACAAGCAACACAAATGATGCAGAAAAATTCTCGCGCGCAAATTTTTTTTGTGAAAGAAAATCAGTTACTTATTTTATAAAACAAGGCAAAAATAGCCTGTACCGCAGCTGGCCTCCGAATTTCGCCGTTGACATACGAAGCCTCCAGGAACCTACTCCACCACGATCTGGGAGGATCGATCAACGCATAGTCTACTGGGAGGCAGACATGAATTTCAAAAAACTTGGCAATACGATGCGGGCAGCCGTTGCGGCCTGGGCACTTTGCGCAACCGCGGCATACGCCGATACCACCATCGAATTCATCCAATGGTGGGAGCCGGAAATGCCGGCAGGCGCCCTGCGTGGCATCATGGACGATTTTGAAGCGAAAAATCCCGGCATAAAAGTCACACTCGTCAGCGGGCCCTATGCCACGACGCGTGACCAGATTGTCGTCGGCGCTGCTTCCGGTACGCTGAGCGACGTGGTCGGCCTCGACGGCGCGTGGGTCAATGGTCTGTCCAAGCAAGGCGCCATCGCATCGCTCGACGAACTGATGGACAACGCCAAGTATGACAGGAGCCAGATAACCGACATCGTGAAAGTGGACGGCAAGAGCGTGATGTTCCCGCTTGCCTCCTTCGTTTACCCGGTCTTCGTGAACTTGGATCTCGCCAAAGCTGCCGGTGTCAAGGCGATGCCGTCTACGCGCGGCGAATTCGCCGAAGCCGCCAAGAAGATGACCGACGCCGCCAAGAACCAGTATGGCTGGGTTTTGCCGCTGTCGCTGCAGTCGCCGAGCGGCATCCAGAATGACGTGATGTCCTGGGTCTGGGCGTCGGGCGCTTCGATGATGAAAGACGGCAAGCCTGATCTCGAAAACGAAGCCGTTGTCGGCACGCTCGAGTATATCCAGTCACTGAACAAGGCGGGCGTGATTTCGCCCGGCATCTTCGCGAAGAAGGAGCAGGACAAGGTCGAGGAATTCGTCAACGGCCGCGTCGGCATGATGGTCGATTCGCTCGCCCACGTGAACCTCATCCGCGAGCGCAATCCGAACCTGAAGTTCGGCATTTCCGCCCTGCCGGCGACCGATGGCTATACGGGCAAGCGCGGCATGCCCTATGCGTCCTGGGGTATCGGCGTCAGCGAAGGCAGCCAGCACAAGGAAGAAGCCTGGAAGCTGGTTGAATTCCTGATGAGCGCTGACGTGAACGGTCGCCTCGTCTCGATCGCAAACGCCTTCCCAGGCAACGTCAACGCGAAGCCCGACTTCGTCGCGTCGGATCCGATTTTCGCGGAAGCCTTCAAGATCTTCCAGAGCGGTTACCCGGCCAACGAGTTTGTCGGGCTGCCGGTTGCCGAAGAATTGATGCGCGACATGAATGTCGAAGTGCAGAAGATGTTCGACGGCGGCCAGGCAGCCAAAGAAGCGGCAGCCAACACGCAGAAGGCCTGGTTAGGCAAGTTCTAAGTATCGATGCGTTCACGGGCACCGGCTGCACCTAAATGTGCTGCCGGTGCCATTCGCAGTCTTCGGCAGATTGGAAAGTCACAGCCCATGAACCGTTCCGCTCCGGCTATGGTCCTCGCCCCGTCCAAAGCGGGCAAGTTCCGCTACAGTAAATTGCGCAAGCTGGTGCCTTATCTCTATGTGTCGCCAGCGGCCTTGCTTCTCACGCTGCTGATGCTTTTTCCGATGTTGATGGTGCTCCGCTATTCTCTGATGGATGGCGCCATCATGAAGAAGGACGCCGCTTTCGCGGGGCTCCGGAATTACATCACCCTCTTCCAGGAGCCGGTTTTCTGGCAGTCGATCGGCCAGACGCTCTACTTCACCGTGATGAGCGTGGTCTTCCACTTCATCATCGGTCTCGCTTTCGCGCTGCTTTTGAACACCAATCGCGTCGATCCCCTTGTCCGCAGCGTCTTGCGCGTCCTCTTCATCCTGCCATGGCTTTTCACGGCGGTTATCATCGCCATCATCTGGCGGTTGCTGCTCGATCCGAACGGGGTCGTCAACAGCGTGCTGATGGCGCTCCATATCATAGACTTCAAGGTGGAGTGGTTTTCCTCGACGAGCACGGCAATCCATGCCCTCACATTCGCAAATATCTGGGCCGGGTACCCGCTCTACATGGTCAGCCTTCTCGCGGGCCTGCAGGGTATTCCAAAAGAACTCTACGAGGCCGCCGGCATTGACGGCGCCAACGAAGTCGAGAAATTCTGGTACATCACCATTCCGCAACTGATGCCGATCATCATCAGCATAGCGCTTCTCGATTTCATCTGGACGATGCAGGTCTTCCCGCTCGTGTGGATGACGACCGGCGGCGGTCCGATCTACTCGACGGAAATGCTCTCTACCTTCACCTACAAGCTCGCCTTTTCCCGCTATGAATTCTCGCTGGCCTCCGCGAGCGCAATCGTCATTCTCATCATGTCGATGAGCGTCACCTATTTCTATATCAAGCACCAGCAGCGCAGGTAACCGATCATGGCAAAGCGTTCCCTAAAACACTCCCTCCTGCCAAGCCTTTTGACTTATGTCGGGCTTGCCGTCGGACTGGTGTTTGCGACTTTCCCGATTGTCTGGATGTTCTTCAGTTCCTTGAAATCGAACAAAGAGATCTTCGCCCTGCCGCCAAGGCTCCTGCCTGACAATTTCACGATCTCGGCCTATCTGACGATCTTCAACGATCCAGTAAAAGTACGTTTCTTCCTCAACAGCTATTTCGTTGCCGGCATCGTGACGTTCCTGACGCTTATCATAGCGATCCTGACTGCCTATGGGTTCAGCCGTTATCAGTTTCGCTTCAAGAACACACTGAACATCTTCATCATCAGCACCCAGACCGTCCCGCCCATCACACTTCTCATTCCCTATTTCGGCATGGTCGTAGCCCTCCGGATCTTCGATACTTATCTGGCGCTCATTCTGACCTACATGGTCTTTACCCTGCCCTACGCCGTTCTTTTGATGACGGGCTATCTCAATACGCTTCCAAGGGAACTCGATGAAGCCGTTCTTGTTGATGGCGGCTCGAGTTGGACGGCACTGTGGCGGGTGATCGTCCCCGTCTCAATACCCGGCATCGTCGCGACGGCGGTCTACACTTTCTTGCTCGCCTGGAACGAGTTTCTTTTCGCGCTGACGCTGACCAAGTCGATGGATCTGCGCACAGTACCCATCGGCATTCAGCTTCTTATGGGGCAGCATGCCTTCGAATGGAACGAGATGATGGCAATGAGCGTGCTCGGATCGCTTCCGCTGCTGGTGCTCTATTTAGTCGCCCAACGCTATTTTCTGGCCGGCATGACTGCGGGTTCGGTGAAAAGCTGAGGCCGACTGCCGGCGAGGACAACACGGCTCGTCCGGCTCACTTGTCAAAGTCAACCGCGTCAGCATCGTCATGCTGGAGTCTATCGAAAAGGGAGCCACCTGCGCACACCTTTCGACATCCACGCCACTCAGCACGGTGACGTCCACGCGATGCGCGATCATGTTCGAGCGCTCGCTGACAGCCGTCCGGAGATCAGGGCGTCGGTGCGCGGCTGACCGGGACGGATATGTTCTCGATGACGTGACAGCAGCCCTTGTCGGCATCCCGCTCGATGTGTGAGGCGGCAGTCGAGAGACCAACACCTTGAGCGTAATCGAACCATTGAAAATACGTTACTAATTTCAATGCCTTATAAATAATGTGGTGGATGTCTTCTACTATTATGGAGCATGACTGGGCGGTATGGACCGACAACCCAAGCCCGGCACCACAGACTACCAGGCACAAAAACGCATCAGCCCGGCCGCAAATTGGTGCTTTTCGCACATCGCGTTATTTCCTAGTCAACTGGATAGACCGCATCGACGAGGAACACGGCAATGGTGACGCCCTTTTTCTGGAACGAGCTAAACACCTACGATTTTGCCGGGCTGTCGGCCGATACGACGATCGCGATCTTGCCGATTGCGTCAACCGAGCAGCATGGGCCGCATCTGCCTGTCGCAACAGACGTGGCGATCGCCAACGGCATGCTGGCGGAGCTGCGCCGTCAGCGGCAGGACGATCTGGATATCCTCGTGCTGCCGACGCAGGAAATCGGCAAGGCCAACGAGCATGTCTATGGTCCCGGAACGCTGTCGCTTGGCGCGGAGCTGCTGATCCCCGTCTGGACGGCGATCGGCGCGAAGGTCGCGGAGGCCGGCATCCGCAAGATGGTGATCGTCAATTCGCACGGCGGCAATGTCGACATCATGAGCATCGTTGCGCGCGAACTGYGCGTGCGCCATCAGATGGCTGTCGTCTCGACCCAATGGGGCCGCTTCGGCAATCCCGAAGGCATGATCAGCGAGCATGAATCGACGTACGGCATCCATGGCGGTGAAGTCGAGACTTCTCTCATGCTGCATTTCCGGCCGGACCTCGTGCGCATGGACAAGGCCCAAAATTTTGTCTCGAAGGCCGAATGGCTGCGTGGGCAGTCGAAATATATGCAACCGTTGCCGCCGCATGCGCTGGCGTGGATCGCCCACGATCTCAATCCGAACGGTGTCGTCGGCGATGCGTCCCTCGGCACAGCGCAGAAAGGCGAAGCCATCTGCCGTCATCAGGTTGAGGGCTTCATCGAATTGCTCCATGACCTGAAAGGCTATTCGCTGTCCAACCTCTACTCGAGGTAAAGTCCTTCAATTCGAAATAGGCATCACGCTGTGGTGGGACTGTCCGGCCCGATGTAGCCATTTGTCCGCAGTTCCTGCACCAATCCCGACAGTTCTGCGAGCAGGTATTCGACGAACAGGCTGGTGGCAGCATCGAGAGGCGCACGGGCGCGAGCAATCAGCTTCATCGGCTGATGCCTTGCATGCGGCTCGGCGATCGGCCTGAAAACAAGCTCGCCCAGCCTGCATTCTGTGATGACATCGAGCGGATTGAGCAGGGTGATCCCTGCCCCACATTTTACCAGTTTCCTCAGCATTTCCGAGGCGTTGCTCTCCAGCACGGGTTCAACGGATACGTCCATGCGCGCCAGTGCCAGGTTGATGACGTCGCGCAGACTCGTCCCGGATTGCGCAAGAACCAGGCGCTCCTGAACAACATCCGCAAGATTGATCGGCCCGGGCCTGATCAGGCGATGGCCGGGCGGCAGGACGACACCGATCGGTATGTCGAAATTGCCGAGCGTCCGGATCCCGGGGGTGGCCGGAATATTGAATCCGAGCCCGATATCGACATCTCCCGTCAAGACCGGATTGACCGTCGTCGTGCCGGAATCGTTCCTGACATGAAAATAGACGCGCGGGTTCACTGACTGGAAGCGCGTGATGATCTCGGCAAGCGGCCCGGACGCGAGACCGACGGTGGTCACCAACCGCACCTTCCCGGCTTGCTGCATCTTCAGGCTGCGGATGCGGCCTTCCAGCCGGTCGTAATTCTTCAGCACCTCACGGATGTGCTCGATGCAGAGTTCGCCCGCGGCCGTCAGCCGCAATCCGCGAGGCAGCCGTTCAAAGAGCGGCGCTCCCATTTCCTCCTCAAGCGCCAGGATTTGCCGATTGATGGCGGAGGATGCAACGTTCAGGCGCGCCGCTGCCTTTCGGATCGACCCCGCCCGCGCGATCTCGTTCATATAAAGAAGCTTCCTGGAATGCAGCATCGGGTCCTCGTTGCATCAATTTTAAGCGCCACGCACAAATTAGACACAGGCACCTCATGAGGTGCCGAAAAGGCATCATTGTGCACGAATTTTGATGCTTTTCAAACAGCAAGACAAGCGCTCAACTGTAAGAAGTGGGACGCCGCCGACGACGTCTTTCGGCATCAAAGGGGAACGCCGCTCATGTCCACAGCAGAGATGAACATAGCATTGACGACAATGTTGGGGCTCGGCGGTGCAATCGCCCTCGCCGCTCCAAGCTACGCGCTCGAGACAGTCAGTTACGGGACCAACTGGCTCGCACAGGCAGAACACGGTGGCTTCTATCAGGCTGTTGCCGACGGAACCTACGCCAAGCACGGCCTTGACGTGACCATTTTGCAAGGCGGCCCGAATGCCGCCAACAGTGCACGGTTGATCGCCGGCAAGATCGATTTCTACATGGGTGGCGCACAAGGCGAAATCGCGGCGGTGGAACAGGGCATTCCGCTCGTCGACGTCGCCGCCATCTTCCAGAAGGATCCACAGGTCCTGCTCGCGCATCCGGATGCCGGTATCGAGTCGTTCGAGGACCTGGCGAAGCTGAAGGCACTTTTCCTCGGCAAGGACGGTTACCTCACCTATTTCGAGTGGATGAAAGCGAACTATCCGGGTTTCAAGGATGAGCAATACAAGCCTTATAACTTCAATCCTGGACCCTTTATCGCGGACAAGCAATCCGGCCAGCAGGGGTACCTGACTTCCGAACCCTACGAAATCAAGAAGCAGACGGGCTGGGAGCCCAAGGTCTTCCTACTCGCCGATAACGGTTACACCCCCTATTCCACGATGATCACTACCACGCAGGCGATGATCGACACAAAGTCCGACGTCGTCCAGCGCTTCGTCGACGCCTCGATCGAGGGTTGGTACAACTATCTCTATGGCGACAACAGCAAGGCGAACGAACTGATCAAGAAGGACAATCCGGAGATGACGGACGGTCAGATCGCCTATTCGATCGCCAAAATGAAAGAATACGGCATCGTTGAATCGGGAGAGGCGCTGGACAAGGGCATCGGATGCATGACGGATGCGCACTACAAGAGGTTCTTCGACGAAATGGTCGGCATCAAGGTCTTCAAGGCTGACACGGACTATACCAAGGCGTTCACCACGAAGTACGTCTGCAAGGGCACCGGCATGACATTGAAGAAGTGAGTTTTTCAGCACCGACGGCTCGCGGCTCGGATGGCCGCAAGATCCTCGCACGAAGAAGCGTTCTTGATGAAAAGAGACAGCAATGCCGCTAGCCGAAGCCCAGATCGCGCCTCAGAGGGAAACACGCAAAAGGCCGCTGGTCCAGTTGCAGTCCGTATCCAGAACATTTTCGAATGGAACCATCGCGCTGGCTGGCATGTCTCTGACGGTCGCGAGCGGTGAGTTCATCAGCCTGCTTGGACCGTCCGGCTGCGGAAAGTCGACGGCACTACGGATCATCGCCGGCCTTGGCGATGTTTCCTCCGGCAAAATCGACTGGCCGAGCTCGCGGATCAATGCGAAGGGGCTGCCGGAAGGCGATATCGGCTTCGTCTTCCAGGAGCCGACGCTGATGCCCTGGAAGAACGTTTTCGACAATGTTCACCTGCCGCTGAAGCTGCGCGGCATTTCGAAGGTGGCGGCGCGCGACGAGATCATCGGCGTGCTCTCGACAGTCGGCCTGCAGGATTTTGCCGAAGCCTATCCGCGTGAACTCTCGGGCGGCATGAAGATGCGCGTTTCCATTGCCCGAGCGCTGGTCACCAAGCCCAAGCTTTTGTTGATGGACGAGCCATTTGCGGCGCTCGACGAAATCACCCGTCAGAAGCTGAACGACGATGTGCTAAGGCTCTGGAAGGAGACCGGCATTACGGTGATCTTCGTCACGCATTCGGTCTTCGAGTCTGCATATCTCTCAAACCGTATCGTCGTCATGAAGGCACGTCCGGGCCGCGTTCACGACGACATTCCGCTTGTGACCCGCCTTGAACGCGACGCGCATTACCGGACATCGGAGGAATACCGCCAGGCGTGCGAGACCGTGTCCCACTCGCTCATCGGCGCCATCAACGCGGCAGGGGAAGACCGTTGAGCTCCGATGTCGTCGACGCCCTCGTACCGTCGGCATCCAAAGCGCCGCACGCCAGCCACCGCGATCTGGCGCTCCGGGTCGCCATTCCGATCATCACCATCGTGGTTCTCGTCGTCATCTGGGGGCTCTACGTCAAGCTTTCCGGCGTGCCGCCTTACATCCTGCCTGGCCCGGCAGCCGTGGCAGCGGCCTTCGTCAACGATTGGGGCACGCTCGCCCCTGCCCTTTGGGTCACCACCAAGATCACGCTCATGTCACTTGCGCTGGCGCTGGTGGGGGGCGTCGGCTTCGCCGTCTTCCTGGTGCAGTCCAAGTGGATCGAGATCGCTTTCTATCCGCTTGCGGTCATCTTGCAGGTGACGCCGATCGTTGCAATCTCGCCGCTCATACTGATCTATGCGCCGTCGACGCAGGTGGCGCTGTTGATCTGCGCATTCCTGGTCGCCTTCTTTCCGATCCTATCCAACATGGTACAGGGTCTGAAGAGCGTCGATCACAACCTGATCAATCTCTTCGAGCTCTACGGCGCTTCACGCTGGCAGACGCTTCTCTATCTCAAGTTGCCAGCTGCCCAGCCCTATTTCATGACCGGTCTTCGCATCGGCGGCGGGCTGGCGCTGATCGCCGCCGTCGTTGCCGAGTTTGCAGCAGGCTCGGCGGGCGCCGGATCCGGCCTCGCCTTCCGGCTGCTGGAAGCCCAATACCGCATGAACATCCCTCGTCTGTTTGCGGCCCTGCTGATGCTGTCATTGCTCGGCGTGGCGATTTTCGCGATCACCTCTTTCATATCATGGCTCAGCCTGCATCGTTGGCATGAGAGCAGCCTGAAACGGGAAAACTGATGACCTGTTCCTTCATGTCCCCTCCGAGTGCCGACCGCCTCGTGCTGGGCAATGCGACGCTGCCCGCCGCGGCGGTCGAGGGCTATGACGCACCTGCCACTGAAGGGTTGGTACGCGCCGATCTGGTGATCGCGGACGGCATGGTATCGGCCATATTGCCAGCCGGCAGCGCGCCTCCGGAATTCGCCAAATCCGATCTCCGCGAAGGGATGATCTGGCCATGCTTTGCCGACGTCCATACCCATCTCGACAAGGGGCATATCTGGGCGCGAAACCACAACCCGGATGGCACTTTCATGGGCGCGATCGAGGCCGTCGGCGTCGACCGTACCGCGCACTGGTCCGCGCAGGATGTGCGCAAGCGGATGGAATTTTCTCTGCGCTCGGCTTACGCGCATGGCACCAGCCTTATCCGCACCCATCTGGATTCAGTCGCACCGCAACACCGCATCTCCTTCGAGGTGTTCGCCGAGGTTCGCGAGGCCTGGAAGGACAAGATTGCCCTGCAGGCGGTTGCGCTCTTTGCGATGGACGCGATGGTGGACGAGGCCTATTTCGGCGACCTCCTATCGGTTGTTCGCGACACGGGCGGCTTGCTCGGCGGCGTGACAAAGATGAGCCCCGATCTTGTCTGGCAGCTCGACACGCTCTTTCGTGCCGCCGCCAACAACGGCCTCGATATCGATCTGCATGTAGACGAGACAGATGATCCCGGCGCGGAGACGCTGAAGGCAATTGCCGAGGCCGTTCTGCGGAACGGCTTCACGGGCAAGGTGACGGCGGGGCACTGCTGCGCGCTCGCACGGCAAGACGATGGCATTGCCCAGCGCACGGTCGAACTCGTTGCCAAGGCGGGAATCGCGATCATTTCGCTGCCGATGTGCAACGCCTATCTGCAGGATCGTTATCCCGGCCGCACGCCGCGCTGGCGTGGCGTCACGCTCTTCAAGGAGCTTGCCGCAGCCGGTGTGGCTACCGCTGTCGCCTCAGACAACACCCGCGACCCCTTCTATGCCTACGGCGATCTCGATGCCGTCGAAGTGTTCCGCGAAGCAGTCCGCATCCTTCACCTCGATCACCCGCTCGATACCGCAGCACGCGTGGTGACGACCTCCCCGGCCGAGATTGCCGGGCGCCCTGATATGGGGCGCATCGCCGTCGGCCGACCCGCCGATCTCGTGCTCTTCAGCGCCCGTCGCTGGAGTGAATTCCTGTCCCGGCCGCAGTCTGACCGCGTGGTTCTACGGCGCGGCAAGGTCATCGACCGCAGCCTGCCGGACTACCGTGAACTCGATACCGTCCTTGGAGGCTGACATGCCGGACTACCAGAAGATCAGACAAGAGCTCGAAGGCATTGCTGTTGAAGACAATCCGGCGCTGGTACGCCAGAAAAGCCGCGATTTCTATTGGTACTCGCCAATTCTCAAGGCACAGCTTGACGGCGTGACGGCCGATCTGGTGGTGACGCCGAAGAATGAGGCCGAGGTAATCCAGACGCTCAAGGTCGCCTTCGCACATGGCGTTCCGGTGACGCCGCGCGGCGCGGGCACCGGCAATTACGGCCAAGCCATGCCGCTGTCGGGCGGCATCGTGCTGAACCTTGCGGCGATGGACAAGGTCAAGGAGATCCATCCCGGCCGGGTCATCTGCGAACCGGGCATCGTGATTGCCCAACTGGACAAGCAGACCAGGGCTCATTCCGGACAGGAACTGCGCTTTCACCCCTCCACCGCCCAGACGGCAACGATCGGCGGCTTCGTCGCTGGCGGCTCGGGCGGCGTCGGGTCGATCACCTGGGGCGGATTGCGCGATATCGGCAACATCATACGGCTGCGCGTCGTTACCATGGAAGCCGAGCCACGCATACTCGACCTCACCGGCTGGGACCTGCAGAAAGTCAGCCATGCCTATGGCACCAACGGCATCATCACCGAGATCGAGATGCCGCTCGCGCCCGCCTACGACTGGGTCGACGTACTGGTCGGCTATGACGACTTCATGGCAGCCGTGCGCTACTCGGATGCGCTGGCGAAGTGCAACGGCATTCTGATCAAGGAAATCGCGCCGATTGCCGCGCCCATTCCGCATGCGTATTTCACGCGCCACAAACCCTTTATCCGGCAGGGCCAGTCTCTCGCGGTGCTGATGATCGCGCCGCATTCGATGGATGCGTTCATGGCCTTCACATCGGCACAGAAGGGCGAGGTCGTCTTTCGCTCCGACAAGGTCGAAAGCATGAAGGGCATTCCGCATGCCTACGAGCTTGCCTGGAACCACACCACGCTTCGCGCGCTGAAGATCGATCCGAGCTTTACCTACCTGCAGGTCCAATACCCTGGCCCCGACCACGTGGCCAAGGTCGCCAAGATGGTCGAGATCTTCGGCGATGAGGTGCCAGGTCATCTCGAATTCATCCGCTTCGACGGCGAGATCCAGTGCGCGGGGTTGCCGCTGGTGCGCTATACGACCGAGGAGCGGCTTGAAGAGATTATCAAGATTCATCAGGATCATGGGTGCCCTATCTTCAACCCGCATCGTTACACGCTGGAGGAAGGCGGCATGAAGCAGACCGACAGAGTTCAGCTTGCCTTCAAGCACGAGACTGACCCGCGGGGGCTGCTCAATCCGGGCAAGATGATCGCCTGGGAAAACCCCGACTTCGACTTTTCCGCCGGCGAAAACTACCTCTTCCCGGGTCTTGCCGCTGTGATGGAGGCATCATGAGGGTTCTCGTCCTTCATTCACATCCCGTCTTGTCGAGCTACGGCCATGCGCTCTACCGGCAGACGCTGGAAAGCCTGACTGCCGCAGGACACGATGTCGATCCCTGCGATCTCTACGAGGAGAATTTCGATCCGGTACTGTCGCGCCACGACAGGCTGATTTATCACGATTATCCCGACAACACGTTGCTGGTGAAGGGCCATGTCGAGCGGCTAAAGCAGGCGGAAGGACTAGTGATCGTGACGCCGGTGTGGAACTTCGGCTTCCCGGCGATCCTGAAGGGCTATTTCGACCGGGTCTGGCTTCCCGGCGTTTCCTTCGAGCTTGTCGACGGCAGGGTCGAATCCCGCCTGCGCCATATCCGCAAACTCGGCGCGGTGTTCACCTATGGGGCAACCCCCTTCCGTGCCTTCGTGGCCGGAAATCCGCCGAAGAAGATCGTCAAGCGCGTTCTGCGCGCGCAGATCAATCCACTGCGCCCAGTTACCTTCCTTGCCCACTACGACATGAACAAGTGCACACCGCAAACGCGCGCTGCGTTTCTGGGCAAGGTGAAGACCGCAATGGAACGGTTCTGAGCGGCAGATTGCCTCCAGGGATCCTCGCTAGGTGGATTCGCGAAATCTGCGGCTGGACACCGAAATCGGATTGCCCGATGGGTCGCGGGCGTTCGCGTAGACATATCCATCTGCCTGGTGTAGCGGGCCGAATTCCAGCCCCCGCCCGGCGCTCACTTCACAAAAATGCCGGACGTCTTCGACGGCGAAAGCCAGCTTGACGACCGACTGGCCTTGCTTCTGCGCCTTTCCAGCCTGATACACCATGATGCTGGCGCCGCCGTCCTCATTGACGAGTTCGATAATTCTGTCATCTGTCCTCCTCAACGCGCTGAAACCAAAGTGCTTTTCATAGAATAGCACTGTCGCCTCAATGTCCCTGGCGTAGAGGACGACGTTACTGAATTGTACAGCCACCCGATGACCTCCAGCTTGTTGTCACAACACTTTAGCCGCGGTTACTTCGACCTCGACCAGGAATTCCGGCCGGGTGAAGCCGCCGACGACAATAAGGGTCGAGACCGGCTTGGGTTCAAGCGTATAGCGATCGCGAACGGCCATGTAGGCCGGAAAGTCTTCGCGCTTTGTGACGAAGCCGCCGATGCGGATGACGTCCGCGAATGTCATCCCCGCCTCCTGCAGGATCGCGTCGAGCGCCCTGAAGCAGAGCTCGGCCTGCGATGTCACATCGTCGGGGATCGTGTCGTCCAATCCGATACCGAGTTGGCCCGAGGTGACGAGCAGCGATGCGCCTGATGGCACGAGCAGGCCATGACTGTAGTTTCCAAACGGCCTTCGGACAGTCGGCGGATTGAATATCTTCTTCATAAGATACCTATAAATTACAATTGTTTGCGCTTTAATTCTGACTTACAACGATAGGATCAATCGCCCTTGGTCGATGCAAAGACAATACTTGCATCACTGACGATTGTAACGTGCGAGTAAGCAGCCTGGCTGGCCGCTGCGGTATCGCCGCGCATGATGGCGGTGACGATCACGTCGTGTTCGTCATAGGACATTGCCAGGCGCCCGGGCAGCCTGAACTGCGCACGACGGAAGGGCGCGAGCCGGGCGCGGGTTTGCGTCACCAGCTCGTAGATGTGATCGTTATGAGCGCCGCGATAAATCCGCGTATGGAAGTCTGTGTTGTGCGTGGCGTAGTCTTCCTCCGCGCCGGCGTGCACAAGCTTGGCAGATGCGCGGTGATGAAGTTCCAGCGCTCGCCTTTCGTCAGCAGTCATGCGCTCCGCTGAAAGCCGCGCACATATGGCCTCAAGCTCCGACATCGCCTCGAACATCGAATGAAGGTAGGCCTCGGTCACGTTGGCAACGACGGCGCTGCGATTTGGTTCGCGGTCGACCAACCCCATCGCGCCAAGCTCGCGCAGAGCTTCGCGGACCGGCGTTCGCGACACATCGAAGCGGGTGGCGAGCGAAATCTCGTCAAGCTTTTCACCCGGCAAGAGAACGCCGGTCACAATCATGTCCGCTATGGCTCGCACCATCTGCTCAACGGTGGTCCCGGCCCTGATCACTTGCCTGGGTCTGATCTGCTTCACGTATACAATCTGCTCCTATCGACTGCATACAGATGCATGCACATAGGTCTGAAGTCAAATAATTTTGCTCCCATAATAGTTTACGGCTGCATGAACACGGTTTCCGGAGCTGAACGCCGGGGCCGATAAGATAGTCTATTAATCATCGATTATTTTTTCATCACATTCGGCATTAAACTGCATACAGTTTACACAACTGCGCCAGGATCTTTATTTTAACGAAAACAAAACAACGACTTAAAATTTGGCACGGCCATTGCATACACTTTTCTGCAACGTTTTTTTTCAAACCGGCCATCGCCGCAAGGAGCATTCCAATGACCAAACTCCTTTCCATGAACCGCCGCAACTTCCTCCAAGTTTCTGCTGCCGGTGCGCTCACCATGACACCCGGATTGCTGCCGAGCCGTGTTTTCGCGCAAACCGCTCTGACGGTTGGCTTCATCTATGTCGGCCCGAAAGACGACTATGGCTATAACCAGGCACATGCCGAGGGCGCTGCTGCCCTCAAGGCGCTGCCGGCCGTCACAGTCGTCGAAGAGGAGAACGTGCCGGAGACGGTCGATGTCCAGAAGACAATGGAGTCGATGATCAACCTCGACGGCGCGACGCTGATCTTCCCGACGTCGTTCGGCTATTTCGACCCCCATATGCTGGCAATGGCAGCGAAATATCCCGACATCCAGTTCCGCCATTGCGGCGGCCTCTGGCAGGAGGGCAAAAACCCGATGAATACGGGCTCCTATTTCGGCTACATCGGCCAGGGTCAGTATCTGAACGGGACTGCGGCCGGCTATGCTTCGAAGAGCAAGAAGATCGGTTTTGTCGCGGCCAAGCCGATCCCTCAAGTTCTGCAGAACATCAACTCCTTCCTCCTCGGCGCACGCTCTGTCGATCCCTCGATCACCTGCCAGGTGATTTTCACCGGTGAGTGGTCGCTGGCCGTCAAGGAAGCGGAAGCCACCAATGCGCTGATCGATCAGGGCGCCGACGTCATCACCTGCCACGTCGACAGCCCCAAGGTGGTTGTCGAGACGGCAGCCGGCCGCGGCGCCTTCGTCTGCGGCTATCACGCCAACCAGAGCCCGCTGGCGCCTGAGAAATATCTCACCGGCGCCGAATGGGCTTGGGGCAACGTCTACACCGACTTCGTCAAGAAGGCACAGGCGGGCGAGAAGCTCGGCAACTTCGTACGCGGCGGGCTGAAGGACGGCTTCGTCAAGATGAGCCCGCTAGGCCCGGCCGTTTCGGCGCAAGCGCGCACGAAATTCGACGTGACGCTCGCGGAGATGATGACCGGCAAGTTCTCGGTCTTCAAGGGACCGATGAAGGACAACAAGGGCAACGTCATCGTCGCAGCCGACAAGGCTTACGCCGAAGACGCGATCGAGCTCGAGAGCATGGACTACCTGGTCGAAGGCGTCGTCGGATCCACGGCTTGAGCCCAAGGGAGAAGCGTCATGACAGTCGAGGCGAACAATCCCGCAATCTCCATCGTTCCAGAGCGGTCGCAGCTCCGGCCGATGCTGGAATGGCTGGCGCGGCGAGCGGAACCGATCGCCATCAGTTTTTGCGCGATCCTGGTCGGGCTCGCGCTTTTCTCCCTTTTCATACAGGCGGTCGGCAAGTCGCCGGCCGTCCTCTTCCAACTGATGTACACTGGCGGCTTCGGCAGCTGGTTCTCCGTCCAGAACAGCCTCAGCCGCTCCGCCCCTCTCCTCCTGACGGCACTGTGCGTTGCGCTACCGGCCCGTCTCGGGCTCGTCATCATCGGTGGAGAAGGTGCAGTGGTGCTTGGCGGCGTTGCGGCCGCTGCCATCGCTCTGCCGTTCGTCGGAACGCTCCCCGCCCTTCTCGTGCTTATCCTGATGGCGGCAGCCTCCATGATCGTCGGCGGCGTCTGGATAGGGCTTTCCGGCTTCCTCCGCCACTATCGCGGCGTCAACGAAACCATCTCGTCGCTCCTGCTCGCCTATATCGCGATCGCGTTGATGAACCAGTTCGTTGAGGGACCGCTTCGCGATCCGGCAAGCCTGAACAAGCCGTCGACGACGCCGTTGCCGCCAGAGTACATGCTGGGCAAGATACCTGGGATGGACGTGCACTGGGGGCTCGCCATCGGGGTCGTCGCCTGCGTCCTCTCCTGGATCCTGATCGAGGTGACGAGCTACGGMTTTGCCGCGCGCATCGCCGGCGGCAATGTTCGCGCCGCACAGATCCAGGGCCTGCCGGTCGGCCGCCTGATCGTTGGCTTCACGGCGATTGCCGGCAGCTTCGCTGGGTTGGCAGGGATGATCGAGGTTGCCGCAGTCCAAGGCAGCGCCAACGCCTCGCTCGCCGCGGGCTACGGCTATACCGGCATCCTCGTTGCCTTCCTGGCGCGGCATAACCCGTTGGCGATCATTCCCGTTGCGATCCTTCTCGGCGGCATCGATGCCTCCGGTGGGCTTATCCAGCGCCGCATGGGCCTGCCTGACGCGACCGTTCTGGTGCTGCAGGGCACGCTCTTCATCGTCATCCTCTTCTGCGAGACCTTTTACGGCCGCTTCAAGATCTTCAATCCCGACCTTTGGAAAAGGAGCGCATGATGGAAGACACCGGCATTGGCCTCTGGGGCGTTCCCCTCGCCATCTTCGCGGGCGCGATCCGCGTCTCCACCCCCTTCATCTTCGTCAGCCTCGGGGAGACCATCACCGAGCGTTCCGGCCGCATCAATCTTGGTCTGGAAGGGACGCTCGTCTTCGGCGCCATGACGGCATACGCCATTGCGGTCATGAGCGGCTCGGCATGGCTCGGCATGCTGGCGGCGATGGGAGCGGGGGCGATCTTCGGCTTGCTCCACGGGTGGATCTGCAAGTGGCCCAAGGTCAACGACATCGCGATTGGCATCGCCATGATGCAGTTCGGACTCGGCCTTGCCTTCTTCCTCGGGAAACCCTTCATCAAGCCGGTGGCGCCGCATCTGCCATCGATTCCGCTCGGCTCATGGTCCGGCCTGACGCAGGTGCAGGCGGCGCTCAACATCAACGTCCTCTTCATCCTGGGCGCCCTTCTCGCTTTCGCGCTCTGGTGGGCCTTCAAGAACACGCGGATTGGCCTCGTGTTGCGCGTCGTGGGCGACAGCACCGATGCAGCGCGCGCCATGGGCATCAATCCGGATCGCGTACGCCTGCTTGCCACCGCCGTGGGCGGTTCGCTCGCAGCTGTCGGCGGCGCCTATCTCTCGCTCTATTATCCGGGCTCCTGGAACGAAGGCATTTCATCCGGCCAGGGTCTGATGGCCGTGGCACTGGTGATCTTTGCCCGATGGAATCCCATCGGCTGCTTCCTCGCCGCCCTGCTGTTCGGCGGCGCCGGCGCGCTCGGCCCGGCGCTCCAATCCGTCGGCGTCACGCAGGGATACTACATTTTCTACGCGGCGCCTTACGTGCTGACGCTCGCCATTCTCATCGCCACCTCCTCGCCTACCCGCTCGCTGGCTGGCGCGCCGGGCGCATTGTCGCTCACGAAATAGGAGATGAGCCATGAATGATTTCAGCTACCCYACAGATCTGAAGACGGCATCGGCAGCGCCATCGCCGGTGGAGCGAAGGACACGGCCCACCGATGCATATACGGACCTGGTCCAACAAGCGACCAGCACCATGGCGAAGCATCAAACTTACGGCTGAATAGGAGACAGACGATGGACGCGATGGTCGAAACCAAAGGGCACTATGTCAACGCCGACCCCTATCCCTGGCCTTACAACGGCGCCTTGCGACCGGACAACACGGCGCTCATCATCATCGACATGCAGACGGACTTCTGCGGCAAGGGCGGCTATGTCGATCACATGGGCTATGACCTTTCCCTGGTGCAGGCGCCAATCGGACCGATCAAGACCGTGCTCGCGGCGATGCGCGCCAGGGGCTACCACATCATCCACACCCGCGAGGGGCACCGCCCCGACCTCGCCGACCTGCCGGCCAACAAGCGCTGGCGCTCGCAACGCATCGGCGCAGGCATCGGCGATGCCGGTCCCTGTGGCCGCATCCTGGTTCGCGGCGAGCCGGGCTGGGACATCATTCCAGAACTCTATCCGCTCGACGGCGAAGTGATCATCGACAAGCCCGGCAAGGGATCCTTCTGCGCCACCGACCTGGAGCTGATCCTGAACCAGAAGCGTATCGAGAACATCGTCCTGACCGGCATCACCACCGATGTCTGCGTCTCGACCACGATGCGCGAGGCGAACGACCGCGGTTTCGAATGCCTGCTGCTCGAGGACTGCTGCGGCGCGACAGACCATGGCAACCACCTCGCCGCCATCAAGATGGTCAAGATGCAGGGAGGCGTCTTCGGCTCCGTTTCCAATTCCATGGCTCTCATCGAGGCGCTTGCCTGATGCCCGGCTTATGCGGTCAGACCTTCTGCCAAGCCGAGCGCCGAAGCCTGACCGGCGACTGCACAGTTGCCATCATTGTCGAAAAGGAGAAATGAAGTGAGCATCGTACGCGACACGCCCCTTCCCCAGGCCGGAAAGGCCGTGGGAATCCAGACGCTCGACATGACCATGCGGTTCGGCAGCTTCACGGCGCTCGACCATGTCTCGGTCGATATACCCGCCGGCACTTTCCATGCGCTGCTTGGCGAGAACGGCGCAGGCAAGTCGACGCTGGTGAAATGCATCATGGGCTTCTACCACCAGACCTTAGGTTCGCTCTCTGTGGACGGTCGCGAGGTGGCTGTCGCCTCGCCAAAGGACGCTGCCGCCTATGGGCTCGGCATGGTCTACCAGCATTTCACATTGGTGCCGTCGCTGACGGGTGCGGAAAACCTCGTCATCAGCCGCGCCAAAGTGCCTGCGGTCATCAACTGGGCTAGGGAACGCAAGGACCTCGCCGCCTTCATGGAGCGCATGCCGTTCAAGATCCCGCTTGACCGCCGGGTGAGCGAGCTTGCGGCCGGCGAGAAGCAGAAGCTTGAGATCGTCAAGCAGCTCTATCTCGGCCGCAGCTTCCTCGTGCTCGATGAGCCGACATCGGTGCTGACACCCGCCGAGGCGGATGAAATGCTGGGGCTGGTGCGCGGCATGACGGAGCGCGGCGAGCTGACCGTGCTGATGATCTCGCACAAGTTCCATGAGGTCACCAAATTCGCCGATGCCGTCTCGATCCTGCGGCGCGGCAAGCTGGTGGGCGGCGGGAACGTGGGCGAACTGTCGACCTCCGAAATGGCTTCCATGATGATCGGCGACGTGAAACTTGCCGAACTCGACACCCGCGTGCCGGTTTCCCAGGTCGCCAAGCCGGTGCTCAGGGTGGAGCGGGTGAAAGCGCCGGATCGATCAGGGTTGAAGACGATCGAGATCGAAAACCTCACCGTCCGGTCCGGCGAGATCGTCGGCATCGCGGGCATATCTGGCAACGGACAGAAGGAGCTCACCGAGATCCTCGCCGGCCAGCGCCAGACGCATGCCGGCACGGTGACGGTGAACGGCTGGGCATACGGCGCAACGCGTCATGAGACCCGCAGGAATCACGTCCGCTTCATCCCTGAAGAGCCGCTGCAGAACGCTTGTGCGCCGCGCATGACGGTCAGCGAGAACCTCGCCTTCCGCACCTTCGACCTGACGGAGGATGGGAGGGATGCGATCTGGCTGAGCCCGGGCAAGATGAAGAAACGTGCGACCGACCTGATTGCCGATTTCAAGGTGAAGGCCGCTTCCTCGTCGTCGCCCATTGCCGCCCTTTCCGGCGGCAACGTGCAGCGGGCCGTTTTGGCGCGCGAACTCACCGGTGAAGTCGATCTGCTGATCGTTTCCAATCCCTGCTTCGGCCTCGACTTCTCGGCGGTGGCGGAAATTCGGGCACGCATCATGAGGGCTCGCAATTCAGGTGCCGCCGTGCTGCTGCTTTCGGAAGACCTCGACGAACTGCTTGAGATGTCCGACCGCATCGTGGTCATGTCCGATGGCAAGCTCGTCTATGAAACACCGGCGCTCGCCGCCGACATTTCGATCATCGGCGCGCATATGGCAGGACACCACTGATGGGTGAGATCAAGGCACAGCCATTCGCCTTCCCTGCCAAACCCGACCAGCTGGCACTCATCGTCATCGACATGCAGCGGGATTTTGCCGAGCCGGGCGGCTTCGGCGCCAGCCTCGGCAACGATGTCGGCCGCATCACGAAAATCGTGCCCGATGTCAAACGGCTGATCCAGGGTTTTCGCGATGCCGGGCTACCTGTGATCCACACGATGGAATGCCACAAGCCCGACCTCTCCGACCTGCCGCCAGCCAAGCGCAATCGCGGCAAGCCGAGCCTCAGGATCGGCGACGAGGGACCGATGGGGCGCATCCTGATCGCCGGCGAGCCCGGCACGGCGATCCTGCCGGAGCTTGCGCCGCTCGACGGCGAAACCGTCATCGAGAAGCCCGGCAAGGGCGCATTCTACGCGACCGAGCTCGGCGACGTGCTCAGGCGCAAGGGCATCAGCCAGCTGGTGTTTGCTGGCGTCACCACGGAAGTCTGCGTGCAGACGACGATGCGCGAGGCGAACGACCGCGGCTACGAATGCCTGCTCGCCGAGGAGGCGACGGAGAGCTACTTTCCGGAGTTCAAGGATGCTGCCATCGCCATGATCCGTGCCCAAGGCGGAATCGTCGGCTGGACTGCGCATATTGACGATATTCTGGAGGTGATCGGCCATGCCTGAGAAGACACGCGAACTACTGACATCCGGCGGCTGGAAGGAGCTGCCGTTCGGACCGTTCAGGGAGGATGTCACCATTCACTGGATCCAGCCCTTCGAAGGCGACCAGCCGGGGGTCGCTCTGTTGAAATACGAGGCGGGCGCTGCAGTCCCGCGCCACCGCCACGAGGGCCTTGAAACCATCCTGGTGCTGGAAGGCACGCAGTCGGACGAGGCCGGTGACTACGGCAAGGGCAGCTATGTCGTCAACGCAGCCGGAACGGAGCACAGCGTCTGGAGCGACACCGGCTGCGTGGTGCTGATCCAGTGGGACCGGCCAGTGGTAATTCTGGAAGAGGAAAGAGCATGACCGGCGGACCGGCTTTTGATATCGCATCACTGCATGCATTCTACGACAACGGCGGCACGGTCGTGGAGATCATCGATCGCGTCTTCATGCGTATTGCCGATGTTGACGACCCCGGCATCTTTCTGCACCTTGCCGACCGGCAGACATTGGTCGCCGAGGCCGAAGCGCTCGGTGCGTTCGATCCTGCGGCCAAGCCACTCTGGGGCATTCCGTTCGCCGTGAAAGACAATATCGATGTCGCCGGCATGCCGACGACGGCCGCCTGCCCGCATTATGCCTATCTGCCTGCCAGCGATGCGACCGTGGTCCGGCTGCTGAGGCAAGCAGGCGCGCTGGTCATCGGCAAGACCAATCTCGATCAGTTTGCGACCGGCCTCGTGGGTGTCCGTTCGCCCTATCCGATCCCGCGCAATGCGATCGACCCGACACTTGTTCCGGGCGGCTCGAGCTCCGGCTCTGCCGTTGCGACCGCGCAAGGCATCGTCAGCTTTGCCCTCGGAACAGACACAGCCGGCTCCGGCCGCATTCCGGCCGGGCTCAACAACATCGTCGGCCTGAAGCCGAGCCTGGGCGCATTATCGACCACGGGCGTCGTGCCTGCGTGCCGGACGCTCGATTGCGTCTCCATCTTCGCAACTACGGTTGACGACGTCTGGCGGGTGTTCGCCGTCGCGGCCAGACACGACGACGCCGATCCCTACTCCAGAGCCGTCCAGGCTACCGGCCACGATCCGTTGCCACCGATGCTTGCTATCGGCATACCTGCTAAGGAGGATCGTCAATTCTACGGCGACACGATCATGGAGGCCGCCTACGACGATGCATTGGCTACCCTCACCCGCCTCGGCCATCGGCTGGTGGAGATCCCGTTCGGCGATTTCTATAAGGTTGCCAATCTGCTCTATGAGGGCGCCTGGGTGGCTGAGCGTTATGCAGCGGTCAAGGATTTCTTCGATGAGAAGGAGGAGAGCTTCCATCCCGTCACGCGGAAGATCTATAGGTCTGCCAGGACGCTGACAGCTGCTGACGCGTTTAAGGGGTTTTATGCGCTACAGGCGCTCAAGCGAAAGCTGGAACCGCTGATCGCTTCCGTCGATCTGTTCTGCGTGCCGACCGCGCCGAGGCACTACACGCTCGCCAATCTCGCGGCAGAGCCGATCCGAGAGAATTCACGGCTCGGAACCTACACGAATTTCGTCAACCTGCTCGACATGTGCGGTATAGCGGTTCCGACAGGAAAACGCGCCGATGGCCTGCCGGCCAGCGTCACGTTCCTCGCGATGTCAGGTCGAGACGGCCTGACGGCGGCGCTCGCCCGCGACATTCACCAGAGGGCCGGCGTTGCGCTCGGCGCAACCAGCTGGCCGCTGCCGCCGGCGGCCAAAGCGACCACGGTAGGCGAAAACGGCCTCATCAACCTCGTGGTGGTTGGCGCCCACTTGTCGGGCATGCAATTGAACGGACAGCTGCGCGATCTTGATGCCCGGTTTTCGCGCGAAGCCCGGACGTCCGATGCCTATCGTCTCTATGCGCTGGCGGAACAGGTACCGGCCAAGCCGGGCCTCATTCGCGTCGAAACCGGCAAGGGGGCTGAAATCGATGTCGAGGTCTGGCAGTTGATGCCCGCGGCCTTCGGGGCGTTTGTCGCCGCAATCCCCTCGCCGCTCGGCATCGGCACGATCTCTTTATCCGACGGGACGTCCGCAAAGGGTTTTCTGGTCGAAGCCGCGGCCATCGCAGGAGCCATCGACATCACCGGATATGGCGGCTGGCGCAATTATGTCGCCGCCGATAGGGAACTGCGCCCGCGAAGCGCCGGCTGAACAAAGGCCCTGGCACGAAAGCGCACTGATGAAGCCTAGGCGCTTTCGAGTTCCGCCAGTTCGACGTCGAAACTCATCTGATCATAGGCCGGGACGACGTGTTCCGGCGTCTCGGCCATGACGGTGTCGTAGTCCAGCGGCGTATGCATGTGCGTCAGGATCGCCCGTTTCGGCTTCAGACGGTCGATCCAGTCCAGCGACTGCTCCAGCGACAGATGGCTTGGATGATACCGATACTGCAGAGCGTCGATGATGAGGACATCGAGATCCTCAAGCTTTACAACAGTTTCCGGAGGAAAATCGCTGATATCACTGCAATAAGCGACATTACCGATACGGAATCCCAGCGAGATGATGTCACCATGCTGTTGGGCGTGCGGGCAAAACGAAATGGCACCGCCCGCACCGCTGATGCGCAACGGCGCGTCAATGCTTCCAATGATCTTGGCTTCGACGATCGGCGGATAGTTGCTGCCGGGCGGCGTCTCCATGCAATAGGCAAACCCCTGGCGGATACGGTCCATGGTGATCTCAGTCGCGTAAATCGGAATGCGCTGCTGAGAGCCGAAGTAGTATCCGCGCAGGTCGTCCAGCCCGTGAATGTGGTCGGCATGCGCGTGGGTGTAGAGGACCGCATCAACCTGCTCGACGCGGGCGGCGATCATCTGCTCGCGGAAATCCGGGCCGGTGTCGATGACGACAGTGGTCACGCCGCCGTTGTCGTCATACTGCTGCACCATGAAGGACGCACGTGTCCGCCGGTTCTTCGGGTTTTCCGGATCGCAGGCACCCCAATCACCAGTGATGCGCGGGACGCCGGGCGAGGATGAGCAACCGAGGATGGTGAAACGCCGCCGGTAGCCCACGCCCTCAGATCCTTGGCATCTTCGAGAAAATGCGGAAGGCGTTGTCCGTCGTGATGCGCGCCGTGTCGGCGTAACTGAGACCGATGGTCTCGGCCAGAACTTCGGCCGTGTTGACGACATAGGAAGGCTCGTTGCGCTTGCCGCGCCAACGTTTCGGCGCGAGATACGGCGCGTCCGTTTCAACCAGTAGCCGGTCGTGCGGGACTGTCTTGGCGATCTGGCGCAATTCCTCCGACTTCGGGAAGGTCAGGATGCCGGAAAAGGAGATGTAGCCGCCGAGCTCGACGCCAGTCCTGGCAAGCTCCGGTCCCGCCGAGAAACAGTGCAGAATGAAGGGAAAGGCGCCCTTCCCTGTCTCCTCAGTCAGGATCTCGGCCATGTCCTCGTCGGCGCTGCGGCTGTGAATGACCAAAGGCAACTGGGTTTGGCGGGCGGCTGCGATGTGACGCCGGAACCCGGTCTGCTGGTCCTCCGGCGTCTGCGTGTCATAGAAGTAGTCGAGACCAGCTTCGCCGATCGCGACCACCTTCTCATGAGTGTTGGCGAGACGAACAAGGTCGTCTGTCTGAATATCGAGTTCTTCGTTCGCGCTGTTTGGATGAGTGCCGACCGAACAAAAGACAGTGGGATACTTCTCAGTGATCGCGAGCAAGCCGTCGAGCTTGCGGACACGGGTCGAGATCGTCACCATCTGCCTCACCCCGGAATCGTGGGCACGCTTCACGATCTCGTCGCGCTCCTCTTCGAAATCAGCGAAATCCAGGTGGCAATGAGTGTCGATCAGCATGACGGCCTCACGATTCCGGCGCGACGTAGCGCGGGAAGACCGGCTTCGGCGCTTCGAGCGGCGTACCCGGCACGAGGCGGCCAACCTCTCCGAGTGCAGCGAAGTCGCGCTTGTCTGCCGGGGCTGCAACGAGATCAAGCAACTTGCCCGCCGATTCGGGTACGAACGGCTGAAGCAGGATCGCGAGCTGGCGCACGACTTCCGCCGTCACATAGAGCACAGTGCCCATTCTCGCCGGATCGGTCTTCTTCAGTGCCCATGGCTCCTGGCCGGCAAAGTAGCGGTCCGTCTCGGACACGACTGCGATGATCGAGGCGAGTGCGCGATGGATCAGCTGCTTGTTCATGTCGTCGCGGGTCGAGGCAAGCAGTGAGTCCGCTTGCGCCAGCATCGCCTTGTCCTCATCCGCGAGCGGGCCGCAGTCTGGGATCTTGCCGTCGCAATTCTTGACGATCATCGACAGCGAGCGGCTGGCGAGGTTGCCGATTCCGTTGGCGAGATCGGAATTGATACGGGTGCCGATCGCTTCTTCGCTGTAGCTTCCGTCCTGGCCGAATGAGACTTCGCGCAAGAAGAAATAGCGAACCTGGTCGAGGCCAAAGTGATTGACCAGATTGACCGGGTCGACGACGTTGCCGAGAGACTTCGACATCTTCTCGCCTTTGTTGAGCAGGAAACCGTGCGCAAAGACCCGCTTGGGCAGAGGCAGCTTCGCCGACATCAGGAAGGCAGGCCAATAGACCGCATGGAAGCGGATGATGTCCTTGCCGATGATGTGGACATCCGCCGGCCAGTACTTCGCCCTGGGGCCATTCTGGTCTTCGATATAGCCGGTCGCAGTGATGTAGTTGGTCAGCGCATCGACCCATACATACATGACATGCGAGGGATCATTTGGAACCTTGATGCCCCAATCGAAGGTCGTGCGCGAAATCGAGAGATCCTTGAGCCCCGACTTGACGAAGGAGATCACCTCGTTGCGGCGCTCCGCCGGTCCGACGAAATCGGGGTTGGCTTCGTAGAGTGCAAGCAACTTGTCCTGATACTCGGAGAGTTTGAAGAAGTAGCTTGCCTCTTCTACCCATTCGACCGGCGTTCCTTGCGGGCCATAGCGCACACCATCGGCGCGCAGCTCCGTCTCGTTTTCCTGATAATAGGCTTCGTCGCGCACCGAGTACCAGCCGGCGTAGGAATCCTTATAGATGTCGCCGTTCTCGGCCATCAGGTTCCAGATGTCCCGCGAGGTCTCGTGGTGGCGCTCCTGAGTCGTGCGGATGAAGTCGTCGTTCGAGGCGTTCAGCAGCTTGGCCATCGCCTGGAATTCGCCCGAGTTGCGGTCAGCAAGCTCCTGCGGGGCGATACCTTCGGCGCGGGCCGTCTGCTGCATCTTCTGGCCGTGTTCGTCTGTGCCGGTCAGGAAGAAGACATCCTTGCCGTCGAGGCGCTGGTAGCGCGCCATGGCGTCCGTCGCGATCAATTCGTAGGCGTGGCCGATATGCGGCTTGCCGTTCGGGTAGGAAATCGCGGTGGTGATATAGAAGGGTGTCTTGTCTGTCATGGCGGCCATTCTTGTCCGGCTTACTCTATAAAATTTATCAGCCGCTCCTTAGCGCATGTGACGGCGAAGCGAAACACTAAGTTTCGAAAGGATCAGGGATTAGGGATGGCCGACACCGTGAGCTTGACTCAGTTTTTGCCACACTCTAGGCAGGGGAAAGATAAGACAGGGCAACAGCAACGTGACATTTCAAGCACCCCGCAGCGGCGTTTCATGCCAAGGCTCGAGGCCCTCGGCTTGAGCCTGTCCGGTTTCAATCCCCTCTACTCGCTTTCGGGATTGCTTGTCGGCGCTCTCGTCGGCATCACCGGTGTCGGCGGTGGCTCACTGATGACGCCCTTGCTCGTTCTCCTCTTCGGAATTCATCCTGCGACGGCGGTCGGTACCGACCTGCTCTACGCCGCGGTGACCAAGTCTGCCGGAACTGCTGTTCACGGCATGCATGGCCGGATCAACTGGCGCATCGTCGGCTGCCTTGCGGCCGGCAGTGTTCCGGCGGCTCTGCTTATGCTCTGGCTGATGGCAGGGGTCGACCGCAAAAGCGTCGAGGTCGCGCACACGATCACCACTGCGCTCGGCTGGCTTTTGGTCATGACCGCTTTCATGTTGGTCTTTCGTCGGCAGGTACTCGCACTGGTCCAGCGCAACATGGGCAACCGGCGCCCGATGCGGCCAGCAACCATCGCCATCCTGACGACGCTGCTTGGCCTGGCGCTCGGCGTTCTGGTCACCCTCACCTCGGTCGGCGCCGGCGCTCTCGGCGTTACGGTTCTGTTGATCCTTTATCCGCGCCTTGACGTTCGTGAGATCGTCGGCTCCGATATCGTGCACGCCGTCCCGCTCACGCTCATCGGCGGCATGGGCTACTGGATGATCGGTGAAATCGACTGGGGGATCCTGCTTGCGCTGCTCGCCGGATCCATCCCTGGGATCATTGCCGGCAGCCTGCTGGCCCCGAAGCTGCACGAGCGGACGATCCGCCTCGTGCTCGCCGCCACGCTTGCGGTGGTTGCCTGGAAACTGCTGGCCGGCTGATCAGGGACCGGGCTGCTTGATATCGCCGAGGATGCTCAGAACGGTCTGCTTGCGATCGAGATTGTAGGAGTCCGACACCGTCAGTCGTTCCGAAATGTCCGAATGGAGACGCGAGAGCCTCTCAGCCGCCGCGACCTGCCCCGCCATGGCCGCCGCCCGAGCCTTTTGCATCAGATCGTCGCCAACGTGGCTGGTGAAGAACTCGAAGATCGTATCGCTATCCTTGCCGGAGATCGCATCGGCCAGCCGGTGCATCGCCTTGCGTGCCGAAGCTCCCTGCGACGTCAGGACCTCGTTGTAGGCGGCAATGATCTCTCCGCCACCGTAGTTCACGAGCTTCAACGCCTCGCCGACGCTGCCATTGGCGGTTGCCAGCAGGTTTCGATCACCGGCGTCGATACCGAGGTTCGCCAGGGCGCGGCCAAGGGCTTCATCGCCCAGAGGCGCGAGTTTCAGCGGCAGGCATCGGGAGCGGATTGTCGGCAACAGCTTGCCCGGCGCATGCGAGATCAGAAGAAATAGCGCCCGCTTGGGCGGCTCTTCCAGAATCTTCAGAATGGCGTTCGCCGCACTGCGGTTCATGTCGTCGGCCGGATCGATGATGACGATCCTCCAGTTTCCAGTGCCGGATGTCTGCGAAAAGAAGCGCCCAGCCCGCCGGACTTCATCGACCGTGATTGCCGACTTGATTTTCCCGGTCTTCTCGTCGACCGGGCGTGCAAGATAAAGCAGATTGTGAGAGGCACCTGAGGCAATCTGCCGGCTGACTGCGGAGTTCGGATCGGGATCAGCCATCACCTCGGGCGCAGTCGCAGGATCCGAGTGGGAAAGCACATGGTTCGCGAAGCGGAAGGCGAGCGTCGCTTTCCCGATCCCGGACGGCCCCTCGATCAACAAGGCATGATGGCCCTTGCCCGAGCGGTACGACTGCGCCAGAAACGCTTCCGCATCCTCATGTCCAAAGAGCTTCGGGTTTTCCGGCGGCCAGATGGCGCCGTCAAGAAGACCTGGCCGTTCGTCACTCATGGGCTGCTTCCGCCATGTTCAACGTGTTTCCTGGCGCCAGTCGCTGCTCGACAATCGCGAGGATCTGAGAGGCAATGACCTCTTCCGACTGCAGCGCATCGACCACATGGCAACGCTCGGGCTCTCGTGCGGCGATGTCGAGAAACGCTTCGCGGCGCTTCTCGTGCGTGTCCAGTTCCTCCTTCTCGAACCGATCCGGGGCTACGTCGCCTGCGGCGCCACGCCTTTGTGCACGCGCCAGCCCGGCACGCGCCGGCAGGTCGAGAATGAGGGTGCAATCCGGAACGACGCCATCGACGGCCACGCGCTGCAGCGTCTCGATGAATTCGGCCTGCAGGTTTCCAGTCACGCCCTGATAGACACGCGAGGAGTCCATGAAACGGTCGCACAGAACGACTTTGCCGTCATTGAGCGCAGGTCGAATGACTTCCTCGACGTGATCGTTGCGGGCCGCCGCAAAGAGGATCGCTTCCATTCTCGTGCCGAAGGACTCTGCAGCGCCCGATAGAAGCACGTGACGCACGGCTTCGGCACCGGGCGACCCCCCTGGCTCACGCGTCAGAAGCACATCATAGCCTTTCAAACGCAGGGCTTCCGCGAGGCGACGAATCTGGGTCGATTTTCCCGCGCCTTCGCCGCCCTCAAATGTAACAAGCAATCCAGTACCGGATGACAATGACAAGTTCCTGCATTTCGACGCCCGCGCTGCGCCACTGCCGTACATCTAGCGGAAGATTGCCGTGAGCGGAACCGCCCGGCCACCAACTCGATGGTGGTTTGCCTCACAGTGAACAGCGAATATGGCAATCACGTGGGCTCGGGCTTGTCCCACAGCCAGGAAAAAAGCAGAGACTCGCCGAGCTCCAGCAGCGCATCGACAGCGCGACTGCTCAACGAGCCCGCTTCGACGGTATCCCTGGTGTAAAGCGGAACTTCGCGCAGCAGCCGGCTGCCGGCAAATATACGCAGCGTGCCGACTTCGCGATCCGCCGCCACGGGTGCCGTCATCGGCCAATGATAGACGATCCGGGCGGCAAGCCGGTCAGGATTGTTGACCGGGATGTAAACACTGACTGCGCTCTTGGCGACGAGATCGACACTGCGCGTGGCGCCGCCATAGACGCTCGCCGTCCCGACCACCTCTTTATCGGCGAACAGCTGCCGGATCTCGAAGGCACCGAGGCCCCATTCGAGGACGCGCTTTGCCTCCTCGGTGCGCTCCTTGTCGGAGGCTATGCCGCCGAGGGTCATGAAGAGCCGGCGACCATTGCGCTCGGCGGAGGCCACGATCGAATAGCCCTCGCCTTCGGCAAAGCCGGTCGCCAGGCCATCGACGCCCAGGCCGAAGCCGAGCAAGGGATTGCGGTTGCGCTGGAAAATCTTGTTCCACTCGAAATCGGGCTGAGCGAAATAGGGATAGAATTTGGGATAGGCCTGCTGCAGCTGCGTGGCGAGCGTGACCATGTCGAAGGAAGTCGTCTTGCTCTTGCCGTCCGGAAGCCCGGTCGAATTGCCGAAGATTGACCGTTGCATGCCGAGGGTTTTTGCCCGGCGCGTCATCGTCTCGGCAAATGCGGGCTCGCCGCCGCTCATCCCCTCTGCCAGGATGATACAGCTGTCGTTGGCACCTTGAATGGCGATCCCCTTGACCAGATCCTCCACCCGCACGTTCGACTTGAGCGCCGCAAACATGGTTGCTGCGCGAGAGGGGGCGCCGCCTGTTCGCCAGGCATACTCAGACACCGGATACTGTGTATCGAGCGCAATCTCCCCTTTCGTCAACGCATCGAAGACAAGCTCCACGGTCATCAGCTTGGCAAGGGATGCCGGCGAGAACGTCTGGTGCTCATTTTTAGCCAGCAACACCGTGCCGGTCGACGCTTCGATCATGTAGGCCTGGGCAGCCTTGGTCACAAAACCGGGATTGGAATCGGCAGCAGCCGCGCTCGCTCCCGTTACGAAGGCAAGCAGACAGCCTGAGAGGTAAAGCACATGTTTCAACATCCGAACCCTCGCCGACCAGACCGTTGCCAGACCCCTGGAAGAATCACCGAAGCATATCACTTCAGCGCGGGTTTGGCGGCCTTCTGACGCTTGAACGATGAGAGGATGGACTCTTCGGTCAGGCCGTCGTTGCGTACCATGACAGCATCGAAGGCAAGATCGACGGTGACGGTCTTCACTGTATCGTCCTGGTAACCCATGGCGAGCGAACCTCCCTGCTGCCAGCCATAGGGGCGCTCGTAAGGGCGCGGGCCGATTTCAGGTAAAACGACCATCTGATCGAATGGCTGCGCGACGGCGGCTGATGACGGTGACGGCATCGGCCGCGCGACCGGGGCAGCATTGTACTGCGCGCTCGGCGTCGATCCGGCATAGGATGTCGCGGAAACGGGAACGGGCACGTTTTCGGGCTGCGGCGGTGTAAAGCCGCCGAAGCTCTGGATCTCGTCGGCCGTAATGCGTTTGTTGTTGGATGCGACCATGACGCCGCTGGCAATCTGTCCGCCACCCGGGTTGATGCCCGGAATACGGCTGCCCTTCGGCACATACGAGGCCATCAGGTAGGGCATATCGTGTCCGTCCATGCGGGCGCGGCCGACGTACTGGACGCGCACCTTGCCGGTACCACTGTGCTGCAAATCCAACATGTCGGCCGTCTTGTTCGAAAGATCGATCAAACGCCCCTCGTGATACGGTCCGCGGTCGTTGACCCGAACGATGACGGACGAACCGGTCTCGACGTTGGTCACGCGGGCGTAGCTCGGCAGAGGAAAGGTCGGGTGCGCGGCAGAAAGATGCATCTGATCATAGACTTCGCCGTTGGCCGTCAGGCGGCCGTGAAAGGCCGAGCCGTACCAGGAAGCCATCCCTACCTTGTTGTAAGAGAAGTCTTCCTTGGGGTAATACCATTTACCCTTGACGACATAGGGATTGCCAACGAGATAGCGGCCGCCGCCTTTCGGAATATTGTCGCCGGTCGCAACGCGTGGGCTCGCCTTGACGCCGTATTCCTTCTCGGAGAAGTATTCCTTGCCGTGGGTTCGCTTCGCGGGGGCCGATGGCGCAGTGCCGCAAGCCGTTACCGTCGCGCAGACCAGCGATAGCCCCACCCATCGCATGCCCGTTGCGAATGACGTCGCCCCGAAGTCTCGTCTCATATATCCCACGCCGCGCTCAAGACCGTTATGGTTAAGAAATCCGCCCTCATGGGCAAGACACCCCTAATGCCATCAACCTAACGAGACTTTAATCATGCGGCTTTCGTGGCTATTTTGCGAAAACTTTCGACGAGATAGCAACAATTCTAATTAACATGGTTAATAAGCTTCTAATGTAGTCCGCAAGGCCCTGCGCCACCGGGGTGATGGCGTGCAGCAGTCAGATCGAGAAGATCGCCGCGAGCCGATCGAGATCGGCCAGCCTGATACCATCGGAGACGGGTTCGGTGTTGTGGGTGCGGAACCACTCGGCTGCCTCCCGTACACGGTCGCCGTGGGGCGCAGGATAGGCACCCAGCCTGGTTGCCCATTCTCGAACCGTTTCACGTTCCATGCGGCCGGCGCGGTATCGATCGTGAACTGTCGTTGCCGACGCAACTAGATCCGAAATGCTATTCACGGGCGTCCCTTAGCTGTAAAGTGTGATGCGGACAGCGGCAAGCACGAACCTCTGGCGATGATCGTTGCGCCCGACGGGCATACATCTGGCCGCGTTTTCACCGTCAAATCCAAAAACCTGCCTAGGTATCCAATTGATGTGAATATGGCGGAAGAGGTGGGATTCGAACCCACGGTACGGTCTCCCGCACGCCGGTTTTCAAGACCGGTTCCTTAAACCACTCGGACACTCTTCCATCACGTCGATCCAGTTTCACTCCGCATACTGCCCGCGCAAACGCAGCGCATGCCGATTGGTTGCCGGATCTGGTTCGTGAGGCTTTATAGCCGCTGCGCTCGCATCGTCAACCAGCGCGACGGTGTCTATGCACCGTTCGCGTTCCTCGACGGATAAAAACGCCACGCTCGGGGCTGTCCGACCTACCACCGACAGGCAGGACGACCTCTCAGTGCGCCGTGGTCTTGCGGTTCGCCAAAAGCAGAATGTAGTCGTCGGCCGCATCGGCGATTGCCATCGCCACTTCAGCAGGCGCCCAGCCTTTTTGCTTCGCCTCATGGATGATTTGAAGAAGTGCAGGTTCCACATCCGCCCGGCAATCGAGCAAGCGTTGATCGTGGGCAACCTCGCCCTGAGCCGACTGAAGATTGATCATCTTGGTACCCCTCATTTTCAAGAGCCTAGCATGACATAGATTACAGGTTGAGCAAGCAATTGCTGAAAGAAAGATCGATTTTGGCAGTCGCTGCGTTTTTTTGACGACACTCCAATGAAGACAATCGGCGGTTTACTTTCCCTGAAGCCACCCGGAGGAAACCAAGCCAACGTATGCGATCATCTTCGCAGCCCACGACCGGCGGGGCCGTTCCGATGGCGCTGTCATATCGTCTTCACGATGTTTCTACAGCACAATCCGGTGCGGACGAGCATGCCACCGCTGAGCTTGCGCTGCCGGATTGCGACTCCTTTGAGGTAGCGCCGCCACACCGGCGGCGCGGCGAACTGATCCGTCCACTCGACATGGCGTCGAGTCTTTTCATGGAAATCCTCCTGCGGTTGTGTTTTGGCTCGTAATCGCAGCACTCACCGCGTCGCCTGCGTGCGACGCTTTATCGCGGCGACCCCTTGATTTCCACCTGTGGCAATATTCCTACTCGTCCCGCTTGCGGGATCGGTGGTGTCGCCTATCTATTTTTCGTGCGGGAATTGGGGCAACCTGCGTCGAGTGTGGAGCACCTTGGCCGCCGGGGCCTTGCGCAGCACGCTTGACCCTGATCATATCGGACTACAGTCATTTCTTCTTCGGCGTACGGTTCATTCTTTTCCTCGAAAGGAAATACGGACATGGAAAGCGCAGGCGTGGGTTGGATCGCGGCCATTATCATCGGCGGCATTGCCGGTTGGCTGGCCGAGAAGTTCATGAACAGCAGCATGGGCTTGCTGATGAATATACTGCTCGGCATCGTCGGGGCTGTCATCGCCAATGCCATTCTGTCGGTCTTCGGCGTCGTCCTCGGCGGCTGGCTGGGCTATCTCATTGCGGGCTTCGTGGGCGCCTGCATTCTCATCGCGGTGGGTCGAGTGATCCGCAGGTGAACCTGCCTTCAAATGAAAGGGCCGGTCGCCTCGGCGCGCCCGGCCCTTTTCAGTGCGATGAGGATACAGCTTACCTGCGACTCATCAATCCGAACAAGTAGGCGACCCCGGCGGTCACCGCGAGCGCGAAGATCGGTTCCTCGCGTACCTTGTCGCGCACACGTTCCGTCACGACCGACGCTTCGTCGGCAACAGCACTCTTGGCACCCTGCCCCAGCGCAATCACGCTTTCGGACAAGCGGGCAAGATCTTCGCGCAAGGCTACCACCTGTGCGGAAAGATCGTCTGCTGCGACGTCCGCCTTCACGCGCGCGGCCGTGGACTGGGCGGAGGCGGTTTTCATGTCGGCCATAGTCTGCTCCTGTTTTTTCGGCATGCTGCTCAACGAAATGACCCCGCCAAAGGTTCCGAGGTGCGGCATCTTTTGTTGTGCGGGCAGGCTGCAAAACGCATGCCGGCACAGCGCAGATGTTTTCGTGCGATAACCCTTCATTTCCTGACAGGTTTGCTCTAAGGAACGTCGAATGCCTTAGCCCGCGAACGGGCGAATAGAATGCGAGGTTTGCGTTTCGATGTTCGATATTCTGCGAAGAGCTGCCCAGACCTGGGTTGCCAAGCTCCTCATGCTGCTCCTGGTCGCCTCCTTCGGCATATGGGGTGTTTCTCATTCCCTGCTGACCGGCAGCAACAGCACCACGGTCGTGACCGTGGGTGATCAACATGTTGATGTGAACGAGTTCCGCCTCGCCTATCAGCGCCAGGTGGCCAACCTCAGCCAGCAGTTCGGCATGCGTCTGACGCCCGAACAGGCCCGCGCATTCGGCGTCGAGCAGCAGGTTCTTGCACAGCTCGTTGCCGGCGCTTCGCTGGACCAGCTGGCAGACGACATGAACCTCGGCCTTTCGCAGGATCGTCTTGCGCAGCTGATCGGCGACGATCCGGCGTTCAAGGCGGTCAACGGCCAGTTCGACCGCTCGCTGTTCACATCGCGGCTGCGCAACGCCGGCATCCGTGAGGATGACTATATCAAGGAACGCAGCAAGGTCGCCGTCCGCAGCCAGATCGTCGATGCAGTGTCGAACGGCTTTACGGCGCCGAAGACGCTCGTGGATGCGCTGAAGCTCTACCGCCAGGAAAGCCGCGGCGTCGACTACCTGCTTCTGACCAATGCCAACATCGAGCCGATCAAGGCGCCGGCGGATGACGTTCTTGCCAAGTGGTTCGAAGGCGCAAAGCCGCGCTACCGCGCCCCTGAATACCGCAAGGTCGCCTATCTCAAGCTTCAGCCAGACGACATCGCCGACGTTGCCTCCGTTTCGGATGATCAGATCCGCGAAGATTTCGAGAAGCGCAAGGACAGCTACCGGACGCCGGAAGCCCGCACGATCGAACAGTTGACCTTCCAGAACAAGGACCTGGCCAACGCGGCCGTGAACGCACTGAAGACAGGCACCACGTTCGACCAGCTGGTGACCGACCAGGGCAAGACGGCAACCGACGTCTTCCTCGGCGAATTCGCCAAGGACAAGGTGCCCGACCAGGCCGTCGCCGACGCCGCTTTTGCCGTGACGAAGAACGGCGGCACCACGCCTGTCGTCGACGGCACGTTCGGCCCGGTGATCCTGCGTATCAGTAACATCAAGCCGGAGAGCACGAAGACCCTCGACGAGGTCAAGGAAGAGATCCGCAAGCAGCTGGCGGTCTCCAATGCCTCGCAGGAGCTGATCAACGTGCATGACCAGATCGAAGACCTGCGCAGCTCCGGCTCGACGCTCGAGCAGATCGCGACGCAGCTGAAGCTGAAGGCCGTCGTCCTCGACGCCGTCGATGCGACCGGTCTCGACAAGAGCGGCAACGAGGTCAAGGACATCCCGGCCAAGCAGCAGATGCTCGCGGCCGCATTCCGGGCCGAAGCCGGCGCCGACGTGCCGTCGCTGTCCATCGGCACGGATGGCTATCTGTGGTTCGATATGCGCGACGTTACGCCGGAGCGCGACCGTCCGCTGAGCGAGGTCCACGACAAGGCGGTTGCCGACTGGACGGCGGAACAGCAGAAGGCCGAACTCGCCAAGAAGGCCGAAGAGCTGAAGCAGCAGGCGCAGAAGGGCACGTCGCTTGCCGATATCGCCGGCCCGCTCGGCATCACTGTCGAAAACAAGACCGGCATTACGCGCGGCATGGATGACGCGGTTCTCGGCAGCGCCGGTGTCAGCGCCGCCTTCTCCGGCCCTGTCGATACCGTCGCCAATGCCGTCGGTGCCGACCCGACGACGCAGATCCTGCTCAAGGTCACGGAAGTCAACACCGAGCCAACAGGCGACGTTCTGAACAACCAGGATCAGCAGATCACTGCGATGGCAAACGCCGCAGGCGATGATATCCTCGACCAGATGGTGAACCTGCTGCAAACGCAGTATGGCGCGTCCATCAACCAGCCGCTCGCCGAACAGGCAGCAGTCCGTTAAGGGGAGCGAAACCGCATGACCGATCTGAAGCCGCTTCTGGCCAAGGCTGCAAGCCGCGAGCCTCTGACCCGTGAGGAGGCCCGCCAGGCCTTCGACATTCTGATGTCTGGTCAGGCAACGCCCTCGCAGATCGGCGGCTTCCTGATGGCGCTCCGCGTTCGCGGCGAGACCGTCGACGAGATCGTCGGGGCTGTGACCACGATGCGCTCCAAGATGCTGACCGTCGATGCCCCGGCGGATGCCATCGACATCGTCGGCACGGGCGGCGACGCGAGCGGCACCTACAACATCTCGACGCTGGCGGCCCTCATCGTCGCCGGTGCCGGGGTTCCGGTCGCCAAGCATGGGAACCGGGCGCTGAGCTCGAAGTCCGGCGCGGCCGATAGTCTTGCGGCGCTGGGCGTGAAGCTGGACGTCACCCCGGACATCATCTCCCGCTGCATTCGCGAAGCCGGTGTCGGCTTCATGTTCGCGCAGCAGCACCACTCCGCAATGCGCCACGTCGGTCCCTCCCGCGTCGAACTCGGCACGCGTACCATCTTCAATCTGCTCGGCCCCCTGTCCAATCCGGCTGGCGTGCGCCGTCAGCTACTTGGCGTTTTCGCACCGCAGTGGGTGGTGCCGATCGCCGAAGTGATGCGCGATCTCGGTTCCGAAAGCGTCTGGGTCGTGCATGGCAACGGCCTGGACGAGATCACGACAACCGGCAGCACCAGCGTTGCGGCGCTCGAAGGCGGCAAGATCCGAACGTTCGAGCTGTCGCCTGCCGATTTCGGTGTCGAAACCTGCCGGCTTGAGGCCATCAAGGGCGGCGACGGCGTCGTCAACGCGGCGGCACTACGCGATGTGCTGAGCGGCGCAAAGAACGCCTATCGCGATATCGCCCTTGCCAACGCGGCCGCCTCGCTGGTGATTGCCGGCAAGGCCGAGACGCTCCGCGACGGTATGAGGCTCGCCACCGAATCGCTCGACAGCGGTGCGACGGCCTCGGCGCTCGACAAACTCGTCGCCGTGTCGAACGATATCGACTAGAGCGTTTCCGCTTTCTTCGAATTGCGAAAACGTTCTATCTTTTTACGCAATTCCGGACGCAAAACCGCTAAGCACTTTTGCTGGAATTGCACTAGGATATAGCCATGACCGACATTTTGCAGAAGATCGAACTCTATAAGCGCGAAGAGATTGCCGCGGCGAAGGCAAAAGTGTCGCTTGCCGATCTCAAGGCCATGCGGGCCGATCAATCTTCGCCACGTGGCTTCTACAAGTCGCTGGTCGCAAAGCGTCATGCCGGCCAGTACGGCCTTATCGCCGAGATCAAGAAGGCAAGCCCGTCGAAGGGACTGATCCGCCCGGATTTCGATCCGCCGTCGCTGGCAAAGGCCTATGAGCTTGGTGGCGCAGCTTGTCTGTCCGTGCTGACGGATACGCCGAGCTTTGAGGGCGCGCCCGAGTTTCTGACGGCAGCGCGCGCGGCCTGCACATTGCCGGCCTTGCGCAAGGACTTCATGTTCGAGACCTACCAGGTGCAGGAAGCCCGTGCTTGGGGTGCCGATTGCATTCTCCTCATCATGGCGTCGCTCTCCGATAGCGATGCCGAGCGGCTGCAGGACGAAGCCTTCGGCCTCGGCATGGACGTGCTCGTCGAAGTGCACGACGCGCAGGAGATGGAGCGGGCACTGAAGCTCTCGTCTCCCCTCGTCGGAATCAACAACCGCAATCTGCGTACATTCGAGGTCAGCCTCACTGTCAGCGAGCAGCTCTCGGCCATGGTCCCAGACGACCGGCTGATGGTCGGCGAAAGCGGTGTTTTCACGCATGACGATTGCAAACGCCTTCAAGCCTTCGGCATCAACACCTTCCTCGTCGGCGAGAGCCTGATGCGCAAAGATGATGTGACGGCGGCGACGCGCGCACTGCTCTTCGGGCAATCCGCACTGGCGGCCGAGTGACATGAGCGGCGGCAAGGCCGGTCTCACCCATATCGACGCGTCCGGAGAGGCGCATATGGTCGATGTCGGCGACAAGGCCGATACCGTCCGCATCGCAACGGCCGAAGGCCATGTGAAAATGGCGCCCGAGACGCTGGCGCTGATCCGCGAAGGCAACGCGAAGAAGGGCGACGTCATCGGCACGGCCCGCCTTGCCGGCATCATGGCCGCCAAGCAGACGAGCAGTCTCATTCCGCTCTGCCATCCGCTGATGCTGACCAAGGTATCGGTCGACGTCGCAGAGGATCCGGCCCTGCCCGGTCTGCGCATCACGGCGACCGCGAAGCTGACCGGCAAAACCGGTGTCGAGATGGAGGCGTTGACCGCGGTTTCGGTTGCGTGTCTCACCGTGTACGACATGGCCAAGGCCTCCGACAAGACGATGGAGATCGGCGGCATAAGGCTGCTCGCCAAATCCGGCGGCAAGTCCGGCGACTTCCGCAATCCGGAGCATTCCAGATGAGCCTGCTGCCGGTCGCCGACGCAAAGGAACGCCTGCTCTCACGGGCGAGACCGATCGCCACCTCCGAAACGGTTTCCCTCGCAGAAGCGGACGGCCGGGTCCTCGCCGCCGATCTTGCGGCGCGGCTGACGCAGCCTCCCTTCGACGCCTCTGCGATGGACGGGTATGCGCTTCTGCAGGAAGATGCTCCGTTGCCGGGAGCAGAGCTTAAACTCATCGGGACCTCCGCTGCGGGCCATGCCTTCGATGGCGTGGTGGGCAGAGGCGAGACCGTTCGCATCTTTACGGGAGCCCCCGTGCCATCGGGTGCCGACAGTGTACTGCTTCAGGAAGACGCGGGGAAAATCGAAGGCGGTATCCGCACGACGTTCCCGGTGCGCCAAGGCCAGCACATCCGTCCGCGCGGACAGGATTTCGTCGAGGGCGAAGCCGTGCTCGCGGCCGGCACGATCCTCGATTTCTCGCGCCTGACCGTTGCCGCCGGCATGAACCATGCGGCGCTCGAGGTCCTGTGCAAGCCGCGGGTGGCGCTGCTGGCCACAGGCGACGAGCTGCTGACCCCGGGCAGCGCGCCGGCGCCTGCACAGATCATCGCATCCAGCACCTTCGGCATTGCAGCGCTTGCGCGCAGGGCAGGCGCCGAGGTGCTGGACCTCGGCATCGTACCCGACGACACGGCGGCAATCACCGCGGCTGTCCGGCGCGCCCGGGAGGCGAAGGCCGATGTCATCGTGACGCTCGGGGGAGCGTCGGTCGGCGACCATGACCTCGTGCAGGCAACGCTGCTTGCTGCCGGCATGCAGCTCGATTTTTGGCGCATTGCCATGCGGCCGGGCAAGCCGCTGATGGTCGGCAGCCTCGGCGAAACGCATGTGCTGGGGCTTCCCGGAAATCCGGTGTCCAGTCTCGTCTGCGGTATCCTGTTCCTCGAACCGCTGATCCGCAAGCTCGCCTTGCTGCCGCCCGTGAAGCGGGACGCGACGGTGGAGACATCCGTCACCCTCAAGGCCAACGATCAGCGCCAGGACTATGTGCGGGCAAGGCTGCTGACCTCCTCTTCCGGCAGTCTGCGGGCCGAGCCGTTCGGCAAGCAGGATTCCTCGATGATGAAGATCTTCGCGCAGGCCGACTGCCTGATCGTGCGTCCGCCGCATGCTCCGCAACTGCCGGCCGGCAGCCCCTGCCCGGTCATGCTGCTGCGGCCCGACCTTATCGGCTGAGCGCCAACTGTTTCTCGCTGGCTGCCCTTTTTCCCTCGGGGGAGAAGGTGGCCCGCAGGGTCGGATGCGGGGCGCGGCACCGCACATCCTCACGACGAGCGCAGCTCGACCTTCACGCGGCCCCGATAACCCGTGGTTTGACCATGCCTGCTTACTCGGACGGGGCGCTGGAAATTGCCGCGTAGGCGCTTCCCAGCACCCCGTTCGGCGATATTGTCCGCAATTCCGGTCCCTCTGCAACACGTCACAGGAATCGAGCACACCCAGGTCCTTGGGTGCGGGAACTCTTCGTCCGACAACGGGAGTCGTTCACGGCGCCGACGCGCCGTGGCTGGATTCCTGTGACGAGTAGGAATGAGGGAAGCTGGACGTATCGGGCGCTTATCCGGCCTCACCTCGCCGGATATCTTGGCCTATGGAGGGCGATTGGCGCGCGAGACGCGCTAAACTCATGCTAGGTTCAGGCACCAGTGTCACGGAGACCGAGAGATGGAGACGCAGCAGACAGTTCGCGATACGAAGGGCATGCTCGCAGGCATGACGCCTGTCCTTGCACCGGGGGAATTCGTCTTCTGCACCACCGTCGATGATCGGCTGGCTACGCGTGCGAGCATGGCTGCGCTGGCATGGTTTCGCGAGGCGGAAGGTGTGTCGCTCATTCTTGGCCGCGATGATGCGGCAACGCTCGGCTTCGACTGCGCCGTGCCAATGCGCCGTATCGTTCTTGAAGTCTTCTCGTCGCTGGAGGGTGTCGGCCTTACTGCCGCGGTGGCCTCGGCTCTGAGCCGGGCGGGCATTGCCTGCAACATGGTCGCTGCCTATCACCACGACCACGTCTTCGTTCCGTCGGACAAGGCCGCGCCGGCAATGCAGATACTGGAGGCGTTGCAGGCGTCCGCGTCCGCCTGAGCGCGTTCTCAGCCCGCAAGGTCGATTGCGAAGATGCCGCCGAGCGTCGTCCCACCCCTGGAGCCATCGCCGAAATCGGGCACCGGATATTCGGCCACGAGCCGCAGTTTTTCCTGCGGCAACGGCGTCCTGCGGGGATCGCCGATCAGCACCTCGATGCCAGCGGTCCGGCAATCCCTGAGAAAGCCGAGCATCCTGACCGCGAGGGTCTCCTCGTAAAAGACGTCACCGGCGAGAATGATATCCACGTCAGGCGGCGCGGTGGAAAGAAAATCGGCATGCCGCACGTCGACGGTGACGGCGTTTGCCTCGGCGTTGAGCCCGATTGCGGCGATGGCATTGAGGTCGATATCGGCAGCGGCGACGCTCGCCGCGCCACACTTCGCAGCCGCGATCGCAACGATACCGGCGCCCGCGCCGAGATCGACGACTCGGCGGCCGCGAACGCATTCGGGGTCGCTGAACAGGTGATGGGCAAGCACCGTTCCGCCGGCCCATCCATAGGCCCAATAGGGTGGCGGGTTGTCCGCATTGCGGGCACCGAGACGGGACAGGCCGCTTGCCGGATGCGCGGTATAGATGAGAATGTCCGGCAGCGCCGGCGCGGGGCGAAGATGCAGATTGGCAGTGATGAAGGCCCTGATATCCGCGATGGATGATTGGCCTCCCGTGGGGAGACCGTCGTCCGGGTGCAGACGTGTCATCCTCTCGCTCTCGCCCTCGCCCAAGCCCGGCTCCGATCAGTAGTTTTTCATTGCCAGATGCGGCATTCCGCCGTCGAGAAACGCGTCGCCATAGGCGGTGAACCCGAAGCGCTCGTAGAGTGCCACCTTGTCGCTCTGGGCGGTCAGATAGAAGCGGTTGTCGCGTGCCGCACGGTGCTCGTTCATCGCGTAGGCCATCATGGCGCTGGCAATGCCGTGACCGCGTGCGGCCTCATCGACGGCGACGCGGCCGATCTTGACGTGCTCGTCGGCATGGATGACGCGCAGGGTGCCGCGAACCTCGCCGTCCATGACCGCGACCACGTGATGCGCGGTGAGATCATGTCCGTCGAACTCTTCTTCAGCCGGCACCTTCTGCTCGACGATGAAGACGGCACGCCGAAGCTTGAAGGCTTCGTTGCAAAGGGTGCTGAAGACCGGAACCGCCAGAACCACTGTATCTGCCATCGCCATCCTCCCTACCGTCTTCGGCTGGCTAAATCTCAGCCCTTCTTCTTCGTAAACTTCGGCTTCGGACCGTTGCCGGGCTTGCCCTCGAATTTGGGCTTTCCTTCAAATTTGGGCTGGCCTTCAAATTTGGGCTGGCCTTCGAACTTGCCCGGCTTCTTGGCCCAGGGCTTGCTGTCGCGGCGCTCGTCGCGGTCGCCGGCGGACGGAGCCGCATCGGCGCGCGGGCCCTTCTTGAAACCGTCCTTCGGACGCTCGTCGCGGCGATCGTCGAATGGCTTCTTGGCAGCGTAGGGTTTCGACGGCGCGGACTTGTTGAAGTCGGGCGTGCCGTTCAGCTGGGTCACGCGGATGCCGCGCTCCAGCGCCTTGTTCGGGCCGATCGACTGCAGGAACGCGTCGGCGCTGTCGGCGGCGATCTCCACGAAGGTCTCGTCCTGCTGCATCTTGATCGCGCCGATTTCGCGCTTGGTGACGTTGCCGTTGCGGCAGAGCATCGGTATCAGCCAGCGCGGCTCGGCATTCTGCTTGCGCCCGACGGAGATGGAGAACCAGACGCTGGAACCGAAATCGTCGCGCGGACCCTTTTGGCTCGGCTCACGCGGGCCGTCGGCGTTGTCGCGACGCTTGCGCGGCGCATCCTGGACGGACACCTCGATCAGGTCCTCGGGCGCGGACTGGTTGGAGCGGTAGAGGTTGACGAAAGCAGTCGCGAGTTTCTCGGCGCCGTGGGCGGCGAGCAGGCGCTTGACCAGATCCTGCTCTTCCTCGCGGGGTGCTTCCGCAAAAATCGGATCGGCCAGCAGGCGTTCCTCGTCACGCGCGGTAACCTCTTCGGCGGACGGCGGGCGCGCCCAGGCAGCGGAGATGCCGGCGTTGTCGAGCAGACGCTCGGCCTTGCGGCGGGCGTTGAGCGGCACGATCAGTGCGCTGATGCCCTTGCGACCGGCACGACCGGTACGCCCGCTGCGGTGAAGCAGTGTGTCCGGATTGGTCGGCAGGTCCGCATGAATGACGAGATCGAGGCCCGGCAGGTCGATGCCGCGGGCGGCGACGTCGGTTGCGATGCAGACGCGGGCGCGGCCGTCGCGCATCGCCTGCAGCGCGTGGGTGCGTTCGTTCTGCGTCAGCTCACCCGACAGGGCGACGACGTTGAAATTGCGGTTGTGAAAGCGGGCCGTCAGGTGGTTGACGGCGGCGCGCGTCGAGCAGAAGACGATCGCGTTGGTCGCTTCGTAGTAGCGCAGGACGTTGATGATCGCATTCTCGCGGTCGCTCGGGGCGACGGCCAGAGCACGGTATTCGATATCGACGTGCTGCTTTTCCTCGGCCGTCGTCGCGACGCGCACGGCGTTCTTCTGGTAGCTCTTGGCGAGTTTGGCGATGGCGGCCGGAACCGTTGCCGAGAACATCAGCGTACGGCGGTCATCGGGCGATGCGTCGAGAATGAACTCGAGATCTTCGCGGAAACCGAGGTCAAGCATTTCATCGGCCTCGTCGAGCACGACCGCCTTCAGGCCCGACATGTTGAACGCCCTGCGGCGAATGTGGTCGCAGAGACGCCCAGGCGTGCCGACGACGATATGGGCGCCGCGTTCGAGCGCACGGCGCTCGCTGCGGATATCCATGCCGCCGACGCAGCTGACGATCACGGCGCCGGTCATCTCGTATAGCCATTCCAGCTCGCGCTTGACCTGCAGCGCCAGTTCACGCGTGGGCGCAATCACCAGGGCGAGCGGTTCGGCGGCCGGGCCGAAGCGCTCCTCGCCTTCGAGCAGCGTCGGAGCCAGCGCCAGACCGAAGGCGACGGTCTTGCCGGAGCCGGTCTGGGCGGAAACGAGCGCATCCGAAGCGGCGAGAGCCGGGTCGAGCATGGATTTTTGAACCGGGGTCAGATCGGTGTAACCGCGCTTGACCAACGCCTTGGCGATCGCCGGAGCGACGCCGCTGAAATCTGTCATCTTGTCTGTCTTTCGGAATTTTCAGGCGTATCGCACGCCGTGGCCGGAGCTTGCCGGTTGAAAAGTTGCGCTGTTCCTACTTCGTCAGGCGGCAAATGTCAAAGCGGATGTCCTTGCCACAACCAGACATCGACACTTTCGGCTCTTCCGCGGATTGCCGCCACCTCTGGACCGTCAAGCCGGCCGGAGTGCAGCGGTGCCGCGTCTGGACCCGCAGCCTGCATCAACGCCGTGCTCAACGCCAACTCGACGTGATGCGCCGCGGCAACTTCCATCAGCCGGCTGGCGACGTTCACGGTATCGCCGGACACTGTAATCTGCTGGCGAGTGCCGGTGCCAAGGCGCGAGGCGACAACCGGTCCGCAATGGGCGCCGGCCTTGAAACCTATAGCGCGGCCGGCAAGCACCGGATGGACGGCAAGCCAGGCGCTCATGCGCTGGCAAAGCCCGACGGCGCAGGCTGCCGCCCGCGTCGCGTCGTCACCGGCGGCCTGCGGCAAGCCGAAGAGAATCATGGCGCCATCGCCCATGAAGCTGGTGATCGCGCCGCCGTGGGCGCGCGCCTCGTCATCCAACAGTTCGAAGAAGCCGCTCAGCACCTCACGGACATTCGTCACGCCGATCGCCTCGCTCAATCCCGTGAATCCCGAAAGGTCGACGAAGACGACGGCAGCGTCCTGTCGGACGGGCTCCTGCAGAAAGTTCGGATCGCGCGCCAGCCATTCGCCGAGCCCAGGCGCCTCGATACGCTGCAGCAGGTCGCTCTCGGCGGCGAAGCGAGTGGCCCGCAGACGGTCGAACCACAGCTCCATCGCACCGTAAAGAAGAAGGGGCGGCAAGGTCGCGGCAACGGGCAATGCGGCACTGAACCAGTATCCGTGCGCAAATGCGAGCAGGTTGAGCGCCACCCAGACCAGCGCAACGGCTCCGATGGTGGCGTATCCGACGGCGCTGCGGCGCCATGCGAGAAGACTGATCAGCAGCAGCGGCAGGGCAACGGCAGCGGTGGCATCGAGCAAGCGGACCGCGTGGTCCCTGACGAGACCGTCGCCGGCGATCAGCTGCGTTATCGCCGTGGACATCACCTCGACGCCCGGCAAAACAGGATCGAACGGCGTCGGGAATACGTCGCCGCCGCCGGTAACGGTGGAACCGATCACCACGACCCGCCCCTCCACCGCCTTGGCCGGCAATTTGCCGTCGAGCGCATCAGCGGCGCTGTAGGTCGGGATCGTGCCGTGCGGGCCGTAGAAGGTGAGCGGCAACCGCTGCCCGCCATCAGTCGGCAGGTGACGGTCGCCCAGCGACAGTCCAGCCGGCGAGAAGGCCGGATTGATCCCCAGCGCAAGCGATGCGGCACGCAGCGGAAAGGACTGATCGACGCGATCTGCGCCGCGCGAGATGAGGGGAATATAGCGCGGCGTTCCGGTCTGATCGGTGGATACGTTGACGACACCGGTTGCGGCGGCATCGGCGAAGCGGGCCAGCGGCAGCAGCATCTGGCTCGCAAGCGGAATCGCCGCCAGCGGATCGTTGTCGTCGTGTGTCACCGACTGGGTACTTTCGGGAAAGACGCCAGCGGCGGCGACGACGCACGGAACCTGTCTCAGCGCGGCGGCAAGGGCTGCATCGCCCTCCTCTGGCCCCGGATCAACCAAAAGGAGATCAAGCGCCACGACCTTCGGCTTCAACGATGCGACTGCATCGATGAGGCGGGCAAGCGTTGCGCGGTTCAGCGGATAGCCGCTGGCCGCAGCGGTGCGATTGTCGATGGCAACGATGCTGACGATCGGCGGGGGCGTCCTCGTCCCGAGAGCCAGGCTCCTGAGATCGGTCAGCGACGCCTCGATACGGTCGAGGAAGCCGGCGTTGCCGGCAAGATGCATGTAGCCGAGCGAGCCGCCCCAGACGGCGGCGACTACCAGCGCTGTGGCAATCAGAAGCCTCCTGGCCTGCATGGGCGGCTACTGGCCAAGCCGGGCAAGCAGGGCTGCCGCCCGTGCCGGCGGCCAGCGGCGGACCGTCAGCGGGCCGCTGCCTGCCGTTACGTCAACGCCTTCCCCCACCGACAGGATGACTGTCTGCCGCGACGCGACCCGGCCAACGGCAACGCGGCCACGGACGACGAAGACCGCCGTCGTGCCATTCTTCACGTCGACGGCCCAGCGGGTGCCGCGAACGGCAGCGATCGCCTGTGGCGTCAGCACCTGGAAGCCCTGAGAGCGCCTTGCGCCATCAACATCGACCAGCACGGCCTTGTTGCGCAGCGATACGGCATCCGGGCGGCCATCGCGATTGCGGTCGACGAGATTGAAGCGCGCGCCGCCCTCGGCCGTGATGGTGACGCCATCGGCACAGCGCATGATCTGGCGCGACGTCCCCCCCACGCGCTCCATCGTGCATCCGCCGGACTGCGCGGACACGGCGCCGGACGAAAGCAGCAGCGCTGCAGCGAGCGCCGTCGAAAGAGCAAAAGGAAACCACGTATCGATGCGCATGAACGCCCCCGTCATGACGCCGGCGCCGACCGGCGCGGCCATAATACTCTGATTGCTCCGCAACGCATGCGAAAAACATGCTTCTGCTGCGGCTGGGATCAAGGTTGTCCTAAGCGCGGATCGGCACGCCCGTGTAGCGCGCTCTTGGACGGATCAGGTGGCCCCCCAAGACCTGCTCCATCGCATGCGCCAACCAGCCTGTGGATCTGGACAGCGCAAAAACGACCAGAGGTGCGTCCGCGGGCAGAGCGAAGGCAGCAGCCATCGCCGCCAGCGCGAAATCGATATTGGCGGCCTCGCCCAGCAGCTCCTCGCCGGTCTCAGCCAACTCGATATAAAGCGCCGGCACCTCGAACGCCGCCATGATCACCTTGGCGCGTATGTCACCCTGCGGATAAAGCTGATGACCGAACGGCCTCACGGCTCCTTCCGTCGCCAGGGTCAGCCGAATTGCTTCCCGCGCGCCAAGGGATCCGGCCTGTTGGGCAAGGCGCACCGCACTTTGCCACGCGCCGCCATGACGCGGGCCGGACAACGTCGAGAGGCCGGAAAGCGTGGCTGCGGCAAGCGAGGCACCAGAAGATGCCGTGACCCGCGCCGCAAAGGCAGAGACATTCAGCTCGTGTTCGGCGGCCAGCACAAGCGCGCGGCGGATTGGATCTGCCGCCTCCGGCCGTTTCCAGCCTATTGCGAGGCGCTCATGAATCGGCGCGCCATCGTAGCGGCCGGGCGCCAGCGCCGCGGCCACGGTAGACAACACCTTTGCGGCTTCCATCGCCAGAGCAGATGGCGAACGACCGAGAGCCGGCAGATCGACAGCCGCCCGGGCCGCAAGCTGTACAAAAGCGTCCCAGATCGGGGACGAAGCCCCCTCACGTCCTTCGCCGGTATCCAATGCGATCGCACCGGTATCCCACAACAGTGCAGCCGTCTCCTCCAGCGTGGCATGCTCGGCCCAGGCGGCGGCATCGCGTCCGCGATAGTAGAGACGCCCTTCCACGATCGTGGAGATCGTCGAGGGTAGTACCGGGTCGCCCCACTGGATTGTCTCGGCGGCAACCATCTCGGCCTTTCGCCGCCCGGCATGCCGTTCGGCCAGACGCGCAACGTCGGCGGCATTGTAGAGGCTGCGGCGCGGATCGGCCGGATCGGCCTTGGCGCGAATGCGACCACGGCTGACATTAGCGTAGAGCGTTTGCGGCTTGGTTCCGAGCTTCTCAAGCGCCTTTTCAGTCGACAGCCAGGACATCCACCCTCACACATTGATCTATTGCATCAAGATTGACGTCAATCAATCTAAGTCCGATCCTTCCTGCCGTAAAGGAGAAACACCATGAAAAACGGCTTGGAAGATGTCATCGCGGCGGAAACGCAACTCTCTGATGTGGACGGGGAAGCGGGGCGGCTGATCATCCGCGGCGTGTCGCTCGACCATCTGGTCTCAACGGAGAACTACGAGAGCGTTGCAGCACTTCTGCTCGACGGACTGACGGAGAGGCACTTCGGCGGCGACCAGTTGAGACCATGGCTGGGCCACGCGCGACAGCGCGTTTTCGCCCATGTGGCCGCCGCCGATGCGGCTTTGCTGGCGCTGCCGCCGGTCGATGCCGTGCGCGCCCTGATTGCGCGGCTGCCGGATGGGGAGGATTTCGAGACGGCGCTGCGGCTGCTGGCGGCGCCTGCGGTCTTCCTGCCGGCCATCCTGCGGCTTCAGGCGGGCGCCCAAGCACTGGTGCCTGATCCGTCCCTGACCCAGGCTGCCGATATCCTTCGCATGCTGACCGGGCGCGTGCCGAGCGCCGAGCAGACGGCCGCGCTTGATGCCTACCTGGTGACGATCTCAGACCACGGCCTCAACGCCTCGACATTCGCCTCACGCGTGATTGCCTCGACGCGGGCAGGCCTCACCTCGTCCATTGTTGGAGCGATCAGCGCTCTCAAGGGGCCGCTGCACGGCGGCGCGCCGGGGCCAGTGCTCGACATGTTCGACCAGATCGGCCGCGAGGAGAACGCGCGCGCCTGGCTTGCGGATGCGCTCGACCGCGGCGAGCGGCTGATGGGCTTCGGACACCGCATCTACCGGGTGCGCGATCCGCGCGCCGATGCGCTGAAGGGCGCGCTGAAGCCGCTGATCGCCACCGGGCAGGTCGACGACGGCCGCATCGCGCTCGCAGAGGCCGTCGAGCATGCGGCCATCACCATACTGCGGGAACGCAAGCCGGGCCGGCCGCTCGAGGTGAACGTCGAGTTCTACACAGCGCTTGTGCTGGATGCACTGGGCTTCCCGCGCGAGGCCTTCACCGGCGTCTTCGCGATCGGCCGAACCGTCGGCTGGATTGCACATGCCCGCGAACAGGCGCTCAACGGCAGGCTGATCCGGCCAAGATCGGTCTATATCGGGCCCCTGCCGCAGGCGGCGTAGCTCATCTCTCAGCCGTTCACGTAGGCAGCGAATTGTTCCAGCGTCGAACGGCATCCGGCTTCGTTGTCTTCGAGCCGGATACCGGATGGAATGTTGTCGCAGGTCATTGTTACATCGGTGCCGACGGCGACTGGCGCGCGTGTCGTGCTGATCGTCATTTCACCGGCAAAAGCGGGATCGGACGAGGCGAACCGTGTCGTCCAGACCACACGTTCAGCCGTGACGAGCCCTGCAAATCGCCCCTCGAACGTGTCGGTGCCTTCGGTGGTCTTGCCCTGTGTGTGGTCGTCGTCCGGATAGACGAGCGACATGCTGAAGCGGCCGCCTTCGTGGGGCTCGAACGCGTTGACAACACCGCGCATCGATCCCGGCGGCAGCCAGGTTACGACGGCATGCGGATCGAGAAACGCCGCGTAGATCGTCTCGCGCGGAGCATGGATCATCTTCGAAACAGTCGTGCGGCGAGCATTGTTCCCGCCAAAGCTAGCCGACGGGCGTAGATTTTCAATCCTATGGCGATAAAGTTGCACGCGGGGGCCGACATATCCGAAAAAAGAAAACCCCGCAGCGCGTTGCTGCGGGGTGAACTCCTGCCAGACCGAAAACGGCTACTTGCTCAGACCAGCCGGCTCTGCTCGGTCGCGGCTTCGATGAAGCTTGCAAACAGCGGATGCGGGTCGAGCGGACGGCTCTTCAGTTCCGGGTGGTACTGGACGCCGATGAACCACGGATGGTCGGCATATTCGACAGTTTCCGGCAGCACGCCGTCCGGGGACATGCCGGAGAAGACGAGGCCGCAGTTTTCCAGCCGGTCCTTGTAGTCGACGTTGACTTCGTAGCGGTGGCGGTGGCGCTCGGAAATATCAGTCGATCCGTAGATATCCGAGATCTTGGTGCCCTTCTTCAACGCCGCCTTGTAGGCGCCGAGGCGCATCGTGCCGCCGAGGTCACCGGCAGCGTTGCGCTTCTGCAGCTCGTTGCCCTTCACCCACTCCGTCATCAGTCCAACGACCGGTTCCTTAGTCGCGCCGAACTCGGTCGACGACGCGTTCTCGACGCCGGCCAGGTTGCGGGCAGCCTCGATCACCGCCATCTGCATGCCGAAGCAGATGCCGAAATACGGCACCTTGCGTTCACGCGCAAAGCGCGCAGCATGGATCTTTCCTTCGGAACCGCGTTCGCCAAATCCCCCCGGAACCAGGATGCCGTGCACCTTTTCGAGGTAAGGCGCCGGGTCCTCCTTTTCGAAGACTTCCGATTCGATCCACTCAAGATTGACCTTGACCCGGTTGGCGATGCCGCCGTGGTGCAGCGCTTCGATCAGCGACTTGTAGGCATCCTTGAGGCCGGTGTACTTGCCGACGATCGCGATCGTGACCTCGCCTTCTGGTGTGCGAATGCGATTGCAGACCTCTTCCCACTGGTCGAGACGGGGTTTGGGCGCCGGCTCTATACCGAAGGCGGCCAGAACTTCGTTGTCGAGGCCTTCCTTGTGGTAGGCGATCGGCACGTCGTAGATGTTGGCAACGTCAAGCGCCTGGATGACGGCCGACGGGCGCACGTTGCAAAAGAGCGAGAGCTTGCGGCGCTCGGCTTCCGGAATTTCGCGATCGGCGCGAACGAGCAGGATATCCGGGTGGATACCAAGGGCCTGCAGTTCCTTGACGGAGTGTTGCGTCGGCTTGGTCTTCAGCTCGCCGGCTGCCGGAATGTAGGGCATCAGCGTCAGGTGGACGTAGATCGCAGTACCGCGCGGCAAATCGTTGCCGAGCTGGCGGATCGCCTCCATGAACGGCATGGCCTCGATGTCGCCGACCGTACCGCCGATCTCACAGATGACGAAATCATAGTCGTCATTGCCTTCGACCACGAAATCCTTGATCTCGTTGGTGACGTGCGGAATGACCTGGACGGTGGCACCGAGGTAGTCGCCGCGGCGTTCCTTGTCGATGATGTTCTTGTAGATGCGGCCGGTGGTGATGTTGTCGGTCTTGGTCGCCGAACGCCCGGTAAAGCGCTCGTAGTGGCCGAGATCGAGATCGGTTTCCGCACCGTCGTCGGTGACGAAGACTTCGCCGTGCTGGGTCGGGCTCATCGTGCCCGGATCCACGTTCAAATAGGGGTCTAGCTTGCGAAGCCGCACCCGATAACCACGGGACTGCAGCAACGCTCCGAGAGCCGCGGCCGCAATTCCTTTACCGAGAGAGGAAACCACGCCGCCAGTGATGAATACGTATCGCGCCATGGGAGCCACCGGATACCTTTTCAAAAACGATTCCACCAGCCCTAAAATTCATTTCCTGAATTTTAGGGCTTTAGTTTTCACAGCATTCTTCCTGCGTCGTCGACGCGTGTGCTGTGTGGCGAAATCTGAACAAATGAAAACCGGCAGACCCGAGGGCCTGCCGGCGGTTTAAGTCGTCTGCCGCTTACTGCCCGCTGGGGACGGTCGCGGGTGCTTGGGCCGGAGCCGCCGGCGTGGTCGCCTGCGGTGCTGCCGGAGCAGTCTGTGCGGCGGGTGCAGCCGGAGCCGTCGCGGCGGGAGCGCTTGCTGCCGGCGCTGCGGGAGCGCTTGCTGCGGGAGCGTCGCCGCCCGTGGGAACGCCGTTGCCCTGCTGGGCGGGCGCCTGTGCCGGAGCAGCGGCGCCGTTCTGGCCGCCGAGCGAATCAAGGATGCCTTTGCCCGCGCCGCCAGTTGCCGGAATGCGGTTCAGAATGTCCGTCGGACGCGCTTCGTAGCGGTTCAGGATGCCGAGACCAAGCGAGGTGATGAAAAACAGCGTCGCAAGGATCGCGGTGGTGCGGGTCAGCGCATTGGCCGTGCCGCGGGCAGACATAAAGCCCGAACCGCCGCCGATACCGAGACCGCCGCCTTCCGAGCGCTGAATGAGCACGACGCCGACAAGCGCCAGCACGATCATGAGATGAATGACAATCAATACGGTCTGCATGGGTCCAGTCCTGCCCGCGCAAAGCAGGCATAAAGTAAAATTCTGGCGCTCTTTACATGAGGTAATCCGCTATTCCAAGCCCTACGGCCCGGAATAAACACGGCTCTAAGCAAGCAGCGCTTCGTATGCGCCGTAGATGGCGAGGAAATCCGTGGCTTTCAAGCTCGCGCCGCCGATCAATGCGCCGTCGACATTTGCGACGCCCATGAGCTCCCTTGCATTGCTCGGCTTGACGGAGCCGCCGTAAAGGATGCGGATCTTCTTGCCGTTCTCGCCGAAGCGAGCAACCAGTTCTGAGCGCATGAAGGCGTGCGCCTTCTCGACGTCCTGCACGGTCGGCGTGACGCCGGTTCCGATCGCCCAGACAGGTTCGTAGGCGATGACGGTGTTTTCAGGCGTGGCGCTTTCCGGAACAGACGCGGACAGCTGGCGCTTGATGACATCGAGGGTCTGGCCGGCCTTGCGTTCATCCGCCGTCTCGCCGAGGCAGATGATGGCAGTCAGCTCTGCCGCAAACGCAGCCTCCGCCTTGGCGCGGACGAGATGGTCGGTCTCGGCGTGGTCGGTGCGGCGCTCGGAATGGCCGACGATGACGTGGGTGCCGAAGCAATCGGCAATCATCTCGGCGGAAATATCGCCGGTGTGCGCACCCGAGGGGTTCTGGTGGCAATCCTGTGCGCCGATGGCGAGCGGGCTATCCGTGCAAAGCGCGGTGGCGACATAAAGCAGCGTTGCCGGCGGGCAAATCAGCGCTTCAACCTTCGCGGAAAACGGGCCGTCGACGCCCTCGGCAATCGCTTTGATCTGGTCGAGGGAGGCACGTGTGCCATTCATTTTCCAGTTTCCCGCCACAAGCGGGCGCACGTCAGGGGTCATGCCAGCCTTCCCAGTTTCTCGGTATCAAGCGGCCTTAGCAAAAGCCCACGGCAATGAAAAGGTTTTGGACCCTTACGTAAGGGAAATAAGGGCGATTTGCAGCGCAAATGCTTAAGATTGGTGTGCGGCGTTGCCTAAAGTCCGGTGGCACCGGAGAAAACAGACGCCTGCCCCCGTCCTGTTCAGGAGGCGAGAAGCCAGTTCAGAGCCCGACGCCAGTCGATCATGCGGATCGGCGTTCCGTGGTTGCCCGTCTGGTAAAGTGTGAAATGCGCGGAATACCCGGCCTTGTGGAGCTTCTCGTACAGCGTCTGCTGGTCGCCGGCGGCGTAGACCGGATCGCGGCTGCCATGGACGAACCAGAGGGGCAGTTTCGCCTTGTAAAAAGCGCTCTTGATGAACTCGGGATCGGTGACGCCGCTCATGATCACCATGCCCTTCAGTCGCTTGACGCTGTCCGGATCACGGCTGACGCCCCAGCAGACCTGACTGCCCATCGAGGCGCATGCCAGGATGACCGGCTTGCCGGGAGATTGCTGGCTGGCGTAGCGGATCAGGCCGGCGATCGCGGCAACGCCGTCGCTGTCGAACGTCTTGACCGTCGGCGAGTAGTAGACCCCGCCATTGCCGGCGACGAGGTTCTTCAGGCGGTTGAAGTTGCCGCCGAACGTATAGTCGTTGGCGCCGAGGCGCCGGTCGCCATTTCGCCCGTGGACGAAAATAACCGTGAATGCCGCACCCGCAGCCTGTCCCACCCTGGTGACATCGAGCCTCAAGCCGTCGAGCGTGAGGGTCTCGTCCGCCTGGACTTTGCGCACGCCGAGCGACACGTATTTCTGCTGGGCTCGTTTTTCCGGGATCTGGTCGCGGCCGTTGATGTCGCGCATTTCGTCGTAGTCGATGACGTCGAAGGCGCCGTTGTCACCGGTCTGGAGGACTTTTTGTGTGGAAAACAGATCGTCCTTGTAGGGCGGCAAACGGTCGGCCGTCCGGCCTTCACCGGCAGCCATCATGAAAAAGGCCGCAATTGCCGCGATAGTGGTGCAATGACTTGTGGACATTCGCATGCGCATGGTTCCCTGGGGCCTGTGGCCGCTTGCCATTCCGCCCCCTTCAACGCAAACCATTTCGTGAGAAAGTCCGCCGGATGAGGCGGCGTCGCGTATCGAGGTGCTTTCTGGCAGACTCTGCCTGATTCGCAAACGTGATATCAAATGCGGTGATTTTGGGTCAGGCCCAGGCGTAAGCAGCTTGCCCACGACAGGATAAAGATCTGAACGGCCCCATGGACGATAGCAACGACCTCTTTTCCGGATTGCCCCTGACAGCAAAGCAGGAGGATGCGCCCAAGGCGCCCGAGCCGGCTGCCAAGCCGGCGCCGACGGCACCTTCGCCGGACTCCGCTTCTGGCGCGATGTCGCGATCGGCGCCGACGAGTTCGACCTCCGAAGACTACGGCGCCTCCTCTATTCGCGTTCTGGAAGGCCTCGAGCCGGTCCGCATGCGCCCGGGCATGTATATCGGCGGCACCGACGAGAAAGCCCTGCACCACCTGTTTGCGGAAGTCATCGACAACTCGATGGACGAAGCGGTCGCCGGTCACGCCAACTTTATCGAGGTCTATCTTGATCTCGAAGGCTACCTGACGGTCAGCGACAACGGCCGCGGTATTCCGGTCGAGAACCATCCGCAGGCGCCTGGAAAGTCGACGCTCGAAGTCATCATGACCAAGCTGCATGCCGGCGGCAAGTTCGACGGCAAGGCTTACGAAACCTCCGGCGGTCTGCACGGCGTCGGCATCTCCGTCGTCAACGCGCTATCCGACTTGCTTGAAGTGGAGGTGGCGCGCAACCGCAAGCTCTATCGTCAGCGCTTTTCCCGCGGCCTGCCGCTGGGCGGGCTGGAAGAACTCGGCGACGTCCACAACCGGCGCGGCACGCGTGTCCGCTTCCATCCCGATCCGCAGATTTTCGGTGACCACGCCAAGTTCGATGCAGGGCGCGTGTTCCGCATGGCGCGCTCGAAGGCATACCTCTTCGGCGGCGTCGAGATCCGCTGGAGCTGCGAGGAAGGCGTCCTTCCCCCGGGCTCCGACATTCCTGACAAGGCGGTCTTCCATTTCCCCGGCGGCCTGAAGGATTATCTGCAGGCGACGATGGGCAAGGAATTCACCGTCACCCGCGAAATCTTTTCAGGCAAGACGGAGAAGACCAGCGGCCACGGTTCGCTCGAATGGGCGGTCACCTGGTATGGCGGCGACCCGCAGCTCCATTCCTATTGCAACACCATCCCGACACCCGAAGGCGGGACACATGAAGCGGGCCTGCGCATTGCGCTCACCAAGGGCCTCAAGAACTACGCCGAGCTGACGCAGAACAAGCGCGCGGCACAGATCAATACCGACGACGTGATGATCTCGGCTGTCGGGATGCTCTCCGTTTTCATCCGCGAGCCCGAGTTCGTCGGCCAGACGAAGGACAAGCTGGCAACGGTGGAAGCCCAGCGCATCGTCGAAAACGCGTTGCGCGACCCGTTCGACCATTACCTTGCCGACAACCCCAACGAGGCGGCCAAGCTGCTCGACTGGGTTATCGAGCGCGCCGAGGAGCGCTTGCGCCGTCGCAAGGAGAAGGAAGTCAACCGCAAGACCGCGGTGCGCAAGCTGCGCCTGCCAGGTAAGCTTGCCGACTGCTCGCAAAACACCGCACAAGGCGCCGAACTCTTCATCGTCGAAGGCGATTCGGCAGGTGGATCGGCCAAGCAGGCGCGCAACCGCGCCAACCAGGCCATCCTTCCGCTGCGCGGCAAGATCCTCAACGTCGCCAGCGCCGGCCGCGAAAAGCTCGGGGCCAACCAGCAGCTTGCCGATCTGATCCAGGCGCTCGGTTGCGGCACGCGTTCGAAGTATCGTGAGGAAGACCTTCGCTACGAACGCATCATCGTCATGACGGACGCCGACGTCGACGGCGCACACATCGCCTCGCTGCTGATCACCTTCTTCTATCAGGAGATCCCCGAGCTCGTGCGTGGGGGCCACCTGTTTCTTGCCGTGCCGCCGCTCTACAAGATCACGCAGGGCGCCAAGTCCGCCTATGCGCGCGACGACGTTCATCGGCAGGAGCTGATGGAGACGGAATTCAAGAGCAAGGCGAAGGTCGAGATCAGCCGCTTCAAAGGTCTCGGCGAAATGCTGCCTGCGCAGCTCAAGGAAACCACCATGGATCCGCGCAAGCGCACGCTGCTGCGCGTGCTGATCGACGAGGTGGATTTCGAGGGCACGCGCACGGCAGTCGACGATCTCATGGGCACAAAGCCGGAAGCCCGCTTCCGGTTCATTCAGGATCGCGCCGCTTTTGCCGAGAATCTCGATATCTGACGATCAGTCGAGCCGAACTTCGATTGCAGTTTTCACGGAATTGGCGAGGAAGCAGAGTTCGTGCGCCTGATGGTGCATCTCCTCCTCGGCCTCCCGGGTGGGCGCATCGCCTGAGTAGACGACACGGGGTTTCAGCTCGATGCGGCTGACGAGGGTCTTGCCATCGACCGTCTCCATATAGCCGATCGCGTCATCGACGTAACTTTCGATCCCCATGCGCTTCTTTGATGCGATCCACAGGAAGAAGAGCATGTGGCAGCTCGACAGCGCCGCAACGTAGGCCTCCTCCGGATCAACGTTTTCGGCCACGGCGTAGGGCAGCGGTACATTGTGCGGCGAGGCAGAGGCCGGAATGGTCAGGCCGCCGTCGAACGTCCAGCTATGGCCGCGGCTGTAGCGTCCGTCTGTGAAGCTGCCCTCGCCGCGCTCCCATGCGACCTGTGCCGAAAACGTCGTCATTGTCATTCTCTCTGGGTCGTTGCCTGGCGCGTCAGGCGCGCCGTGGTTAGCTGAAGATGGTTGGACAGGGCGCCTAGCGCCGCCTCCTTATCGCGCCGTTCGCAGGCATCGATGATGGCGCCGTGCTCGGCATGAAGGATGACCCGCTCGTCGGAGCCTTTCGGCTGGCGCGCATAGGCGCGGCGCGACTCGCGGCGCAGGTGGTCGATCATGTCGAGAAGCCGGGCATTGCCGCATCGCCCGTAGAGCACGCGGTGAAAGTCGATATCGAGTTCTTCCAGCGTCCGCGGATCGTCCTCCTCGACGAGATCCTCGTTCAGGCGGCGCGCCTTGCGCAAATCGCTGTCCGTCAATGCCGGCAGCGAAGCGCGCAGCGCCGTCTGCTCGAGCGAAGCGCGGATCTCGGCAAGTTCGCGTGCCTGTTCCTCGCTCAGCGCCGCAACAGCAAGGCTTCGGTCCGGACGCCGATCAAGCAGGCCAGAGGCCAGCAACCTGTCCAGCGCTTGGCGCACAGGCTGGCGGCTGACGCCGAACCGTTCCGCAAGGAGTTCCTGCTTGAGGACGGCGCCCGGCGGCAGCATACCGCCCTCGATTTCACGCTGAAGCACAACAACGATTTCATTTGTATCCATGGATCCAAACTACGCGCAAAAATCTGATCCAGCAACGATGTCGAAGGGTTTTTGTCATATTGCTTGCGGAAAGCGGGGTTATGCAGCTTGGTGCCGATTGCCGCTGTCGCGGCCAGGCCGGGCCAAGGATAATCAGCGATGACGCTTGCGCCCGAGAGACGCATGGCCCATATCCTTAGGCATAAAAAGGGGAAAAAGACGACGTGAGCCTTCCGAGCAACAATGTCCAGAGAGAGTCGCGATGGCTCGGTCCATCCACCCCTACGCGCACGCCATTGATCCCGTCGATCTCGGCTGCACGTTGGCTCCTGATCCTTGTCGTCGCGGCCGGCGTCTATTTTTTCTACGGTTTTGCCGTGCCGGTGCTTGCGGCACTGGTGATCGGCTTCGCCAGTTGGCCGCTCTACCGGCGGCTGCTCGTCCGGGTGGGTGGCAACACGACGATCGCGGCGACGATCGCGATCTTGCTGATCGTCACCTTTCTCGTTATTCCGATCGTGCTCGCGGTGAGCTACACCACCGGCGAAGTGCGCGAATGGGTCGCCTGGCTGATCCACGCCAACCGGTTCGGCGCGCCGACGCCGCAGTGGATCCTCGCGCTGCCCTTTGCCGGACCCTATCTCGACGAACTCTGGAGCAAGTATATCGGCAGCCCCGGCACCATGGGCGAGCTCATTCAAGCAATCAGCGGTGCCAATATCGGCAGCATCTATCGAGCCCTCCTGGCGGCCGGCGGGGGAGCCTTCCATCTGCTTCTGACGTTGCTGTTCATGCTGATCGCGCTTTTCTTCGTCTATCGCGACGGCGCGTCCTTCTCCCGCCAGATCGACATGCTCGGCGAGCGAATTCTGCCCAACCGATGGGAGCGGATTTCCCGCGTCGTGCCGGCAACGATCAGCTCGACGGTCATGGGCATGACATTGATCGCGATCGGCGAAGGCATCGTGCTCGGCGTAGCCTACTGGATAGCGGGCGTGCCCTCACCCGTTACACTCGGCGTGCTGACGGGCATCATGGCGCTGGTACCGGGCGGCGCGCCGCTGTCCTTCACGCTGGTCTCGGTCTACCTGCTTGCCAGCGGTTCACATGTGGCAGGCATCAGCCTGTTCGTATGGGGGACGGTCGAACTGTTCATCGTCGACAAGACGCTGCGTCCGAAGCTTGTCGGCGGTCCGATCAAGCTACCCTTCCTGCCCACCTTCTTCGGCCTGATCGGCGGCGTCAAGACCATGGGATTCCTCGGGCTTTTCATCGGCCCTGTACTGATGGCTCTGCTCGTCGCCATCTGGCGCGAATGGATGCACGAGGTGCGCAACGCGGATCAGGGCGAAGTCGGCCCGCAAGTCTTGATCGATGAGCAGGCTCCGCCAAGTCAGCGCGTCGCCGAAGGCTGATCACCCCAGCCGCTTTTCCATGAACAGGCTAAGCGGATCGGGCAGATAGCTGCCGAACGGCTCGATTTCGACGTAGCCATACTTGCGATAGAGGGCGATTGCCTCGGGCTGGTAGATACCGGTCTCAAGCTGGATGGCAACCAGCTTCCTCTCTCCCGCGCAAGCTTCCAACGCGTTCATCAGCTTGCTCGCGACCTTCAGGCCCCGTGATTCAGGATCGACGAACATCCGCTTGATCTCGGCCGTGCCGTCTCCGGCCTCGACCAGCGCACAGCAGCCGACGATGGCTTCGTCATTTCGCGCGACGAAAAAGCTCACGGTCGGTTTCTCAAGGGCCGAAAGATCGACGAGGTGGTTGCTTTCTGGCGGATAGAGCGACTGCGCATAGGCATCGGACAATTCCAGCAGGCGAATCACGCCTTCCTGACGCGGCGTTTCCAGAGCTGTTGTAACGGACAAGGCATTTTCCTGCGGCATTCGAAAGAATCCAGGTTCGCACGACACAAGTTCCTGCAGACAGCCTTCTTTCGGTTGAAATTGCACTCTCTAAGAGAGCGATAGTTTCAATATTGCAAAGGCATGAATATGCAAGCGGTCCTTATCGCCATGACCATTCTTGGATGCAACGACGCGGTCACGCAGTGCAATTACGTCGCCACCGTCGACAAACGCTGGGACACGGTCGCGATGTGCGACGCCGAATCCGAAAGGCAGCTGAAGCACTATACGAGCATCAGCTACCCCACCGTGATCGCCGTCTGCGAACCGCCGAAGCCTACCTCTGCTCCGGAGCAGCCGAAGATCGCCGCGTCAGTGCCTGCGCCTCCCGCTCAACCGGAAACGCAAGCACAGGGTGGCGTGTCGGGCTTTGCCGATCGGATGGCAGCCCGGGTGCGGGAACATCTGCCCTCCGGCCACGCCATGAAATCGGCGCTCGCAACGCCGGTCCATTTCGTATCGGGGAGCTATTCCTGGGTCGTCAAGCGTCTCGGCCACTAAGCCGCAGCAAGCGAAGTCATCTGCGCATACCCCCGCGCGGACTGGCGCTGTTCCGCGACATGCAGCTTCTCGACCATCTCGATAAGCTCCTGAACCGCGACATGCGCGCTGTCGCGGTGGCGGAAGGCGTCGAGAAGCCGGCCGGAGACATTGGCCAGCATGGTTCCGGAGGTCTTCCTGGACGCCTCGCGCCAGAGGAGCGTCGCCTCGACAAAGACAACGCTGATCTCGCGGGCAAGACCCGCAGATTCATAGAGCGCGCGGACGGCGTGCGTGCGTCCCGTCGCCAATATCGAGCGGACACGCCTTTCGTCGCAGCCGGTGAGATTGACGACGGCACCGGCGAAGAAGTCCACCTTGCCGGAGCAAAGCGTATGCATGAGGAAGGACGGTGTCAGCCGGCCACTGACGCGGAGATGCTCCACCAGATCGGAAACCTCCCTTGGCGCAATCTCGCCCGCAATTGAGACGATCGCGGCCTCGGTCGCTTCCCGCGCGATTCGCTGCAGACGGTTTGTCCCGATCGCTGCCTGCGCCAGAGGCAGGTTGATCAGAGCGTTGCTGACGTGCTGGGTCAGCAATTGGCGTGCGTCGGCAGGAAGATCCAGACGGTCGAGCAGCAGGTTTCGAACATCGCAGCAGCAGCCGAGCCGTTCCGCGATGCGCTTTAGCGAGTATGGTGCGATGGCCGCCCCGTCATTTTCAAGAAGGCAAAGAACCTCCTCTTCCTCGCCGATTTCCGCCAGTGCAGCCGAGACCGGGCGCGAGATCGCAACGCGCGCAGCAATCAGCATACGGGTCAGCGAGCTGCCGCGAGCGGCAAGATCGACAAGGTCGGAGTCGGACAGAAGCGGCGAACAGCTAACGGCGTGGCAGGCGATTTCAGGCTGGTCTCCAGCCAGCGAAAGCACGACGGCACGCGGTGCGTCCGGAGACCACCCTATTGCCTCGGCAAGAGCGAGACGAACTTTCGGCGACGGATCGTCGAGCAGGAAGGTCATAGCCATCTCGGCGGCGGCGCGCTCATCCAGAGACATGTCCGACTGCAGAAAGGCTCGACCAAGGGCATTTGCCGCCCGCGCCCTATCTCCTGCCTTGGCGGTTTCAACCCAACGAAGAAATGCTTCTACGATCACCGCGAACCCCAATGCTCGAGCGCGATTCCTTCGCACTCCAAACGTTGAGGATTACGGTAGCGGCAAAAAGTTTATGATTGGTTCATCATATTTATTAACCCCCGAGAAGGCAGTCAGACCTGCGGCCGGAACATTTCGAAGACCTCGCTGCTTTCGCTGTAATCCATGTAGCCAAGGCGGGCCACAGGCCTTGCAAGCGCCATATCCAGACGACCGTTGCGAACAATCGCCTCGTCAATGTGGATACCGACGACCTCGCCGAAAACCATGACATTCTCGGAGGGCTCGCCAGAAAGCGATTTCGGCTCCAAGATATCGGTCACCTTGCATTCCAGCACCGCCAAGGCTTCCGCCACATAGGGCGCAGCCACGAGCTCGCCCTTCTTCGCCGTCAGACCGGACAGCGCGAACTCGTCAACGCCGTAGGGCACAGCCGCCGATGAGATATTCATCCGTTCGACAATGTTCCGGCTGACGAAGTTGCAGGTGAACTCGCCAGTTTCGGTCGCGTTGCGCTGGCTGTGCTTGCGCCCGCTGGAGGAAAACATCACCAGTTTTGGCCGATCGGACACGGCGTTGAAGAATGAGTACGGCGCAAGGTTGAGTGAGCCGTCGCTTCCCCGGCTGCCGATCCAGCCGATCGGGCGTGGCGAAACGATCGCCTTAAAGGGATCGTGCGCAAGGCCATGCCTGTTGGTGTCGGTGGTGTAGAACATCAGTCGCCTCCGCCGACCCAGGTGACGGTTTGCGCCAGCTCCGGACGGGGACGCTCGACCGCAGGAACGGCAGTCGAGCCGATGTGAATGAAGCCGGCAACCTTTTCCCCAGGCTGGACACCGAGAACCGGATAGGCGCGCTCGTCGTAGGCGAACCATTCCGTGAGCCAATTGGCGACCCAGCCATGGGCGTTTGTCGCGAAGATGATGTTGAGGCACACAGCCCCGGCGGACATCAATTGCTCCCACTCGGGGATCTTTGTGTGCGGGCCGGCCTTGCTGACGACGGCGACAACGACGGGCGCACGCGTGAGACGGTTGCGTTCCACCTCGATCATCTCATCCGAGAGCTCCGGCTTTGCCGCGAGCGCGAGTTTCAAAAGCTCCTCGCTGATACGCGCACGTTCCTCTCCGCGATAGACGATGAAGCGCCAGGGCGCCAGTTTCCCGTGGTCGGGCACGCGCGAGGCAAGGCGCAAAATTTCCTCGATTTCTACCTTTTCGGGACCCGGCTCGGACATCTGGAAGGCGGGGATGGAGCGGCGCACGCCGAGATAGTCGATCAGCTTGATATCGGATCTCATATGCAAGAAACTTTCATTTTCGTCGCAGTGTGGGGGATGGGTCTTGAATTTGCCATCGCGTTGGTCTTGAAGTGGCCTCTGTGATTTCAGAAGTCAATTGGTTCACAAAACACATGCTCGGCATTTTGCCTTTCGCGCGCTTGAGTCTTGCCGTGGTGTTGGTCGCCGTGATGCCCCTGGGCGCCGGAGCACAGGACGCCTTCAACGATTTCAAGCAGCTCGACACCACGACGAAGATGCCGAAACTCAACGCCTTCATCGCGCCGGGAACGGCGCCTGAAGGCTCGAAGCTGCATGCCGTTGCGCTGGAGGCGAAGCTTACTACGAGTGGCGACCCCGTTCAGGACGGACTGTCCTGGTACGTGTTCAGCCCGATTGCAGGAAACGACGGAAAACTGCCGCTGATCGCGAGTTCACAGGGCGGTTCCGCTGACTTCCAGCTCGCCGCCGGAGACTATTTCGTCAACGTTTCCTTCGGCCGTGCAGGCGTCACCCGCAAGCTGACGGTTCCCGAAGACGGTCAGGTCGAGAAGCAGACGATGGTGCTGGAGGCAGGAGGCTTGCTGCTGAACGCGGTCTCGGGCTCCGACGTGCGCATTCGCCCCGATCAGCTCAGCTTCTCGATCTATTCCGCCGATGTGCGCGACGATGGCGAGCGCGGACTTGTCATGGCCGACGTGCCGCCGAACACGGTGGTCCGGCTGAACGCGGGCACCTACCACGTCGTTTCGGAATATGGCGAAACCAATGCCTCCGTCCGCGCCGACATTCAGGTCGAGGCCGGCAAGTTGACCGAAGCGACGATCCAGCACAAGGCCGCGCAGATCACCTTCAAGCTCGTATCCGACCAGGGAGGCGAAGCGATTGCCGATACCGCATGGTCGATACTGACGGCGGCGKGCGACAGCGTCGGCGAAAGCGTCAGCGCGTTCCCGACGATGGTGCTTGCAGAAGGCGAATACTCCGCGGTCGCCCGCAACAAGGACAGGATCTACCAGCGCGACTTCAAGGTCGAGGCAGGCAAGAACACCGATGTCGAAGTCCTGATGAAGGACGTGCAGCCGGAACAGCCGGCCGCCGCGGCAACGACGGTGCAGCAGATTCCGCCAGAACAACGGGGGCAGGCCGCCCAGGCTGGCCAATCTCAGCGGCAGGCACCCCTTCCCTCCTATGATCAACTCCAGGGCGGCGCGCCGAGCAGCGAAGACTCCGACTGAATGAAAGTACGCGCGGCCATCGCCCGTCCTTTCACTCGCGGCCTCGCAGCATCAGCCTTGCCGTCATGGTCATCAATAGGAAACGCCCGGCCGTGAGGACCGGGCGCTTGCATTTGTGGCGTATAAGGTGCGGCCTCAGGCAGCCTTTGCCTTGCGCGCCTCAGCCTTGCGGCGCACGTCCGGCGGCGTTGCTTCGAGCGTCAGCGAGACGATCGCCTCGTCGAGCGACATGGAGGTCTGTTCCTGGCTGCCGAGACGACGGATATTGACCGTACGCTCTTCGGCTTCCTTCTTGCCGCAGACGATGATCACCGGCACCTTCGTGACCGAATGTTCGCGGACCTTGTAGTTGATCTTCTCGTTGCGGAAGTCGGTCTCGACATTGAGGCCGGCGTCACGCAGCGCTTCGGCAACTTCGGCGCCGTAGCCGTCCGCTTCAGACGTGATCGTTGCGACGACGATCTGCTGCGGGGAAACCCAAAGCGGCAGGTGACCGGCGAAGTTCTCGATCAGGATGCCGAGGAAGCGCTCCATCGACCCGCAGATGGCGCGATGGATCATCACGGGCTGCGTCTTTTCGGAGTTGCTGTCGATGTAGAAGGCACCGAAGCGTTCCGGCAGGTTGAAGTCGACCTGCGTCGTGCCGCACTGCCATTCGCGGCCGATCGCGTCCTTCAGCGTATATTCGAATTTCGGCCCATAGAACGCCCCTTCGCCCGGCAGGATGCCGGTCTTGATGCGTCCGCCGGACTGCTCCTCGATCTGCTTCAGAACGTCCATCATCACGCTTTCGGCGCGATCCCAGAGAGCATCGGAGCCGACGCGCTTGTCGGGCCGGGTCGAGAGCTTGACGACGATCTCCTTGAAACCGAAGTCTTCGTAGACAGAAAGGATCAGGTCGTTGATCTTCAGGCATTCGGCGGCCATCTGCTCGTCGGTGCAGAAGATGTGCGCGTCGTCCTGCGTGAATCCGCGCACGCGCATCAGGCCGTGCAGAGCGCCCGACGGCTCATAGCGATGGACCGTGCCGAATTCGGCTAGGCGGATCGGCAGCTCGCGGTAGGATTTCAGGCCGTGCTTGAAGATCTGGACGTGACCGGGGCAGTTCATCGGCTTCAGCGCGAAGACGCGGTCGTCATCCGTGCCGTCGCCGGCGACCGTGACCTTGAACATGTTGTCGCGGTACCAGCCCCAGTGACCGGAGGTCTCCCAGAGCGACTTGTCGAGCACCTGCGGCGCGTTGACTTCCTGATAGTCGCCGGCGAGACGGCGACGCATGTAGGATGTCAGCGTCTGGAACATGCGCCAGCCCTTGCCGTGCCAGAAGACGACGCCCGGACCCTCTTCCTGGAAATGGAACAGGTCCATTTCGCGGCCGAGACGGCGGTGATCACGCTTTTCGGCTTCGGCGAGGATGTGCAGGTAGTTGTCGAGATCTGCCTGTTCGGCGAAAGCCGTCCCGTAGATGCGGGTCAGCATCGGGTTGTTGCTGTCGCCACGCCAGTAGGCACCGGCAACCTTCATCAGCTTGAAGGCAGTGCCGATCTGGCCCGTCGAGGCCATGTGCGGACCGCGGCAAAGATCGAACCAGTCGCCCTGGTAATAGATCTTCAGATCCTGGCCTTCCGGGATCGCATCGACGAGTTCGACCTTGTACTGCTCGCCCTTGGCGGCAAACACTTCCTTGGCCTTCTCGCGCGACCACACCTGTTTGGTGAAGGGCGCGTTGCGGGCGATGATTTCCTTCATCTTCTTTTCGATCTTCGGAAGATCGTCGGGGGTGAAGGGCTCGTTCTTGGCAAAATCGTAATAGAAGCCGTTCTCGATCACCGGACCGATCGTGACCTGCGTACCGGGCCAAAGCTCCTGCACGGCTTCTGCCATGACGTGGGCTGCGTCATGCCGGATCAGCTCCAGCGCGCGGCCGTCGGCGCGGGTGACGATCTCGATCCTGCCATCCGTTACGGGATCGGACAGGTCGCGCACGGTGCCGTCGATCGCAATGGCGACAGCCTTCTTGGCAAGCGACTTGGAAATGGATTCTGCGACATCCCTGCCGGTTGCCCCAGCGTCGTAGCTGCGCACGGAACCATCGGGAAATGTCAGGGAAACGGATTGGGACATTTAGAATTCTCCTTGTCCAGTCCCGCCAACGAATGCGGGTGGTTGCAATGAAGCGCTTCGTCCGCACGAATGCGCCGCCGCCTGATAGCCAGATTTGGTGCTCTAGTAAAGAAAAAGACCGCTCAGCCGAGCATTTCTGCAAGCCCGCGAACCGTATTCCAGTTGCGCAACGTGCCGACGCCCATGCGTTTGGTCGTCAGCGCGGACAGCAGCTTCCATTCGCTCGGCCTGCCGGCAAAATCGATCCAGAGATCGCCGCGGGTTATCGCCAGGCGTTGATTGGCCGCGGCGTATCTCCGGAGCCCATCGAGCGCCGAGCGGTCGAGCGGGTTGCGCATCACCCGCACGATGACCTGACTGCCCTCGCCGTCCTGAAACGGGTTGGCCTTGGCAAGATCAGACCAGTCTGCGCCGCTGCGCACGATGATATCCACCGGCTTGCCGAACTTTGTCTTGAAGGCGGCTTCGAGTTTTGCCTCGATATCCCCGACCGGCGCATCGGCTGCCTCAAAGACGATGTTGCCGGTCGAGACCAGTGTTCGGGGATTGCGATATCCGGTCCGCTCGGCCATGTCGCGAAGGTCGGACATGACGACACGGCGTCCGGGTGCCAGAACGATGCTGTGCAGGAGTGCTACATAGACTGCCACGCCGTCAGCCCGCCTTGCGCCCGAACGCGAGGTAGCGCCATGGCGTCCACCAGTGAAAGCGCTCTGCGAGGTGCTCGGGCACAGGATCGAGGCCGCTGGTGCCGCCCGGTCCGCAGCGCCCGACGCGGAACAGCGTCATCCATCCTCCGCCCCACAGGCCATGACGCGCGATGGCCTCGTAGCCATATTCGGAACAGGTCGGGATGTGCCGGCAGGAATTGCCGACAAACCCGGACAGTGTCAGCTGATAGGTTCGGATGACGGCCATACCCAGCAGCCGATCGGGCGTCTTGCGGAATGGCCCGGAATAGTTGCGCGACCGCCGCAGGGGATTTTTCCGGGGGGACTCTGCAGCCCCTCCCTCATCTTCCGGATCGTCGTGGTGTTTGGAGCAGAAATCGCACATCGCCCGCGTCGCTCAAGCCTCGACAGTTTCGGTACGCCTGGCTTCGATCTGGCCGATGGCATCGACGACGGCGTCGAAGGTCAGCATGGTCGAGGCGTGGCGTGCCTTGTAATCCTTGACGGGGCGCAAATAGCGCATGTCTTCGAACCGACCCTGCGGCCCGTCGCCGTCCGCCTTGAGCATTGCGAGCATATCTTCGCGCGCCTTGCGCAATTCGTCCGAGGTGGCACCGATGACGTGGCGCGCCATGATCGAGGAGGACGCCTGTCCAAGCGCGCAGGCTTTTACGTCGTGGGCGAAGGCGGTGACGGCGTCGCCGTCCATCTTCAGCCAGATCCTGACTTTGGAACCGCAAAGCTTGGAGTGCGCCTGGGCGCTTGCATCTGCATCCTGCAAGCTGCCGATAAGCGGAATATTGCCGGCAAATTCGAGGATTTTGCTGTTATAGATATCGTCCATCGTGGATTCCGCTCCAGAATACATGCGGATTGGCGTCTTGATCGTCATTGTAGCACAAACAAAAACACAGCGTGTCGTGCTGGGAGACTTACATAGAGAGGCCGTTATCCTATATGTATGTCGTTCGAAGGCCATAAAAATGCAATGGCCTCGTGTAAGTTTGATTGGGAAACCGTGCCGGAAGGGCCGCAAATAGCGCCCTGAAAGCCCCGGAGCCTGCCAAAGGTGCACAATTCCCGTAAATGGGATTGCCAGTGGCTAGTCCGAGTTACGATCTGCGGTGCGGATCAGGAGACAGTTGCATATGGACGCCATCGTAAAGAATTTTCCGCAGACCGCGCTCGATTCCGGCCGCCCGAGCCAGAAGGAAGCGGAGGACGCCGTTCGCACCCTGCTTCGCTGGGCAGGCGACGATCCGTCACGCGAAGGTCTTCTCGACACGCCGGCACGTGTTGCCAAGTCGTATCGCGAACTCTTCGCCGGCTACGACATGGACGCGGAGGATGTTCTCGGCCGTACCTTCGAAGAGGTTGCCGGCTATGACGACATGGTCCTCGTCAGGGATATTCCATTCTTCTCGCATTGTGAGCACCACATGGTGCCTATCATCGGCAAGGCGCACGTTGCCTATATGCCCGACGGCAAGGTGCTTGGGCTTTCCAAGATTGCCCGCGTCGTCGAAATCTTCGGTCGCCGCCTGCAGACACAGGAAACCATGACCGCTCAGATCGCCAGGGCGATCGACGACACGCTGGCGCCACGCGGCGTTGCGGTGCTGATCGAGGCCGAGCATATGTGCATGGCGATGCGCGGCGTGCAAAAGCAAGGCTCGACCACATTGACGACAACCTTTACTGGAACGTTCAAAACTGAGCCGGCTGACCAAGCCCGTTTCATGACGATGGTGCGGAGCCGCTGATCACGGCTTAATTAAGAAAGCCGCGATATGCCCTTTGCCTTCAATGCGCCCTCCGACGACAAATCCGAGCTTGAAGATGCCGGCGATTTCACACCCCGCTTTGACGATCGCGGCCTTATCACCGCGATCGTGACGGATGCGCATGACGGCGAGTTGCTGATGGTGGCGCACATGAACGCACAAGCACTCGCGCTCACCATCCAAACCAAGAAGGCCCATTATTTCAGCCGCTCGCGCGGCAAGCTCTGGATAAAGGGTGAAACGTCGGGGAATATCCAGACGGTCAAGGAAATCCGAACGGACTGTGACCAGGATGCGATCTGGCTGAAGGTTGAGGTCGCCGGACATGACGCCACCTGCCACACCGGCCGTCGCTCCTGCTTCTACCGAACCATCAATCTCGAAGACGGGAAGCCCATGCTTGAGATCGCGGATGACGAATTGCAGTTCGATCCGCATGAAATATACGGAAAAGATCCATAAACGCTGAAAGCTGTCTCTTTTTGAAGCAGAGACTGCGGCCATATACCAATTTGAAAGGGAAACGGGACACTAATATCGGTACCTGAGTGTTCCGCCAGGAGGGAGCAAGCCATGTTGACCTGGAGTTTGAACCGTCAAAGCTCCGAGACAGGCATTTCAGACTCCGGTATCCCTTCACCCCCCGATATGAAAACGCTGCCTCCTCCCCCCGCCCCCAAATTTCCAAAGCTTGCCCTTGCCCTTGGTGGCGGCGCGGCGCGCGGTTGGGCGCATATCGGCGTGCTGCGTGCGCTCGATGAGGCGGGCATCGAGATCGGCATGGTGGCCGGCACGTCGATCGGCGCGCTGGTCGGCGGCTGCTATCTCGCCGGCAAGCTTGACGAACTTGAAAGCTTTGCGCGTTCGCTGACGATGCGCCGTATCGCCAGCCTGCTCGATCTGACGATCGGCGGCAGCGGTCTCTTCGGCGGCATGCGGCTGACGAAGCGCATGCAGGAGCATCTGGAAGGCTTGAACGTCGAGGATCTCGACCGTCCTTTCGTCGCCGTTGCCGCGGAAGTAAACACCGGCCACGAAGTGTGGATCGCAAACGGCTCCCTGATCACGGCACTGCGCGCATCCTATGCGCTGCCGGGCATCTTCGAGCCGATCCGCAGCAACCACCGTACGCTGGTCGATGGGGCGCTCGTCAATCCGGTTCCAGTGTCCGTCTGCCGCGCCTACGAGCAACCCCTCGTCGTCGCAGTCAATCTAAACTATGATATCTACGGCCGTTCAGCCGTCGTCCGGCACAATGCCAGCCTGACGCCGTCGGAAGTCCAGAAGCAGGAACACGCGCCCTACGCCAGGCTCGGAATGACGGGTGTGATGGTGCAGGCGTTCAACATCATCCAGGACAGGATCGCGCGGGCGCGCCTTGCCGGCGATCCGCCCGATATTTCGCTACAGCCGCGCCTTGGCGATATCGGTCTTTCGGAATTTCACCGCGCTGGCGAAGCCATCGAGCGCGGCTACGAAGAAGCCAAGATGAGGCTTCCGGAACTGAAGCGGATGCAGGAATTGTTCGCCGGCTCCAGCTGACGAGCCGGCGTTTTTTCAACCTGCGATGTAAGCCTTGATTTCCTCGGCCTCGCGTTCAACCTCGGCAATGCGCGTCTTGACCACGTCACCGATCGAGATGATGCCGCCAAGCTTGCCGTTGGCTTCGACAGGCACGTGGCGGAAGCGACGGCTGGTCATCAGCTCCATCAGTTCGTTGACCGTCGTCCCTTCGTTGCAGCGATAGACCTTCGAGGTCATCAGCGAGGCAACCGATTGATCGAGACACGCTGCGCCCGCCTTGGCGATGGCATGGACGACGTCACGCTCCGTAAAAATTCCCGAGATCTTGTTTTCCATCCCGACGATGACGATGGCGCCGATCTTCTTTCTGCTGAGAATCACGGCCGCTTCCGAAACGGTCGTGTTCGGGCCAGCAGTGACGACATCCCTGCCCTTTCCATCGAGTATGGCTTTGACTGTATTGGACATTTGAACCTCCTATGTCGAAAGCGAAATACTTCAGCTGATCACAGGCATCCGCGACGGTTTCTCCTCCCAACGCGGATCAGTTCGAATGGTGCACTTCAATCATCAGGATTGCAACATATCCGATTCCTCTGGCAACTCCGGCATCTCGGGCGGGTGTTTGTCGAAGAGATCAAAGAGGAGGAAGCCGAAAACGAAGCCGCCTATATGGGCATCCCAGGCGATCGGCTGAGAGCCGTCGCCCATCAGCGGAACGCCAACTGCAATCAGGATATTGCCGACGAACCAGAACAGCATGAACATCACGACGGTGCGGCTGCGAAACGCCTGCGCGATCGAAAGCCGTGGATTGAGGTGGGCCGGCCTCGGAAGGCGCCGTTCCGGCGGGAATGCAAAGCGGCAGGCCGCCCCCATCAGGCCGGAAATGACGCCAGAGGCTCCGATCAGCACGGTCGGATCGCCCCAGTTCAATCCGGCATGAAGCGCTGCGGAGGCGATTGCCGACAACACCCAGAACAGAAGATAGCGGGGCGTTCCGATCCTGCGGGCAACCGGTGCGCCGAACGCCATCAGCCAGAGGCCGTTGAACAGGATATGTTCGAGGCTGCCATGCAGCAGCGAATAGGTGAGCGGCGTCCATAGCAGCTGCGGCCCCTGCTCGGATAGTGAGGTGGCGTAGCGAAGCGGAATGAAGCCGAAATTGAAAAACATCCAGTCGATGAGGTTTTCGGAAAGCAGGAGCACCTGCACGCCATAGATGGCGGCCAGCAACCCAAGTGATGCCAACACGACGCCGGGAAGATTGAAAACGGGCGTTCTCGGCGGTTTCGCCTGGGGGGCCATGGCCGCTTCCGGCGCGAGCGAATCGTCCATCTCGTCCTCACTTGATAAGGTGACAGGCTTACAGGACGAAGGATCAAAAAAAAAGCCGTTCGGCATTGAGCCGAACGGCTTGCCGAGCGCCCCCGAGAATGACCCCGTGCTCGAGCAATCTGTGCTGAACTTCCCGATCAGGAAGCGATGAGGTGATACTTGCACGGTGGCCGAACCCGCTCAACCGAAACCATTCCTTAACCTTAACCGCCCCCGTCTGGCATGAAATACGCATGGAGCACTGTAAGGCGACCATGACGGCCGCAGCTTGAACCAGAATGAAACAGATCGGTATCCTTATGCGCCTTGCAGCCACCATCGACATCTTCGACTATTGGAACAGGATTCGCGGTGCTGAAATCGCGCCGTTGCGAACTCAGATAGAGCCGAACGTGGTTCGCCATATTCTGGCCAGTCTCTTCATGCTCGAGGTCGACAATTCTGGCCGCGTCACATTTCGCCTTGCGGGCACGCGCATCTGTGATCTGTTCGGCCGTGACCTTGGCGGCTCGAGCCTGTCAGAGCTTTGGGCGCACGGCCACGAGGACATCGAGCGGACCGCCATGGGGGTCATGGAGCACGCGATCCCCACCCTGCTCAACGTGACCGGCTACAGCACCGCCGGCCATCGCACCGGCTTCGAGATCATCCTTCTGCCGCTTCGTTCCAACGAGGGACACTGCGACAAGGTGCTCGGCTCCATTGCGCCGGCAACGGCAGTAAGCTGGCTGGAAATCGTGCCGCTTCAATTCCTGGCGCTCGACCGTAGCCGCCTTGTCTATGAACAATTGGCAAAGCCGCTCGAGGGAGCGGCGGATGCAAACGCGAAGCGTGTGCCGGCGAGCACGCGCGCGCCTTCAATCACCGAGATCCTGACCATGTCCAACCGGCACAACGAGCCGGCCAAGACCGATGGACCATTCCGGCACTCGTGACTGCACGCGAAAATGGCGCCGGTACAACCTTCTGTTAAGGGATTGCGGGTAAAGATCGACGACAAGATATTTATAAAGAAGCCGTATAATGCACGCGTTCCAGCAAGCTCAGACGCAACGGACTGCGCCTCGCCTTGAACAAGGTGCATTTCAGCGCGTTCCCATCAATATGCAGGGCAGGCTGATGCTGGCGAACTACGAGGAATACGAGTGCGTCGTCATCGACATGTCGCCCGGCGATATGTACGTGACCTGCCAGGGTCGTCCTCGCACCGGCGAGCGTGTTGTCGCCTACATCGATCATCTCGGACGCGTCGAAGGTTATGTCCAAGCCGTCGACGCCCGCGGCTTCACGATGTCGATCCACGCGACCGAGCGAAAGCGCGAAAAACTTGCCGCTCAGCTGACGTGGCTTGCAAACAAACATGAACTCGGCCTTCCCGAAGATCGTCGCCACGACCGGCTGATGACGCGAGAATCGCAGACGCAGATCACGCTGGAGGACGGCACGCGCTACAGCTGCCGTATCATGGATTTGTCGCTCTCCGGTGCCGCCGTCGACGTCGAGGTGCGGCCGGCGATCGGCACGGCACTGCGGCTTGGAAACATGCGCGGGCGCGTCGTCCGCCATTTCTCCGAAGGCGTGGCGATCGAGTTCCTCTCGGTACAGTCCCGCGAGACGCTTCGCGAATTTCTATGATTGTCGTCATCCTGATGCCATTGAGCTGATGCATGGGGATCGCCGCTAGAAGGTGGCGCATGTCAGTTCTTTTTCCAGAGATAGAACCCTACGAGCACGGCTCCTCTGTGTTGGTGACGGGCAGCAACTATACTGGGAGGCCTACGGCAATCCGGGAGGGCGGCCGGCGCTTTACCTTCACGGCGGGCCGGGATCTGGCTCCACCCCCTCGGCTGCGCGCTACTTCGATCCTTCCGTTTACCGCATCATCCTGTTCGACCAGCGCAACTGCGGCCGGAGCCTGCCGAATGCGGCCGACATGGAAACCGATCTCGCCGAGAATACGACCTGGCGTCTCGTCGACGATATCGAGAACCTCCGGTGTCACCTTGAGGTGACAGGCTGGGTACTGTTCGGAACCTCCTGGGGATCGACGCTCGCGCTTGCCTACGCGCAGACCCATCCAGCCCGGGTGTCGGCTATCGTACTTGCCGGCATCACCATGACAGGACGCTCGGAGATCGACTGGCTGACACGCGGCATGGCAATACTCTTTCCCGAGGAATGGGGCCGCCTGATCGGTGAACTGCCGGACGATCTCCGGCAAAACGGCATCATCGAAGGCTACCGCAGGCTGCTCAATGCGCCTGACAGGGAAACCCGGCTGAAGGCGGCGCGCGACTGGCATGACTGGGAGGCGGCCCCCATTCTCCTTGCCAATCCCGCCGGATTTCCTCGTCGCTGGAGGGACCCCCGATACCTTCTTGCCCGAGCGCGGATCATCACCCACTACTTCTCCCAGGACGGCTGGCTTGAAGAGGGCGTACTGTTGCGCAATGCCGACAGGATGGAAGCGATCCCGGGCGTCCTGGTCCAAGGGCGGCTCGACCTTGAGGCACCGCCGACGACAGCATGGGAACTGGCGAATGCTTGGCCGGGGAGCGAGCTGGTGATCATCGAAAACGCCGCACACTCGCCGGAAAACGAGGGCATGACGCGTGCGATCATCGACGCAACCAATCGTTTTTTCGAAATTTCCTCAAAATAATCGCAGGCGCAGACGAGCAAAATCGAGCCGGATTCGGCCCGTTTGTCAGCTGAACGCACTGATCCCGCGCGCACGCGGCGCACGACCGACCCCGATCCTATGGTGAAGACAACGTTAGCAGAAACCGCTTACGGGCAGCGATGTTAATCCTTTGCCCCGAAATTGGGCATTTGACACCCTGATAGCTTTTTGGAGACGCTAAAACTTGAATCAAATTTAGCGCGAAAGCATCTCGAATTTTAGGAGAATTCGACTTTGTTTTTAGTCGAATTCAGCGCGCTTTTGAATCAACTAAGCCATTAATTTAACTACGCAATTTTGCGTCAGGTAAAAACACCTATGTCAAGGTTTCCTCACAAACGGGGAGACGACAAATGGCAATAGCGACTTTCATCAAAGGCGGCTTCGCAGCCGGCGTGATGCTGATCGTGATGGCAGGCGCGGGACAGGCGACCTACCTGAACATGACCGTGGCAGGCAATTCGAGCCCACCGATCGGAGCCTATCAGTTCTGCAAGGAAATTCCGGCAGACTGCAGCAATCCTGCCGGCGACCAGGGCGCCCTCCTCCTGACCGAGGAACGCTGGAAGACCATTCTCAAGATCAACTATCAGGTCAATTCGTCCATCACGCCGATGACCGACAAGGAGATCTACGGCGTCGAGGAGCGTTGGGCCTACCCGCGCACCGTCGGCGACTGCGAAGACTACGCACTGCTCAAGCGCAAGATGCTGATCGACGCCGGCTTCTCGCCTTCCGACCTGCTGATGACGGTCGTCCTGCAGCCAAACGGCGAAGGTCATGCCGTGCTGACCGTCCGTACGGACCGTGGAGATTTCATCCTCGACAACATGCGCAACAAGGTGATGCTCTGGGCCGATACCGAATACACCTTCCTCAAGCGCCAGTCGGCGGATGATCCTACGCGCTGGGTCAAACTCCAGGACGGCCGCGCGGTTGCCGTCGGCAGCGTCAAATAACAATCAGTCCGCCGGATAGAACCGGCGGCAATGGCCAGGCGCTCCGGTCCGTCCCCCGCATATCGTCCCGACCGGCGCCCGAGAGCCGCTCCTGCTGTCCCAGGAGCGGCTCACTTTTTACCTGGCATCCTCAATCAGCTTAATGATTAATTAACCAAACCGGCCGGATCATCGGTGCAACACTCATCGACACCGGCGGCTCTTGTTCTTTCCTGCGGCGGCCAGATATCCGAGGGCCGCCATGGACCATTTTGCGCGCGGTGCCGAGAGCATCGCGGAAACGCCGCTTCTGTCGACGGGCTTTCTTGTCCGTGCGACGGCAGTTGTCGCCGTGCTCGCAGCGCTCACGGTGGGAATAAGCATCGGCGGCCGGTGGTTCGGGGCGAGCGTCTCCCTCGCCGGCAATACCGACAGCACAGCGCCGGTCGCGCTGACGATCGGTCGCGATACGCTGCAATTGCCGGAGAACACGCTGCGTTTTCCAAGCCAACGGCACAGCGGAACTTCCGAGCGTGCCGACCTCTACCTCACATGGCCGCAGATGCAGGGATACAGCAAGGATAACCGACAGCGTTTCGACGATGTTGCCCAGTCATCCGATCTCGTTTTTCTGCAGATCACCCAGAGCACTATGTCCCGCGACATGTCGGGCCGCATGGAACCAATCTATTCTCATCTCGTCGAGGGCGCTCCAGAACCGTTTGCGAACGGTATGATGTCGCATCGCCTTCGCCCCGATGCGGGTTACGCCGACGAGGTGCTTTTGACCGCGCAAAGGTCCGATGGGCCGGATTATGTCGTTCGCTGCGTGCTCCCATCAGCGCCAGAGCTGGCGACCAGCGGCGATTGCCAGCGCGATATCAAAGTGGGCCGCGATTTAAGTGTGCTTTACCGCTTCTCGAGTCGGCATTTGCCCGACTGGGACCATATTGATGCCGCTATTCGCCATTTTGTGGAAGCGCGCCTCATGACCCGTTCCGCGACAAGCCCGTAGATTGCTCCGGAATGGCGAAAGAAACGATTAATCATAAACGGATTGGTAACCCCGGGGCGCTAATTTCAAAAGGTTCGATCGTGCGGGAGGGCGCGCGGTCCCGCGATTATGTGAACTGCAAGCGAAGAGTGAAATAGTGTCAAGGTCAGCTTCCCCCGCATCTCCATCCCGTTCCAGCAATTTCTTGATCAAGGCGATCGTGGCGCTGTCAATGGCAGTCGGAATCGTGGCGATCGACTCGGCGAGCGCCGATGCCGAGGCTGCAAATTCAAAATACGCAGGCATCGTTGTTGACGCCAACACGGGCAACGTCCTCTACAGCGAGAATGCCGACCGCTTGCAGTATCCCGCTTCGCTGACAAAGATGATGACGCTATATCTGACCTTTGAAGCGCTGGAACAGGGCCGCATCCATCTCGACACCGCAGTCACCTTTTCAGCTCATGCATCAGGCCAGGCCCCGACCAAGCTTGGCGTGCGCCCGGGCGGTGCAATCTCAGTCGAGCAGGCCATTCTCGGCCTCGTAACATTGTCTGCCAACGATGCCTCGACAGCGCTCGGCGAACTGCTCGGCGGCAGCGAGGACCGTTTCGCGCAGATCATGACCGCCAAGGCACACGCGCTCGGCATGACGCGCACCACCTACCGCAATGCCAACGGTCTGCCGAACACGGCGCAGATGACCACGGCGCGCGACCAGGCTCGCCTTGGAATTGCTCTGCGCCAGCATTTCCCGCAGTACTACGGTTACTTCTCCACCCAGAGCTTCAAGTTCGGCAACCGCATCATCCGTAGCCACAACCGCCTCGTCGGTTCCGTACGCGGCGTCGATGGCATCAAGACCGGCTATACGCGCGCAGCAGGCTTCAACCTCGTCAGCTCTGTCCAGGTCGATGGCAAGTCTATTGTGGGCGTCGTTCTCGGGGGCGCCTCCACCCCGGCGCGCGACAACCAGATGCGCAATCTGATTGCCTCCTATTTCCCGAAGGCATCGAACCGTGGTGGTTCGTCCAACCTGATTGCCCAGGCTCCGAAGATTTCGGCTGAGCCGGTGGTTCCGGTCACGGCTGCCAAAAGTGAAGTTGCCTCGGCAGCGGCCAATGTCGACTTGCCGCACGGCGGCCCGACACCCGATACACGCGCCGATCGCGCTTCCACGCAAGTCGCGGCCTACGCCGCAACGTCCGCGTCGAAATCCGAAAATCCGCTTCTGCAGCAGGACATGCCCACGCCGACCAAGGTCAGGACGCAGCCTATCAAGCAGGCTTCCCTGGTCGTCCCGACGCCGGCCCCTGCCTACGTTCCGCCGGAACAGGGCGACACCTCGGTCGATACGCTGACGACGGCGTCGACGAAGCTACCGCAGCCAAGCGGTTGGGTTGTTCAGATTGGCGTTTCGTCGAGCAGGGAGGGCGCCATGGACCTGCTCGATGGAGCCAAGACCAAGGGTGGCAAGGCGCTGCGTTCGGCCAAGCCTTTCGCCGTCGCCTATGCCGGAAGCTATCGCGCCCGCTTTGGCGGCTTCGATGAACAGCGAGATGCTGTGAACGCCTGCATCGCGCTGAAGCGCGCCGGCGTGAAGTGCTGGGCTTCGGCTCAGTAATGACAGGGACTGTCGCCGGCGCCTTCATGGCGACAGTCCGGAATATGGCCACGATCGGTGTTCGCGATCCGGCCGGAGTTCTTAGACTCGATTTGTATTGCGTACGGGGATGACAATGGCGATCAACGAGAACGTTCCGGAATTTCCATCACAAGGCCAACTCACGGGGAAAAATCCCCGCTCGGTGCTGCATCCGCTTCATGAAGCCGCGCTTCGCCTTGCGGAAATCGGCCTTCAGCGGCAGAAGCCGAAGACGGCAAAGACCAAGGATCTGATCAATCTCCTGCTTTGCCATGGCGCGCGCGCGTGGCGCTATTCGCAGCCCGAAGCGACCATTCATCTGCACGTCACCTGCCCCGGCGGTCGTGCACCGGTGACCCTGCGGCTTCGCTGATCCAGCGTTTAAAGAAGACCCAGCTCCGAAAGCTCGCGGCGCAGATCCGCGGGCATTTCGGCAATACCCTCGCCGAGGCTGTGAAGATCGCGCGGCGCATCTTCCTCCGGATAATAGCGCCACCCCTGGAAAGCGCGCTTCGGCTGCACGGAGGTCTCTATCACCTCCGGGCCGAGCACCAGGTGGCAGCGGCCAATTCCCTCGCCGTCCGTGAATGTCTTGATGTCCAGCAGCTTCTGTCGTGCCTGGACCTGTCCCTTGATGACCCAGTAAAGCGAGCCACCGCCCAACAGCTCCTCGACGCGTTTCGGGACCATTCTCGTGGTGTGGACGGAATGCGGCTCCAGGCCGGCGGCAAGCGCGCGCAGCGAGCGTTCCGCTACCCATTCGCGCAGATCGTCGATCGAGTCGGCGCCTACGCATAGTTTTATCAGATGCAATGCCATGCAGCCGTTGAAATCCTTTTGCCCGGCAGCGTCAAGCGGCTAGCGCGTAGTGGGCGCAGATCTGCAGCGATTTTCGGACTGCACCGTGCTCCTTCGTCCGACGATACGGGGGCATTCAGCCGTCGCGTGTCAACACTCGACCACATTGACGGCGAGGCCGCCCGTCGAGGTTTCCTTGTACTTCTCATTCATATCGTGGCCGGTCTGGCGCATGGTCTCAATGCAGGCGTCGAGCGGGACGAAGTGCTTGCCGTCACCCTTGAGAGCCAACGAGGCTGCCGTGACCGCCTTGACGGCACCGAGCGCGTTGCGCTCGATGCACGGAACCTGCACGAGACCCGCGACGGGATCGCAGCTCATGCCGAGGTGATGTTCGAGTGCGATCTCCGCGGCGTTCTCGATCTGCTCGGGCGAGCCGCCCATGACGGCGGCAAGGCCGGCAGCTGCCATGGCGGCAGCCGAACCGACCTCCCCCTGACAGCCGACCTCGGCACCTGAGATCGAGGCATTGTGCTTGATGATGCCGCCGACGGCCGCAGCTGTCAGCAGGTAGTCGCGGATGCCGTTCTGATCCCAATCGTCGTGGAAATGCTCGTAGTAGCGGATGGTGGCCGGTATGACGCCAGCGGCACCGTTCGTCGGAGCCGTCACGACACGTCCGCCAGCCGCATTCTCTTCGTTGACCGCCATCGCATAGACGCTCAGCCAGTCGTTGGCCAGCAGCGGATTGATGCGGTTGCTGCGCCACTCTTCCTGAAGCTTGTCGTGGATGGCGCGGGCTCGCCGGCGGACGTTGAGGCCACCCGGCATGATGCCGTCGACCTTCAGTCCGCGCTCGATGCAGGAGCGCATGGCCTCCCAAATGCGGTCGAGGCCCGCGTCGAGCTCCTCGCGGCTCCTCTGGCTCTCTTCGTTTGCGCGCTTCATCTGGGCGATGGAAAGCTCCGAGCGCGCCGCCATGTCGAGCATCTGCTTGGCGGTAGAAAACGGATAGGGCACTCTGGCACTATCTGTTGGCGCCTTCTTCTTGGCGCGCATCGTTTCCAGCTCGGTGTCGGTAACGACGAAGCCGCCGCCGACCGAGTAGTAGACTCGCCGCAGCAGCATGCGGCCATCCTTGTCGTATGCGGAAAACGACATGCCGTTCGCATGGCCGGGCAGCGGCTGCTTCTTGTCGAAGACCAGGTCGTTCTTGGGCTGGAACTGATAGCTCGGGTGGTTCGGCGGCGCGATGCGGCCGGAACGCTCGACGCGGTCGATGATGCCGTCCATCTTGTCCGGATCCACGCTATCGGGCTGCTCGCCCATCAAACCCAGAACAACAGCCCTGCCCGTTCCGTGACCGATGCCGGTGTGCGCCAGCGAGCCATGCAGGCTGACCTTGATTGCGGCGACCTGTGCGCCCGACGACGGACGTGGCCATTCGTCCGAAAGTATCAGATCGAGAAAGCGGTTGGCCGCCGTCATCGGGCCCATCGTATGCGAACTGGAGGGGCCGACACCGATCTTGAATACGTCGAAAACGGAAAGGAACATGAGTGCGTCCTGTTGAAATTGGCTAACGAAAGCTACGCCAGAGCCGCCCGCGACCCGTTCGATGCACCGACATAGCATTTCACGCGTGCGACATCATCAAAGTGAAACGCCGGAAGTTCCCAGTTATTGCGGCCGGCGCCGGCATCTGTAGAGTGGCGCCGTTCGAAGGGGAACTGAATCAATATAATGATGACGACAGCGGATTACATCGCACTGGTCTTTTTTGCGATCCTTTGGTTCGGCTACTCACGGCTCCTGCGCGGCGCCAGCCTGTTCGGCAGGACAAGCCTTACCCATGCGATGGGAGAACGGCGGCGCGAGTGGATATACAATTCGCTGCGCCGCGACCTCAAGATGATCGACACGCAGATCATGGCAGGCCTGCAGAATGGCACGGCGTTTTTCGCCTCAACCTCGATCTTCGCGATCGGCAGCTGTTTTGCCCTGCTGGGGGCAACGGAGAAGGTGGATGCCGTCTTCGCCGACCTGCCTTTCGTCTTCCATAGCGGGCATGCCGTGTTCGAGATGAAAGTCGGCGGGCTGGCTGCCTTGTTTGGCTACGCCTTCTTCAAGTTCGGCTGGTCGTATCGGCTGTTCAACTACTGCACCATTCTCTTCGGCTCCATTCCGATGATGCGCGACACCGAGCGCGACGTCATTGCCGCCGAACGCGCCGCCGAGCGCGTTATCCGGATGAACATCATCGCCGGCGGCCATTTCAACGAGGGCCTGCGCGCCATCTTCCTGTCGATCGGCTATCTCGGCTGGTTCATCAATCCCTATGTTTTCATGCTGACGACAACGATCGTGATCGTCGTGCTGACCCGCCGGCAGTTCTTTTCCGAAGCAAGGCTGGCGATCCTGGATACCGGTCCGCCATCAAATCTCCACCTTTATCCTATTGCCCGCGGTGGCCCGCCAGACGACGGCAACGATACATCCGGGGGATTGTAAATGACTGTTCCGGCGACAGAAACGGCGGCGAGTGCCAAGCCGCCTCGCATCGGCTTGCTGGATACGGCCCGCGGCGCGGCGCTGATCGCGATGGCGACCTATCACTTCACCTGGGACCTGGAGTTCATGGGGTATCTCGCCCCGGGAACGGCCGAAACTGGGTGGCTGAAGTTCTACGCCCGCGCCATTGCCTCGACATTCCTCTTCATCGTCGGCGTCAGCCTGGTGCTCGCCAATACGCCGGAGATTCGTTGGCGGCCGTTCTGGAAGCGATTCGCCATGATCGTCGCGGCGGCTTTTGTGATCTCCGTCGCCACTTGGTTCTTCGTGCCGGGCGAATGGATATTCTTCGGCATCCTGCACTGCATCGCGGTCGTCAGTCTGCTGGGCGCCTTTCTGTTGCGGCTTCCTGCGCCGGTGACAGTCACGGTCACCGTACTGGCGACAATCGCCTGGGTCGTCGATACCTGGATCGCGCCGGGCGTCCTGCGCTCGGCGTTCTTCGACCCGCGCTATCTGGCGTGGATCGGATTTGCGGAGATGCCGCAGCGCTCGAACGACTATGTTCCCCTGTTCCCGTGGGCGGTGCCGTTCCTGCTTGGCCTGACGTCGGCAGTGATTGCTGTGAAAACCGAGCTTCCGGCGAGGCTTGCGCGCCTCGGGACGGGTTCAACCCTGCTCGCCAAGGCCGGACGCCACAGTCTGGCCTTCTACCTCCTTCACCAGCCGTTGCTGATTTCGATTGCCTACGGACTGTCGATCATCGTGCCGCCAGCCAAGCCCGATCCGGTCGAGAGTTACCTCAGGCAGTGCAATGTCTCCTGCATGCAACAGGAAGGAGAAGCATTGTGCCGCAGCTTTTGTCAGTGCACGCTGGAAAAGCTGCAGGCACAAAATCTCTTCACGCCGTTCCAAGCCGGTTCCGTCAAGGCGGATGACGGCCGAATCATAGCGCTTGCCGGCGAGTGCAGCGCCAGCGGGCAGTAAATCAGGTACCTACGCCGATTTCGGCGAGGCGGCCGAGGCAGGCCTCCTCGATGTTGTTGAGCTCTGCCAGCGTGTCATCGATATCCTTGCGCTTCTGGCGCAACTCATCACGCTTTTCGTCGACGCGCGCCATCAGAAGCTTGAGCTGGCCGAGCTCGCCCGGCGGCTCCTTGTAGACCTGAATGATCTCGCGTATCTCGGCGATGGTGAAACCAATGCGGCGGCCGCGCAATATTTCCTGAATGAGTCGCCGGTCGGCCGGGCGGAACAGGCGCGTGCGCCCCCGCCGCTCCGGGTGGATCAATCCCTCGTCTTCATAGAATCTGAGCGTACGGGTCGATACGCCGAATTCGCGCGTCAATTCCGTGATGCTATAGTACTTGCTAACCGGCATAGGTCCCCCAATAGTGAGGGATCCATAATATTGACTTTTACGTAATAGTCAATTTGTGCACATCGTATCCAAGCCGGCTAAATTCCGAACCACCAGGTGGCAATCCCCAGGAATGCGAAAAAGCCCGTGCAGTCCGTGACCGTGGTGACGAACACCGACGAGGCAATTGCCGGATCGGCGCCGAGCTTGTCCAGAAGCAGCGGCAGAAGAATCCCTGCAAGAGCGGCTGCAAACAGATTGATGATCATCGCCGCACCGATGACGAAGCCGAGCTGATAGTCGTGAAACCATGTTGCCGCGATCGCGCCCATGATCACCGAGAACATCGCGCCGTTGGCAATGCCGACCGCTGCCTCCCTGCGGATGATGCGGCCGGCGTTGTAGATGTCGATGTCGCCAGTCGCCAGGGCGCGCACCGTCACCGTCATCGTCTGCGTGCCAGCATTGCCGCCCATCGATGCGACGATCGGCATCAGCACGGCAAGGGCAATCATCCTTTCGATCGATTCGTCAAACAGCCCGATGACGCTTGCCGAGAGCAGCGCCGTTCCAAGATTGATCAGCAACCAGAGAAAGCGCGATCGCACCGTCGAGATGACGTTGTCGGAGAGCTCTTCGTCACCGACACCGCCGAGGCGTTTGATATCCTCGTCGGCCTCTTCGTGAATGACGTCCACAACGTCGTCGATAGTGAGCACGCCCACGAGCCTGTCGTTCTCGTCGACGACCGCGGCGGACAGAAGGTCGTACTGCTCGAAGAGCTGGGCGGCTTCCTCCTGGTCCATCTCGGCGGGAATCGGATGATTCGTCTCGCGCATGATGGTTTCGATCTTCGACTGTCGCTTTGTGCGCAGGATCTTGTCGAGGTCGACGGCGCCGAGCAGCTTGAATGTCGGATCGATGACGAAAATCTGCGAGAAGGAGTAAGGCAGGTTCTCTTCGTCGCGCATGTAGTCGATCGTCTGACCAACGGTCCAGAACGGTGGAACGGCGACGAATTCCGTCTGCATACGGCGTCCGGCCGAGCTTTCGGGATAGTCGAGCGCGCGGCGCAGACGTACGCGTTCGGTAAACGGCAGCTGCGCCAGGATCTCTTCGCGGTCCTCCTTGTCGAGATCCTCGAGGATGTAGACGGCGTCATCCGAATCGAGTTCACCGATTGCCGCGGCGATCTGGTCGTTCGGCATCTGGTCGACGATCTCACGACGGATCGCCTCGTCGACCTCGGTGAGCGCCGTCATATCGAACTGATCGCCAAGCAGACGCACAAGCGCCAGGCGCTGGTCCGGCTGGATCGATTCGAGCAGGTCGCCTATTTCGGATTCGTGCAGGCGCGCAACGTGCTGACGCAGGAAAAGGGTATCGCGGTCGGCGATGGCGGCGCCAACCAGAGCGAGGAAGTCACCTCGGACGTGACCGTTCTCATCGTAGATGTCGGCTTCGCTGTCCTCCGGACGCGTGCGGACGAGCTCTTCTGCTTCGTTCGTCATCCTTTGCCGCCCTCGCATCTGATTCGAAGCTCGACACCTTCGAAACGCCGGAATTGTCTCGTGCTAGCCGAAAGCCGCTAGCGCGTCCAGCCGCAAACACTTCGCCGGGATGACAATCTGCCTGTCTATCGGTAGTTTCCGCGCATCTTGAATCAGGAGCATCTTTCGTGCCCGTCCGCCCCATTCTGCGCTTTCCTCATGCCGGCCTGAAAGCCATCTGCGAGCCGGTTGCCATCTTCGACGATAACCTCCGTGCGCTTGCCGCCGATTTGCTGGATACCATGCGCGCCGCCCCCGGCGTCGGGGTCACGGCAGCTCATATCGGGGTGTTGCAACGGGTAGCCGTGATCGAGCTTAGCCGCGACGACGGCGTGCGCTGCTACATAAACCCGGAGATCGTTTGGCTATCGCAAGAGACGATCCGCCATATCGAAGGCAGCGTTTCCATGCAGGGGATGACGGACGACGTGACACGAGCAAAAGCGATCCGGTTTCGCTACCACGACCTCGACGGCCTGCCGCACGAGGAAGGGGCCGATGGCTTTCTTGCCGTCTGCATTCAGCACGAGATCGACCAGCTTGACGGGATCTTCTGGCTGCAGCGTCTCTCCAAGCTGAAACGCGACAGGTTGATCAAGAAGTGGGAAAAAACAGGCGTCGCCTGAACTACCCCGCTTACATTTCGGCCGGCGCTGGCTCCGGCAGCCGCGGGCGCTCCGGCTTCGGTATCCGCGACATAAGCTCCTCGGGCGTCACGAGGCCGCCCGAGATTAGAAGCTTGGCAGCATCCTCCGGCGACATGTCGAGAAACACGATCTTCTCGCGCGGCACGAAGATCAGAAACCCGGCCGTGGGCACCGGTGTCGGCGGCAGGAAGACACTGACCATGTCGTGGCCCATCGCCTTGAACTTCGATGCGATCTCGCCCTTCGCGTCCGTTGCGACAAACACAAGCGACCACAATCCGGCGCTTGGATATTCGATGAGGCCGACCTTCTTGAAGGAATTGCTGCGCTCCTTCAGCACGGTCTCGAAAATCTGCTTCACGCTCTTGTAGATGACGCGGACCAGCGGCACGCGCCGCACCAGGGATTCACTGAACTGAACGATGGATTGACCGATCAGATTCTTGCCGAGGAACCCGATGAGCGTGATCATGATCAGCGCAATCAGAAGCCCGGAACCCGGAACGGCGAAATTCAGATAGTTGTCCGGGTCATAGCGGGCCGGCAGGTAAGGCTTCACCCAGCTATCCGCCCAGCGGACCACGGACCAGGTGAGCCACAGCGTGATCGCAATCGGGGCGCAAATGATCACGCCGGCCAGAAAATTGTTTCTGATCCGCGCGGCGACCGACAATCGGGGCATTTTTTCCGTCATCGTTTGCTGATGAACTCCGTTTGAGCATACCGGCAATCGGAAATCAGTGCCCCCGTGACTTCCACGGCAAAGCTGCCAGAATTCACCGCGCCATACAAGCCTTCGCGGCTGGCCTCACTCTACCGTGACCGATTTGGCGAGATTGCGCGGCTGGTCGACATCCGTCCCCATGAAGACGGCCGTGTGATAGGCAAGCAGCTGAATCGGCAACGAGAAAATCATCGGCGCGATAATCTCGTCGACGTTGGGCAAGACGATCGTCGCCATGGTCGGCAGCTTGGAAGCCGCCGCCCCAGCCTCGTCGGTGATGAAGATGATGCGGCCGCCGCGGGCCGCGACCTCCTGCATGTTGGAGACCGTCTTCTCGAAGAACCGGTCATAGGGGGCGATCACGATAACCGGCATATTCTCGTCGATCAGCGCGATCGGCCCGTGCTTCAGCTCGCCGGCGGCATAGCCCTCTGCATGAATATAGGAGATTTCCTTTAGCTTCAGGGCGCCTTCCATGGCGAGCGGAAAGCTCGTGCCGCGACCGAGATAGAGAACGTCGCGGCATTTCGAAAGCTCGCGCGAAAGGCTTTCCATCTGCGGCTGGATCGTGTTCAGCACGTGGCTCATGATGCGCGGCATTTCCGCCAGATGGCGAACGAGTTCCCTTTCCTGCTCGGCGCTGATCGTTCCCCTTGCCTTTCCGGCACCGAGCGCCAGCGATGCGAGAACGGCAAGCTGGCAGGTGAAGGCCTTTGTCGAGGCGACGCCGATCTCCGGCCCGGCCATAATCGGGAAAGCGGCATCAGCCTCACGGGCGATCGTCGATTCCTGGACGTTTACCACCGCGCCGATCTTCAGCCCGTGCTCCTTGCAATAGCGCAGCGATGCCAGCGTATCGGCGGTTTCCCCCGACTGGGAGATGAAGAGGGCTGCCTGCGTCGGCGACAGCGGCATTTCGCGGTAGCGGAACTCCGAGGCGACATCGATCTCGACGGGCAGACGCGCGTAGCGCTCGAACCAGTATTTGCCGACGAGGCCGGCCAGGTAGGCAGTGCCGCACGCGGAAATGGCGAGGCTGGTCGTGGCCTTGAAGTCGATCGCTGCCGCGTTGGCGCTGACGGTGTTGCTGGCGAAATCCACGTAGTGGCTGAGGGCATGGGAAATGACTTCCGGCTGCTCATAGATTTCCTTCTCCATGAAATGCCGGTGATTGCCCTTGTCGACGACATAGGCGGTCGTCTGGGAAATCTGCCGCGGCCGCTCGATCTGCTTGCCTGCATAGTCCAGGATCGACGCGCCGTCTTTCGTCAGGACAGCCCAGTCTCCATCGACGAGGTAAGTGATTTCGTTGGTAAAGGGCGAAAGCGCGATAGCATCGGAACCAAGGAACATTTCGCCCTTTCCATAGCCGATGGCAAGCGGCGGGCCGGAGCGGGCCGCCATGATTGTACCTGGATCGCTCTGCAGCATCACGGCGAGCGCATAGGCTCCGCTCACGCGATTGAGCATCCTCATCATCGCAGTGCGGGGTTCGAGCCCATCCCGCAGGTATTTCGCGATCAGGTGAGCGACGACCTCGGTGTCGGTCTGCGTGTGGAAGATCGCACCTTCCGCCGTCAGCTCGTCGCGCAGCTCGGAAAAGTTCTCGATGATGCCGTTGTGGACGACGGCAACGCCTTCCACGAAATGTGGATGCGCGTTGGTCTCGTTGGGTACGCCATGCGTCGCCCAGCGGGTGTGGGCTATGCCGGTCGTGCCCGCCAGAGGTTCGGCATCAAGGCGCTTCTCGAGATTGAAGAGCTTTCCTTCGGCGCGGCGGCGCTCCAGTGCGCCGTTGTGAATGGTCGCAACGCCGGCAGAATCATAGCCGCGATACTCGAGCCGCTTCAGCGCATCTACAAGACGCCCTGCGACCGGACTGTTTCCAACGATCCCAACAATTCCACACATACAAATCCCCAGAGCCTTCCGTTTCGGAGGCAAGTCGTAGCTATTTTCTGTTGTTTCTCAATCGGCTCGGCGGTCACTTTCGATTTCCAGCCGTTACGAAAGTCCGTCAGCCCCTGGCCTTCTTCGCTGCCTTGATGGCAATCGCGCGCTCACGCAGCACGGCCGCGCGGCCGGGTTTCACTTCCTGGCGCGCACGCCCCAGCGCCAACGCATCTGCAGGCACATCGGAGGTGATGACGCTGCCGGATCCGACATAGGCGTTGTCGCCGATTGTGACGGGCGCCACGAGCGACGAGTTCGAGCCGATAAAGGCATTTTCGCCGATCAGCGTCTCGCTCTTGTTGACGCCATCATAGTTACACGTAACCGTTCCCGCTCCGATGTTCGCACCGGCGCCGATCTTCGCATCCCCGATATAGGTCAGGTGATTGACCTTAGCACCCTCGCCAATCTTGCCGTTCTTGACTTCGCAGAAATTGCCGACTTTCGCACCGGCTGCCAAATCGGCGCCCGGTCGCAGCCGAGCGAACGGACCGACCGTCGCGCCGGCGCTGACACGCGCACCTTCGATATGGGAGAAGGCATGAATGACCGCACCGCCCTCGATCACGCTGCCGGAACCGAAAATGACATTCGGCTCGATCAGCGCGTCCTGCCCGATAACCGTGTCGTAGGACAGGAACACTGTTTCGGGCGCAATCATGGTGACGCCCGATACCATCAGCTCATGCCGGCGGCGTTCCTGCCACAGGCGTTCGACCACTGCGAGTTCGGCGCGGTTGTTGCAGCCGGTCATTTCGACCTCCGGCGCATCGACCGCCGTCACGCGCCCACCGAGCGAACGGGCGATCTCGACTAGATCGGTCAGATAATATTCGCCCTTTGCATTGCTGTTGCCGATGCGAGACAAAAGATCAAGCGCCTTGCGGCCGTTGATCGCCATAAGGCCGCTGTTGCACCAGGTGACAGCGCGCTCGGCATCCGTCGCGTCCTTCTCCTCGCGGATGGCGATCAGCTCGCCGTCCTTGACGAGCAGGCGACCGTAGCCGGTCGGCCTGTCCGTGTGAAACCCGATGACAACGATATCGCTTCCATCCGCAAGGCCCTGACGCGCGGCCTTCAACGGACCTTCCGTCTGCAGTGGGACGTCGCCGTAGGTGACAATGATTTCGTCATAACCGCAGGCAATAGCATCCCTTGCCGCAAGAACCGCATGGCCGGTGCCGAGGCGTTCCTTTTGAAGGTACGTCTCGATCGCGACGCCGCCGACACCTGCAGCTTCTGCCACCTCTTCCGCATTGCGTCCGACGACAAGTGCTACGGAGGCGATACCAGTCTTTGCCACGGCATCGACGACATGGGCGATCATCGGACGGTTCGCCACGGAGTGCAGAACCTTGGACTTCGACGATTTCATTCGCGTGCTGTCACCTGCGGCGAGAATGACGGCAAGGCAGGTACGTTCCATGGTCTGCTCCAAGATTGCGTTAAAGGCAGCGCTTTGCAGCCTCATAGCAGCAAGACAAACGACGGACAAAGGTCAAAATGGATCAGGCGAGAGTCTTGTTCATCGACGCATAGGATTCGCGCACGTGGTTGCGACCCTCGACGATGACCGCTTCCATGGCCTTGCGGGCGCCTTGAACGTCCCTGCCCACGACCGCCTTGACAATGCGCATGTGCGTGTTCGCGATGTTGGAAAAGCCGTTCTGCGAGGGCGGTGTACTGATCCGGAACATGCCGACAAGGGCGGCTTCGATCAAACTGCCCAGCGTGTGCATAAACGGATTGTGGGCAGCATCGGCAATCGCCAGATGAAAGCGCAGGTCGGCAAGAGCGAGACTTTCGGTCGTATGGCCGGGCTGCGCCATCTCCAGCGCGAGGCTGGTGAGTTGCTCGATGTCGATTCCACTTGCGCGCTCCGCCGCCAGGCCCGCCGCAAAGGGCTCGACCGCAAGACGAATATCATAGAGCTGCAACAGGAACTCTTCTGTGACGCCATTGTCGAAATGCCAGGCAATGACCTCGCTGTCGAACATGTTCCATTGGTTCTTTTCGGTCACCCGCGTGCCGACGCGCGCCTTGGCGACGATCATGCCCTTGGCAGCCAGCGTCTTCATCGTCTCGCGAAGGACGGTCCGCGACACCTTGAACCGCTGCGCAAGTTCCAGATCACCGGGCAGAATGCTTCCTACGGGATAGGTTCCTGCGACGATCGCCCGACCGAGTTCATCCACCACCTGCGCATGGCTGGTGCGCGATCTCCGCTGCATCTTTCCCGTATCAAGCATTCGATTTCGCAAGCAACCCCCTCCGTCAGGCATACCTCTTGTTCAAACGAGACAGGAACAGAATTCCTTTCTGCAGCAGGATGAATGCAAAAAGCAGCAAGCCGATCAGTATCTTCGTCCACCAGCTGGAAAGTGTTCCGTCGAAGGTGATGTAGGTCTGAATAAGCCCCTGGATGAGAAGCCCGATAAAGGTTCCCGCCACAAATCCCGCTCCTCCCGTCAGCAGTGTCCCCCCGATGACCACTGCCGCGATCGCATCGAGTTCGACGCCGACCGCTGCCAAGGAATAGCCGGCGGACGTATAAAGCGAAAAAACGATTCCGGATAGACCTGCGAGGAAGCCCGACAGGGCGTATATCTGAATCGTCGTGCGTCCGACCGGAACGCCCATCAACTGCGCCGTCTGCGCACCGCCGCCAAGCGCATAGACGTTGGTTCCGAAGCGGGTTCTGTGCGCGATGAATATGCCTGCGGCAAAAACAAGCAGCATGACAATCCCGACCAGCGTCAGGCGCCCTCCGCCCGGCAGCTTGTAGTAAAGCCCCGACAGCGTCGTGTAGTAGTCATGGTTGATCGGGATGCTGTCGATCGACAGCACGAAGGCCATGCCACGGGCCAGGAACATGCCCGCGAGCGTCACGATGAAGGCCGGCATCTGCAGATAATGGATCACCGCGCCCATCGCGCCGCCGAATGCCGTGGTGATCACGAGCACCAGCGCGAAGGCGAGCAGCGGATGGATGGTGGTGTTTTGCAGGATGACTGCCAGGAAGACGCCGGTGAAGGCAATCACCGACCCGAGCGACAGGTCGATGCCACCCGAAATGATCACGAAGGTCATGCCGACCGCCGCGATGCCGAGAAAAGCATTGTCGGTCAGCAGGTTACCGATCACGCGCGTCGACAACATGTTCGGATACTGCAGCGCGCAGACCGCATAGGACAGAACGAAGATCACGATCGTCGCCAGCAGGGGCAGGTATTTCGAGTTCATTTCTGGAGTTCCCCTCTCAGGCTCGGCCGGCGTCCCAGGAAGGTTGCAGCCGATTGCACCGCAGGCGACTGGATGACCAGAATGACAAGCACGATCACCGCCTTGATGATCAGGTTGAACTCGGGCGGGAAGCCCGACAGCAGAATGCCGGTGTTGACCGCCTGGATGATCATCGCACCGATCAGGGAGCCGATGATGCTGAACCGACCGCCAAGCAGAGAATTGCCGCCGACGACCACCGCCAGGATGGCATCGAGCTCAAGCCACAGACCGGCATTGTTCGCGTCCGCTCCCTTGATATCGGCTGCAACGATGATGCCCGCGATCGCCGCACAGAGCCCGCTCAGTACGTAGACCGCCATCAGCAGAACCGGCGTTCTCACGCCGGACAGCGTGCTCGCATGCCTGTTGATGCCGGTGGCCTCGATCAGCATCCCAAGCGCAGTCCGCCTTACCAACAGCGTGACAAGCGCTCCGACAACCAGCCAGATCACAACAGGCATGGGCATGAAGGCGAAGGATCCGCTGCCGAAGAAGATCAATCCGTCGTCGTTGAAGGTCATGATCACGCCCTCGGTGATCAACTGGGCAATGCCGCGGCCGGCAACCATCAGAACCAGCGTCGCGATGATCGGCTGAATGTTGAGGATCGCGACCAGAAAGCCATTCCACGCTCCGCAGGCTAGCCCCACGAGTATGGTCACGACCAATGTCCAGACGAGCGAGTTGCCCGAGACGATCGACGATGCAGCCACTGCTCCACAGATCGCGATGACCGCGCCGACCGACAGGTCGATGCCTTTCGTCGCGATCACCAGCGTCATGCCGATTGCCAACAGCGCAACCGGCGCGCCGCGGTTCAGCACATCGATTATGCTGCCATACAGCCGGCCATTCTGAATGGTTACATTAAAAAACTGAGGAAACATGATGAAATTCAAAAGAAGAATGACAGCCAAAGCAATCAGCTGCGGCGCAAGACGAACGAGCAGCGCCTTTTGTGAGGAAGTCATGCGTCCTCCGTCCTTTTCTGCACGGCGGCGATCGCCTGCACGATCCGTGTGGTGCTGACATTGTCGCCGGTCAATTCGGCCACATGCTCCCGGTCCCGCAATACCAGGATACGTGAACTATAGGCTATAAGCTCTTCCAATTCCGATGAAATCACAATCAACGACATGCCTTTTTCACACAATTCCTCGATTAGGCGGATGATCTCGGCGTGGGCGCCGACGTCGATGCCGCGCGTGGGCTCGTCCAGGATCAGGAAATCCGGGTTGGTTGCCAGCCACCGGGCGAGGATAGCCTTCTGCTGGTTGCCTCCCGACAGCAGGCGGATCGGCTTTTCCCGATCCGTGGTGCGGATATCGAGCGCCTTGATGTATTGGTCTGCCAGCGCGTTCTGCTCGCCGCGCGAGAGGGGTCTCGCCCACCCCCTGCGGGCCTGCAGTGCCAGCGCGATGTTTTCACGGATCGACAGGTCGCCGATGATGCCGTCCGTCTTGCGGTCTTCCGGGCAGAAGCCGAAGCCATTGCGGATCGCAGCCCGAGGGCTCGACAACGAGACCGGCTTGCCATCCACCTTCGCAGTACCGCTGTCGGCATGCTCGATACCGAACAGCAGTTCGGCCGTCTCGGTCCTTCCGGAACCAAGCAGGCCGGCGATACCGACAACTTCGCCAACACGAACCTGAAGGTCGAATGGCTTCACCTTGCCGCGCTTGCCAAAGCCCTCAAAGCTGTATTTCACGGGTCCGGCGGCTATCGTGCGCTCCTTGGCGGCGGCTTCGACATGCGCCAGTTCGTGACCCAACATCATCGAGATCAACGCTTGTCGCGGCAGTTCGGCCGCGTCGCGCGTGCCGACCAGCCTGCCATTTCGCAAAACGGTGATGCGATCGCTGATTTCATAGACCTGCTCCAGGAAATGCGTAATGAAGACAATTCCCAATCCGCGTTTCTTCAGGTCTCGCATGATGCGGAACAGCATGGCGACTTCCTGCGCATCGAGACTTGCCGTCGGCTCGTCGAGAATGAGAACCTTGCCGGACAGATCGACTGCGCGCGCTATGGCAATGACTTGTTGGACGGCGACCGAAAAGCGATCGAGTTGCGCGGTCACATCGATGTCGACGCCGTATTCCCGAAGCAGCGCGCTGGCCTGCCTGTTCATGGCGCGAACGTCGATCATGCCGAAGCGCTTCGGCTGGCGCCCGATGAAAAGATTTTCGGCGACGCTCAGATTCGGCAGGAGATTGACCTCCTGGTAAACTGTTCCGATGCCGAGCTTCTGGGCGGCGAGCGTATCAGCTGGATCGATCTCGGCGCCCTCCAGAATCAGGCTGCCTTCGTCGCGGCGATACGCACCGGTAATGCACTTGATCAGGGTCGATTTGCCGGCGCCGTTTTCACCGAGCAAGGCGTGCACCTCGCCCTTGCGCAGGGTGAAGTCGACCTTGTCGAGCGCAACCGCGCCGGGGAAGAATTTCGATACCCCGGATGCGGCAAGGACGTTCTCGAAATCGTGAATCATGAAGGCACTTTTTCCTGATATTGACCCATATTGCCGCGCCTTAGCCGGACATGATGCCCGGCAAAGCTCAGGCAGTTCCGCACCGGCCCATGACGGGCCGGTGCGGTTCCAACATCAGATCAGTAGCCGAGCCCCTTCTTGGACTCGTAGACCTTCTTCGGGTCGTCAGCCTGAGTGTAGAGCTTCGATTCCGTCTGGATCCACTTCGGCGGAGCCTTCTTGTCCTTGAGGTAGGCGTCGAGAGCGTCGAATGCCGGACCAGCCATGTTCGGCGTCAGTTCGACGGTCGCGTTGGCCTCGCCGGCTTCCATGGCCTTGAAGATGTCAGGAACGGAGTCGATCGAGACAACGAGGATATCCTTGCCTGGCTTCAGGCCGGCTTCCTTGATTGCCTGGATACCGCCGACGGCCATGTCGTCGTTGTGTGCGTAGAGAGCGCAGATGTCCTTGCCGCCGTTCTCAGCTTTCAAGAAGCTCTCCATGACTTCCTTGCCCTTGGTGCGGGTGAAGTCGCCGGTCTGGCTGCGAACGATCTTGAAGTTCGACTTGCCTGCGATGGCTTCCTCGAAGCCCTTCTTGCGGGCGATTGCCGGCGACGAGCCGGTGGTGCCCTGAAGTTCAACGATGTCGCATTTCTTGTCGCCGACCGTCTTTACCAGCCAGTCGCCGGCAACCTTGCCCTCGTGAACCTGATCGGAGGTAACAGCCGTTAGGTAGAGGTCCTCAGGTGCCTTGATGTTGCGGTCAAGCAGGATGACCGGGATATCGGCTTCCTTGGCTTCCTTCAGGACGGCGTCCCAGCCGGTCTCGACGACGGGGGCGAGAAGGATGGCGTTGACGCCCTGAGCGATGAAGGAGCGGATCGCCTTGATCTGGTTTTCCTGCTTCTGCTGGGCATCGGCGAATTTCAGGTCGATGCCGCGCTTCTTCGCTTGTTCCTTGGTGACGGTCGTTTCAGCAGCGCGCCAACCGGATTCCGAGCCGATCTGCGAAAATCCCACAACGAGCTCGGCAGCGGAGGCCGAACCGAACATGCAAGCAGCAAGAATCGTGGCACTCAAGAGTGCAGTCTTCAATTTCATGATTTCCTCCCAAAGCCGCCTCTTAGCGGCACACGTAAGGAAAATCATATAGTATTACTTTTGTAAATGGACATTGTTGCATGCAGTGCAGCAAAAAGGGCGCCCGACGGGGGCGCCCTTTCGCATCTGCTAATTGAAGTAGCCGGTTTACTTCGGCAACTTGTCGTCAACGCCTTCGACGTAGAAGTTCATACCGAGCAATGTACCATCATCGGCCTTTTCGCCAGCCTTCAGCCATGGCGTTCCGTCCTGCTTGTTGATCGGGCCGGTGAACGGATGCAGTTCACCCGACTTGATCTTGGCTTCGGTTTCCTGGGCCATCTTCTTCACGTCGTCTGGCATGTTGGTATAGTCCGCCATCTTGAGGATGCCGTCCTTCAATCCATCCCAGCTCTGCTCGGACTTCCAGGTGCCGTCCAGGAGCGCGTGAACGCGCTTGGAGTAGTAGTTGCCCCAAGTGTCGACGATCGCGGTCAGCTGAGCCTTCGGGCCGGCTGCGATCATGTCGGAAGCCTGGCCGAATGCGTGGATGCCACGCTCTTCGGCAACCTGCATCGGCGCAGTGGTATCGGTGTGCTGCGTCAGCACGTCCACGCCCTGGTCGACCATTGCCTTTGCGGCATCGGCTTCCTTGCCAGGGTCAAACCAGGTGTTCACCCAGATGACCTTGAGCTTGAAGTCCGGATCGATCGATTTGGCGCCCTGCTCGAAGGCGTTGATGCCCATGACCACTTCCGGAATCGGGAAGGAGGCGATGTAGGCGGCGCCGTGGTTCTTCGACGTCTTTGCTGCGATCTGACCAAGGATGTAGCGGCCTTCATAGAAGCGCGAGTTGTAGGTTGCGAGATTCGGACCAGACTTGTAGCCGGTGCCGTGCTCGAACTTTACTTTCGGGAACTTGGCGGCAACCTTGACCGTCGCGTCCATGAAGCCGAAGGACGTGGTGAAGATCAGTTTGCAGCCAGAGCGGGCGAGACGCTCAATGGCGCGCTCGGCATCCGGGCCTTCCGGCACGTTTTCAAGATACGGTGTGTCGATCTTGTCACCGAATTCCTTCTGGATCTGCTGACGTCCAAGATCGTGCGCCTGCGAATAGCCGCCGTCCGTGTGCGAGCCGACGTAAACGAAGCAAATCTTCGTCTTGTCCGCGGCCTGGGCGGCGGTGCCGACGCTCAGGATCGCAGCTGCCGAGGTAGCTAAGGCGAATGCTAGTTTTTTCATGATAACCCCTGTTGGTTTGAGTTTCCGGATGCCCGTCTCATTTTTGTGTTTAACGTTCCGGGACGAAAGGCTTTCCCAGCGACGCAGGCGTATTGATCAACGTTGTGCGGCGATTATGAGAAATGATGACAAGAACTACAATAGTCGCCGCATAGGGCAGCATCGACAGGAACTGCGCCGGGATACCGACGCCAAAGGCCTGCGCGTGCAGCTGCAGGATCGTGACGGCCCCGAAGAGGTAGCCGCCGGCGAAGACGCGCCATGGACGCCAGGACGCGAAAACCACCAGCGCCAGCGTGATCCAGCCGCGACCGGACGACATGTTCTCAACCCATTGCGGTGTGTATACCAGCGACAGCTGCGCGCCCGCCAGGCCAGCGCAGGAGCCGCCGAACATTACGGCGAGATAGCGGGTGCGAACAACGTTGATGCCGAGCGCATGAGCGGAGCCGTGGCTATCGCCGATCGCACGGAGCTTGAGGCCCGTGCGGCTGCGGAACAGGAACCAGCTGACCCCGAGGAGAAGCGCAACCGACAGATAGACCGTCAGATCCTGCCTGAACAGGACGGACCCCAGAAGCGGAATATCGGAGAGGTATGGGATGACGATCGGCGCGAGGCGAACGCCCGGCACGCTGACGTAGCCCTCGCCCAGCATACCGGATACTCCGAGACCAAGGATCGTCAACGCCAAGCCGGTCGCCACCTGGTTGGCGACGAGCGTGAGCGTCAGAAAACCGAAGAGCAGCGAGAAAAGGGCGCCCGCGCCGATCCCGGCCAGCAGCCCGATGTAAGGCGAGCCCGTAGCCTGCGCGCCAGCGAAGGCCGCAACGGCACCCATGATCATCATGCCCTCGATGCCGAGATTGAGCACGCCCGATCTCTCGGCCACCAGTTCGCCCAGGGCTGCGATGACGAGTGGCGTCGAAGCCGTGATGACGGTCAGAAGGATTGCTTCGAAAATGCTCATGCGAGGCCTCCCCGCAACCGCGACCAGACGATGCGGATCTTGTAGTAGATCAGCGTATCGCAGGAGAGCACGAAGAAAAGCAGCAGGCCCTGGAAGACGCGGGTGACCTTGTCAGACACGCCGATCGAAAGCTGTGCCGCTTCGCCGCCGAGATAGGTCAGCGCCAGCACCAATCCCGATGCGATAATGCCGAGCGGGTTGAGGCGGCCGAGAAACGCAACGATGATCGCCGTGAAACCGTAGCCGGGCGATATGGCCGGCTGCAGGTGGCCGATCGAGCCGGACACCTCGGAAATTCCGGCAAGTCCCGCGAGCGCGCCGGAAAACAGAAAGCTGAACCAGATCATCTTCTTCGACGAGAAACCGGCAAAACGCCCTGCCCGCTCGGATTGGCCAAGCACCACGATCTCGAAGCCTCTCAGGGTGAATTTCAGCATGAACCAGACGAGAATGGCGGCAATGATGGCGAAAACGAAAGCCCAGTGCGCGCGGCCGGACTCCTCCCAGATCGCGGGCAATGTTGCCTCCGGTGCGAACGGCACGCTTTCGGGGAAATTGAAGCCCTGAGGGTTGCGCCATGCGCCACGGATCAGCCAATCGAGGAAAAGCTGCGCAATATAGACCAGCATCAGGCTCGTCAGGATCTCATTGGTGTTGAAGTGCGCCTTTAGAAGTGCCGGGATGGCGGCGAAAAGCGCGCCTCCTATCGCTCCCATGACCAGCATCAGCGGCAGCACCATCGGCGAATGCCACTCGGTGAACAGGATCGGCAGTGTGGAGCCGGCAATCGCGCCCATCGTAAACTGGCCTTCGGCACCGATATTCCAGTTGTTGGAGCGATAACAGACCGCAAGCCCAACCGCGATCAAGATCAGGGGCGCTGCCTTGACAGCCAATTCGTGCAGCGACCAGACTTCTAGCAGCGGCTCGAGGAAGAAGGCGTCCAGCGCCTCGACCGGATCCTTGCCGAGAATCGCAAACATGATCGCACCGGCGATCAGTGTCAGCGCCAGTGCCAGCAGGGGCGATACGAAACCGTACAGCCGCGAAGCCTGAGGCCGCTTTTCGAGTTCAATGCGCATTGTCCGTCTCCGGTGCGGTCGTGCTTTCGTGCAGGCCGCCCATCAAGAGGCCGATCTTTTCGCGCGACAATTCGCCGGCTGCAAAGGGCTGCGACAAGCGCCCCTCGGAGATGACTGCGATTTCGGTCGCAACCTCGAATATCTCGTCGAGGTCCTGGCTGATGACGACCACGGCGGAACCGTTGCGCGCCAAATCGACCAGCGCTTGTCGAATGCGGCTCGCCGCCCCGGCGTCGACACCCCAGGTCGGCTGGTTGACGACCAGCACCGCGGGCTGGCGATCGAGCTCGCGGCCGACGATGAACTTCTGCAGGTTGCCGCCGGAAAGCGAGCCGGCGGCAGGATCCTCGCCGCTCTTTCGCACGTCCATCTCTTGGGAGATGCGCCTGGTCGCGATCCTCACCGCGCTACGGCGAATGATCTTCAGAAAGCCGCCGCCAAGGAACGCCTTGCGGTCGGATTGGCTACGCGCCAGCACCAGATTGTCAGACAGCTTCATGGCAGAGACGGCAGCGTGGCCGTGGCGTTCTTCGGGAACGAAGCCGGCGCCGAGCAGACGACGGGCGGTAATTCCGAGGGTCCCGACCGGCTTGCTGCGGATGGTGACCGCGGCAGATGTCGAAACCGGATATTCGCCGGACAGCGAATCGAAAAGCTCACCCTGGCCGTTCCCGGCAACACCGGCGATCGCAAGTATTTCACCCGACCGCACGGCCAGAGACACATCCTTGAGCGGCATGGCGAAAGGGGTGCGAGCCGCAACGGACAGATTTGAAACCGCGAGCTGGACGTCGCCCTTATTGCCGCGATCCGGGTGCGTGACGGTGGCAACGTCGTTGCCGACCATCATGCGGGCGAGCGAGGCCGGGGTCTCCTGACGCGGGTCGCAGGCGCCCGTCACCTTGCCATGACGAAGGACGGTGGCGCGATCGCAGATGCGCTGCACCTCTTCAAGGCGATGGCTGATATAGAGGACGGAGCGGCCCTCAGCCTTAAGCTTGAACAGCGTTTCAAAAAGCCTGTCGGCTTCCTGTGGCGTCAGCACCGAGGTCGGTTCGTCGAGAATGATGAGCTTGGGGTTCTGCAGAAGCGCGCGCACGATCTCGATGCGCTGGCGCTCGCCGACGGAAAGATCGGCGACATGGGCGTGCGGATCGAGAGGCAGGCCGTAGGCGCGCGAAAGCGTCCGTGCCTCTTCGGCGATCCTGCCAATCGGAATGCTGTCGTCCAGGGAAAGCGCGATATTCTCGGCAACCGTCAGCGCCTCGAACAGCGAGAAATGCTGAAAGACCATGCCTATGCCGAGCTTTCGGGCGGCACCCGGCGATGTGATCGATACAGGTCGACCTTCCCACACCACCTGCCCGTGCGTCGGATCGAGAACGCCGAACAGCATCTTGACCAGCGTCGATTTGCCGGCGCCATTTTCGCCGAGAAGAGCGTGGATTTCACCCGGCGCGATATCGAGATCGATCTCGCTACAGGCAGCAAAGCTGCCAAACAGCTTCGTCAGCTTCTGAACCGACAATAACGCGCCGGAAACCGGCACATCCGATGAAGACACGTTCCCCTCATTTCCCGCTGCCGATCTGCCCGTTATGGATCATTCTGGGATCAGCAGTGTAGTTCCGGTCGTTTTTCTTGACTCCAGATCCGTGTGGGCCTGCCCAACCTCACGCAACGGATAGGTTTGGTTGATATTGATACGCACTTTGTTGCTCAAAACAACATCAAATAGCGCGTTTGCACAATCAGTTAGCTCTTGGCGCGTGGCGATGTAGGAGAAAAGCGTGGGACGCGTCGCAAAGAGCGAGCCCTTCTGCGCGAGCATTGCCAGCGTGAAGTTTTCGATCGGTCCGGACGACTGCCCGAAGGACACGAACATGCCAAGCCGTTTCAAACAGTCGAGCGACTGCGGAAAGGTATCGCGGCCGATGGAGTCGTAGACGACATCGACGCCCTTGCCGCCGGTGATCTCCCGAATTCGTTCGACAAAATTCTCCGTGTTGTAGTTGACGACGTGGTCGTAGCCATGGTCGAGCGCCATGCGCACCTTGCTGTCCGATCCCGCGGTACCGATCACCGTTGCGCCCAGCGCTTTCGCCCACTGGCCGGCAATCTGGCCGACGCCGCCAGCCGCCGCGTGGAACAGGATCGTCGTGCCGGGACCGACCTTGAAGGTCCGGTTCAACAGATATTGCGCAGTCATGCCTTTCAGCATCATCGACGCGGCCGTCTCCAGCGAGATGCCATCCGGCACCTTCACGAGATGCTTCGTCTCGATATTGCGCTCGACGCTGTAGGCGCCGTCTGAGCCGGCATAGGCAACGCGATCGCCGAGTTGAAAATCGTCCACACCGGGGCCGATTGCGGTGACTGTGCCGGCAGCCTCCTTGCCCGGCACGAAGGGCATGTGCGGAGCTTTGTAGAGGCCCGTGCGGAAATACACGTCGATGAAGTTCAGGCCGACAGCGGCATGCCTGATCTGGACTTCCCCGGCAGACGGCGGCGACAGATCGACGTCGGCATATTCCAGTACATCAGGCCCGCCGGTCCTGTTCAGCACTATCGCCTTTGTCCTCATCATCGTCCGCCTCCTACCCGTTTCGTCCCAGCGCCGGGAAGAACTGCAAAACGGCGCCGATGCAGTAGAGATAGATGCCGCTCAGAATGAAGAGGACAAGCGCCCAATGCGGGATACTGAAGTGCATCAGGAGCGCGTACATCCCCAGTGCCGACCACAACAGAAAGATACCGAGGTTGAGGGGACGCAGGCGTTGAACGCGGACCGGGTGCAAAAAGTTGATCGGCAGGAACGTCAGGATCACCGACACGGTGACGACGACAAGCGCCGTGGCCGCGCTCGCATCGATGACGAAGAGCGTGAAGACGATCATGTTCCAGACAACAGGGAAGCCAGAGAAAAAATACTCGTCGGTCTTCATGCCCATGTCGGCGTAATAGATGGCACTAGATACGACGATCATCCCCGCCGCGACGAACGACCAGGGCTCGCCGATCATGCCACTCTGATAAAGAGCAAATGCCGGCAGCAGCACATAGGTCACGTAGTCGATGATATTGTCGAGCGTGTCACCAGACCAGTTCGGCAGAACCTCCTTGACCTTGACCTTGCGTGCGATCGGCCCGTCGATCCCATCGACCAGGAGCGCAAGGCCGAGCCACCAGAACATATCGATAAAACGATGTTCTGCGGCCGCCACCACACCGAGAAATGCCAGAAACGAGCCAGAAGCCGTCAAAATATGGACGGAAAAGGCGCGCATCTCCGCATAAGGTACGCGCTTGTACTTGAAAATCTTCATGTTTCCCCGAGCAGCCCAAGCCATTCGCACCCGGCAGGCGCGATTTTTTGCTTAATATGCATCCTTTGCATCGGTTCGCCAGCGCAAAAGCGACGGATGGTCACAGGGCGCTCGAATCCTGACGATGACATGCATATTTCGTGCAAGTCCCCCGAGAAAGAATGGAATACCTTTCACCGAAGGCCTATTTGTAATATCTGGCTCGCATCGAAAAGATCATTCGAAGAACTACGGGATCCGAAACCGCAATGAACGCCCCTGCCAAGACCGAAGACTTCGCCTCACCGATACCTGCCGGCGTCTACGCCGAAACCGTGCTCAGCGTCACGCACTACACGGATCACCTGTTCCGTTTCACGATGACGCGCCCGCAGGGCTTCCGCTTCCGCTCCGGCGAATTCGCGATGATCGGTCTGATGGTCGAAGGCAAGCCGATTTTCCGCGCCTATTCCATCGCCAGCCCGGCGTGGTCCGAGGAACTCGAATTCTTCTCGATCAAGGTTCCGGACGGTCCGCTAACCTCGCACCTGCAGGCTATCAAGCCGGGTGACCAGGTTCTGATGCGCAAGAAGCCAACCGGCACGCTGGTGCTCGATGCGCTGACCCCCGGCCGTCGTCTCTATATGTTCTCGACCGGCACCGGCATCGCGCCTTTCGCGAGCCTTATCCGCGATCCCGAGACCTACGAGAAGTTCGAGGAAGTTATCCTCACCCACACAACGCGCGACGTTGCCGAACTGAAGTACGGTTTCGACCTCGTGCAGGAGATCCAGCAGGACGAACTGCTCAAGGAAGTCGTCGGCGACAAGCTGCGCCACTACGCGACCGTCACCCGCGAAGATTTCGAATATCGCGGCCGTATCACCGACCTGATCTCGTCGGGCAAGCTGTTTACCGACCTCGGCGTGCCGCCGCTCGATCCGGCGATCGATCGCGGCATGATCTGCGGCTCCTCCGCTATGCTGAAGGACACCAAGGCACTCCTGGAAAACGCAGGCCTCAATGAAGGTGCCAACAGCAAGCCCGCGGAATTCGTCATCGAAAGGGCTTTCGTCGGCTAGACCGAACGAAACAGGATAGAGATCGCGGCCCCGGAAACGGGGCCGTTTTCATTGGCGACTGTGGTAATCGATGAGCGACGTCATCGCCTTGCGGGCGTCGGCCACATTGCCCTGCTGGATGGCACGGATAACGGCGACGTGCAGCGAGATAGATCGGTCCATGCGATCGTGGTTMGCCTTCGCGTACCAGAGCCGACGCGAATGCGTCTGAACGGGCGCAAGCGCCGAAATGATGAAGGCGTTGGGGCATGCTTCTTCGAGAATCTCGTCGAACGACTTGTCGGCGGCAAAGAATGCAGCCAGATCGCCGCTGACGGCGCAGTCTCCCATCCTGCGGGCGCAGTCGATAAGCCGATTTCGCTGGACGTCAGTCGCATGTTCCGCAACGAGCGCTGCCGCAATCGGTTCGAGCTCGCGGCGAACCTGCATGACATGACTGTGATCACTCGGCTTGATCTCGGCGATCTGCAGACCGACACGCGGCTTGACGACAATCAGGCGCTGCCAGGCGAGCTTCTGGATTGCCTCGCGCACCGGCGTGCGGCCGTGGCCAGAGAGATCGATAAGCTGCTTCTCGGTCACAAGCGCGCCGGGCAGCAAGGCCAGCGTCACGATCGCGTGCTCCAGCGCCAGATAGGCAAGATGGCTCTGTGAATTCTGCATCGCAGGTCCGTGTTCGCTCTGATATATCTTAGTTGGGCCAGCCATGAATGCAATGGCAAGTTGCCATGATATATCAGAGCGATGCTGGGCGCCGCGGCCAACCCCGCTATTCGTGGCGAAGCGCCTCGATCGGGTTGAGCTGTGCTGCGCGCCGCGCCGGAAAGTATCCGAAGATCATGCCGATCGCCGCCGAAAAGGCAAATGCGACAACAATCATCATAGGGCTTACGACAAAGGGCACCTTCAGCAGCGTCACGGCGCCGAAGCCAAGGCCCAGTCCCAGCAAAATGCCGGTCACCCCGCCGAAGATGGAGAGGGCGACCGCCTCCACGAGGAACTGCAGCAGAACCTGCTTCTCCAAAGCGCCGATCGCCAGTCTAATGCCAATCTCGCGCGTGCGCTCAGTGACCGAGACCAGCATGATGTTCATGATCCCAATGCCGCCGACGAGCAGACTGATTGCCGCAACCGCACCCAACAGGCTGGTCAGCAGCGTTGTCGTGCCGGTCATGGCTTCGGCAATTTGCGTCATGTCGTTGACGTTGAAATCATCCTCGCGGCCAGGGACGATCTTGCGCCGCTCGCGCAGCAGGTTTTCCGTTTCCGCCTGTACCTTCGACGTCGAAACGCCGTCACGCGCCGAGATCACCACCATCGAAACGTTTGCATTGGCTTTGCCGCCGATCCGGCGCTGATAGACCTTGACAGGTATGACGACGACATCGTCCTGGTCGTTGCCCATGCCGGACTGGCCACGTTTGGAGAGCACTCCGATGACGCCGCAAGACACCTTGCCGACCCGGATCTGCTGGCCGGTCGGGTCGGCGGCCCCGAAGAGCTGCGAGCGGACGGTCTCGCCGAGGATGCATCGAGCGCGCCCGCGCTCTTCGGCCGCCTCGAAGGTGCGGCCGACGGCCATGTCCCAGTCCTGGGCGATCAGGTAGTCGTTCGTCGTTCCCATGACGGTCGTCGAATGGCTCTGACCACCGTAGATGACAGTCGCAGTGGTCTGATTGAGCGGCGCAACCGCGCGCAGACCGCCGACCTGATCGCGGATGGCTTCGACATCGGAAACGGTGAAGCGCCGTGCCTCGGAGCTGGCGCGGCCGGGGCCGAACTGGCCCGGGCGCGCAAACAGCATGTTCGTTCCAAGGCGCGACAGCTCGGAGGTCACCTGGGCAGTCGTGCCGTTGCCGATCGTCACCAGCGCGATGACGGCCGCAACGCCGATGACGACGCCGAGAACCGTAAGGAACGAACGCAGCATGTTGCGGCTGATCGCCCGCAGCGCGAGCTTAAGCGTCTCGAAGAACATGCTCAGCCCTCCCGCTCCCGGTCCCGTCCGTTTCGAGCTTGCCGTCGACGAAACGAAGCAGACGCTGCGCATAGGCCGCAATATCAGGTTCGTGCGTCACCATGACGACCGTGATGCCCTGCTCGCGGTTTAGGCGCGTCATCAGGTCCATGATCTCGACACTGGTCTTGGTGTCGAGGTTGCCGGTCGGTTCGTCCGCAAGCAGCAGCGACGGTCGGGTGACGATCGCCCGCGCGATGGCGACGCGTTGTTGTTGGCCGCCCGAGAGTTCCTGCGTCTTGTGATGCTCGCGCCCGGACAGACCGACAAGGCCCAGCGCTTCCATGGCCAGACGGTGACGCTCGCCGGCGTGCATGCCGCGGTAGATCAGTGGCAGCTCCACATTCTCCACCGCCGAGGTCCTCGGCAGCAGATTGAACCCCTGGAAAACGAACCCGAGCATGTGACGGCGCAGCATCGTCAGCTGCGCGCGATCGAAGCCCTGGGTGGAAATGCCCTGAAAGAGGTATTCACCCGCGGTCGGCACATCGAGACAGCCGAGAATGTTCATCGCCGTCGACTTGCCGGACCCGGACGGCCCCATGATCGCGACGAACTCATGCGTGCGAATCGACAGATCGACGGCATCGAGCGCGCGTATTGCCGCTTCACCATGGCCGTAGATCTTGGACACATGCCTGAATTCGATAAGTGGCGGGCTCGTCATATCGGCCCGCCTATTTCGACTGCTCGGTCGAGTCGGTTACCAGGGCATCGTTATCCTTCAGCCCGCCGGAAACCACCTGGGTGAACTGCCCGTCCGACGAGCCGACCTGGATGATCACAGGCGCAGGCTTGCCGGCCTTCAACACCCACACACGGCGTTTGGCTCCGGTCAGAACCTCGCCGCCCTGGTTGCCGCCGCTTCGTGGCCCCATCCGCGGCGGCCGAAACAAGCCGAACAGACCACGCCCGCGCGACGATTCGACAGCAGGCGGCGCATAGCGAAGCGCCTGGTTCGGAACCATCAGGATGTCCTTGACCGCCTCGACCGTGACGTCAGCGATGGCCGTCATGCCCGGACGCAGCAGCAGCTTGGCATTGTCGACCGACAGGATCGCCTTGTAGGTCACCACGTTGTTCGTCGTCTCCGACGCGAAGCGGATCTGCTTGATCTCGGCCGGGAACGTGCGATCGGGATAGGCATCGACGGTGAACGTTGCCTTCTGGCCGACCGCGATCTGTCCGACGTCGGCCTCGTCGACATCGACCTGCAGCTCCATCTTTCTGAGATCGCCGCCGATGACGAACAAGACCGGCGCCGACAGCGAGGCGGCAACGGTTGCCCCCGGATCGACCGAGCGCGTGAGAATTACCCCGTTGATCGGCGAAACGATCTTTGCCTTTGCAAGGTTCACCTCGGCAAGCTGCAGATCGGCCTCCGCCGATAGCACGGCGGCTTCGTTTATGTCCTTGGCGGCCACGGCGGAATCAAGCTTGTAGCGTGCATCCTCCAGGCTCTGCTGGGTGGACACATTGCTCTGCACCAGATTGCGGATGCGTTCGTAGGAGCTTTGAGCGGATTCCAGATCGGCATTGGCCTTGACCACATTGGCCTTTGCTGAAACGAGCTTGGCTCGCGTGCTCTTGACGTCCGCCTCCAGCTTGTTGGTGTCCAGCACGGCCAGAACCTCGCCTGATTTGACCTCGCTGTTGTAGTCGACATTGACGTCGCGGACGGTGCCTGACAGCTCGCTGGAGATGTCAACCTGCTCGGTCGGCTGCACGGATCCCGTCGCCGTCACCAGCACGGTCAGATCGCCACGCTTGGCCGGTTGGGTGGTGTAGCTCAACTGACTGGCACCCTGTCGCGAATAGACATAGGCCGAAGCGGCGCCTGCAAGGATCAGCAGCAGCAGCACCAACGAGCGCCTGAACCAGAGCCCGTTCTTCTTTCGGCCGGACGCAGCAAGAATGGCGGCCAGATCCGCGCTTCCGGTGGTCGTCGCCTGGCTGACATTCCCAGTATCGTTCATTCGCGCCTCGATCAATTTCAGCCAATCCGGCCGTCCGTCCTCGAATAGCAACGTGAAGCGGAACGCAGCATTAGCAGCGACCGCATTGGCACGCCGACGCCCGAAAAGGAAATGAAATCTTGGTAATGAAAGTCTGGTTTTGACAGACCGCTTCGCAATCCGCTGTGGGACACGGACGTTTGGCTACGACTTCGCCGCGCTCGCACATGCCCCGGACGCCTTTGCATGTTTCGAAAACGATCACGACAAAGGCGGTCAGGCGGTGTCACGCACCGAGCGCAGCCAGGGAAACAGGTGGACGGCGCTTGGCCGCCATCAGGAGGTCCAGCTCAGTCGCCGACGGCCCAAACTTGTCAAAGAGGCGTGTCGCCTCGTCCTCTTCAAGCCGGTACTTCCGCGCGAACTCGATGAGGCTGTAGGGCCGACCGCGCAAGACCTTTCGTGTGGTGGGGTGTTCGATCACGTTGGTCATAGTAATCTCCTTTCGATGAAGGGTTAGGTAGGGCGCTACACGCATTTGTGAAGCAGGTAGCGATACCGAAGGGTTTGATTTACTTAAATTTTTTTGCGGAACATTCTCGTTTGTCGTGCATTGTGACGCGATAGCGCACGAGCACTGCCGTTTGATCCGGGCAGCTCCCCAATCGACCTGGGCTAAACGAGTTCTTCGTGGAGCATCACGAAATATTAAACCGGGGAACCCCTCTGCGCCGCCAGGGTTTAGCACCTTGAGGTCCGACGTGGCCTCACGTTCAAACCCAAGGAGACCGAAATGGCAAACCAAGGTGGAACCCACGATCAGCACGTCAAGGCCGGCAAACAGAGCCAAAAAAATGCCGGCGCCTCCGGAAGCGAGCGCAACATGTCTTCGTCCGGTTCCCGCGACCAGCAGGGCAGCAGCAAGAATGAAAAGCAGACGAAGGCTGACCAGCAAAGCGACAAGGGCAAGCACTAGCGTCGACTCGAGACGCCCATCAACAATCCCGCAAATATGCGGCCCGCGCCCCAGGCGCGGGCTTTCGTTGAGACAACCTCCGTCGCCCTTTGCAGGCACACCGCAAGAAATGTGCCTAATGCACAGAATAAGGTCGATTTTTCGGTTGACCACGATGGGGCCTCTGCATATGTTCCGCGCACTTCCAGCCGGGGCGAATTTGAGCCTTGGAACAAGGGAGAGCGTAGCTCAGCYGGTAGAGCAACTGACTTTTAATCAGTAGGTCTCGGGTTCGAACCCCGACGCTCTCACCAATAAAGACAAGCACTTAGCGACAAAATACGACCGATCTCAAGCGCTGGTMGCCACCATGGGGCTCGCGTCACTTTGGTTCTCGGACCGAGACCCAAATATTCCGGTTGGTTGCCCTAGTTTCGTACAAAGACAATCCATGCTCGATTATGGAGATAACATCGGGAATCACGGGCAACCGCCCGAGCGCAAACTTGAATGTAAAGAACCAAGGGCTTGAGTTGAGCGTTTTATAGCGTGCTAGGATTTTGATCTCTCTAGACGCCTTTCTGATGTCTTCCGCTGCGGACTCTCGTCTCAACCTCTCAGCGGACAGTGCGGCGGATTACGTTTGCCTCCGCACACGGTAGCCAACCAATTGTCAACGGTGTAATGCTCGCGAATGGCCCTCGACCCTATCAAAGCTCTGTCGGACTACGGTGAAGCAAAATGCACCGTGCAGTTCTGGGTTACCGACGCACCTGCAGTCGAATTCAATTCTCTCAAGGCTGCTGTCCGCTATGCAAAAGATAATGGCGGGCGATGGGAGGAGGTCGAAATCACGGTGCACCTCCCAAGGGAAGACATCGTTTACGCGACGGAAAAAGTGCACCGATTGATCGATGCATTGCGAGATCGCCGCCAGAAGTAGCTTCCCTCGGAACCATTCGGATGTCGGGCAGCATTACTGCCGGTACGGTCTTCCGCGATTGGGCGCCACAATCTCCTCGCACCGCAACTGATCGGAACCTGACAGGAAGCGCTTGAGGTTGCCAAACTGCATATCCTCATGCCGCGGGCACGCGCCATTCCTTTTATGGGGTTTGCACAAACCGCAAGCCGCAATACACGGGCGCTTTCTCTTGTGATGCACTACCGCCTCCGAACATCCTCGGTGCGCCCCTATGGCGCACGAACATGTGTCGGAGATGGTTTCGATGCGGCCTCATGAAGTGATTGGTAACCACGGCGATCGAGAAACCGAAACCCGCCGGCATGTGGGCGCCCGCCGGCGAGCATTTGGTGCGACCATTGCTCCCATTGCCAAGTCTCGCTACTTTTCAGGTCACCTTAGAGGGACTTCATCATGGACGTTCTCTTATCGTGGCTTCGCCTCCCATGGAACGATCTTGTGTTCTATGCAAAGGCACTAATCTCAGTGGGGGCTATTGGAACTCTCTGGGAACTTTTCAATTGGCTGAGAGAGCGTCGGAAGGAGGCCAGGGAATCGGCCGAAGCAGCAGAACAGCTGAGGATCGAGGCCTATAATGATGGCTATCGAGCCCTCAGCGATCGATACGTGGCCCTACTCACTTCCTTGGTACAACATCCAGAGCTTGGAGTCCTGCCGTGGATGGATTCAGCCGCCAAATTGTCAGCCGCAGACATCGCCCGCAGGAGCATCTACTTTGAAATGCTCATGTCTATTTTTGAAAGTGCGTGGGTCAATCGAGATCGGACTGACGAAATAGCAAAATATCAATGGCCCGGGTGGGAGCGCTTCATTATTTCGATGCTTCGGTCGCCGCACTTTAGAGAACACGTCAGCAAAGATCCGAGTTCGGAGGAGTTCGGTGGATACGATCAAAGATTCGAGGCCTATCTCGATGATCTTTTGTCCAAACATGGTGTCGCTACACCCGTCATCTCTGGCGCGGCGGGTCGAAAACGATAGCATCGCCGCCCCAAGGAGGCTACGGAAAGGTGCTCCAGTTGATCGATGCATTGAGATCGACGCCGGAAAGTGGGCTTCCCTTGTGATGGTACGGTCACTTCGGAGTTCCACCCGACCACACGGTTTTCTTCGGTCGCCTACTCTCCTTCCACTTGGAGAGATCCTCGACGTCCTCCCCTGCCCCCGAAGCGACGAGCTTGGACAGGTAGTCGCAGGTCGGCATCCAGTCCCTCTAGGCGTCAGCAAAAATGGCCCGACGTTTACCAGCGCCGAGCCTACCCGCTACCGGCTAGTAGTCAAAATAGAGGGTTACTCCCGACCTCCGTTGGTAGCCGTAGTAGTCAGGATAGCCGCCGTAGGGCCGCTGATAGCCATAGTACGTCGGATAACTGCGGTATCCGTATGGGCGAGCGTAGCAGTTGCCGTAGCAGGACCGATAGGCGTACCGACGGTTCGAGTGACCATACGCATGCCCGTTACCGTGACCCTTGTCTTTGACAAGCTCGACGTCAGCGGTGTGGACAGGTATCGCCTTCGGCACGACGATCGGTGTGGCGTTTAGCGGCAGGGCGAAAGATGCAGCCACGACCATGGCTGCGAATGGGGGAAAAAGCTTCTTCATCATTGGCGCATCCTTTCAGGCTGCGAACCTGGCTTAATTAGCATTAACCTCCGATGAACGGCTGCACGCTGCGGACTTCCAAAAAAACACCGGCCGGCGCGCTGCTGGTGTGGGCACGGGCGGTGATCGCGCCGGTCATTGCGATAAAAAGCCTGCCGCTGGCCAGGGCGATCGGCAGCAGGCGGCGCGCAAGATCGCGCCATGAAATGGTAGCGGGTGGTATGCCACCACCACCCGCCCGGCCGACGGTTCACGCGTCGAGCCGCCCCCGCGGGGGTCTGAACTATTGAAGGTCTTCCCCGAAGACCCTGACCGCGTCGCAGTCCGGCGTTTGCGTGGTCATCCCTCGTCAGGACGCCCTCGCGCAGGCATGTAACCCCAGCGTTGTCTGCATCGTCGGCGCCATCAGTGATTGCATCACCACCTCCCAAGTAATGAAGCGGATACATCCAATGTTTGAGATAAAAGTGTCCTTCCGATCGGATACGCTCCGCCATGGAAAGTCGAAACTCGCGGGGGATAGGCGATGGCTGCAGAGAGTGTGCGCAACTTGTTCGTCAACAGTGACTATTCTCTCTCCGAGCGAATGCGGCAAAAGCGCTGGGAGCTGACTCTTAGACTTTTTCCAGACCTTTCGGAAATGAAGGTCTTGGATCTCGGCGGAACGAGGGAATGGTGGCTGAGGGCCCCCGTTCGCCCTCGTCACGTCACAGTTCTCAATCTAGACGGCGGAGAACAATCCGGTTGGCTTACAAAGATCGAAGGTGATGCCTGCCATGCCGATACGCTGCTGGCCGGTCAGAGCTTTGATCTTGTATTTTCCAACAGCCTTATCGAGCATGTCGGGGGCCACAAGGCGTGGTCGATGCTCTCACAAGCAATTCGATCGCTTGCGCCAAGATACCTGGTGCAAACGCCATACCGTTACTTTCCGATCGAGCCCCACTGGTTGTTTCCCGGGATGCAATTTCTACCGCTGCAGTTCCGCTCCAAGATCGCCTCCAGCTGGCCGCTAGGCCACACCTCGGGCTGGCCGAAGAACCAGGCGCTAGAAGAGGTTATGTCGACACAATTGCTTACGGCTACGGAAATGCGAGCGTACTTCCCTGATGGAAAACTGTATTGGGAAAGGTTCCTGGGACTTCCGAAGTCGATGCTTCTCGTCCGGCAGGCACAGGCCTCCGACGTTGCCGCCGGGCCCGCCTGACTGAAAGACCGCTCCATGTCAAACTGAGCGTATGGCGGTGTGTTTACTCAGCGCCACGCAGGACGCTTCGCGGATTGTCGCCGGCGGCGGCAATCTTGGCGTCGACCTCACCAAATTGTCAGGAACACCCGACGGAGCAGATTCGGCAAGCAAACGCGTCTCACGCGGCCGGCTGTTGATTTTCCCGCGCCAAACTGTCGGTATCCTGTTCCAATTTCGCCGGAAACCTGCCAAAAGCCCGGTCGGGCGCGACTGCCGTTAACTTTAGAACGGGGTCGGGTGGCAGATTGACGTCACGCTGCTGCCACGAGATCACGTGGCCGTCCTTTTTGTCGCTCCTCGTCGAGCTGCCAACAGGCAGCGGTATCGCCCTCTTATGCTCGCGATTGCCTCCCTTTACGAAAACCGACGACGGCAATAGAGTTTCACCGGTCTGTTCACGCCTGAACGGGTGGAAACGCCGAAGACGGCCGGCCACCTTGATGCGGGCGACCGTGGAGGGTTTCTATGAGCTTTCGTCCACCACAATCGCTGAGGCAACCGTTTTCGGTTGAAAGCGGATTCAACGTCCTTGAATACGAGCTCATGGCCGAGCGCGCGAACTCCCTTGGGCGCCATGGACGCAAGGTCGAATCGGCCCTCCGCGATCTGAAGGCATGGGACGCCGGGCGCCAAGGCGACCGCGCAAGGGAGAGCCTGCTGAACGAAGCGTCGGATGCGGTCTGGGCGTTGTTCGTGCAGCGCGAAATTTGCGGATTGCGAAACAGCCGCGATGTCATCCAGCGCTACGACATACCGGAGGCGGTACTGGCGCGCCTTGGATCGACGCGCCGCTGACCGCTTCGGACATGCCGCGTATTGCCAGCCTAAACGCGAAAAGGTGATTGGCGGGATAGGGCCGGCTGAGGTAGGACTTCGCACAATATTGCCTGCCGGCGGAGAAGACCGAGTGTCGATTGCTGATATTTCCTTGCTGAGCGCTCTGATTGCCGGTGCGCTTTCGTTTCTGTCGCCCTGCGTCCTGCCCCTGGTCCCGCCCTATCTCTGCTACATGGCCGGCATTTCCGTCGAGCAGTTTCGCGGCGGCGGCGCTGTTACGGTCGCACCTGACGTGCGGCGCGGCGTTCTCTTTTCAGCGCTGTTCTTTACCCTTGGCTTTGCCACCGTATTCGTGGCGCTGGGTGCCGGTGCATCGAGCATCGGCATGGCGCTTCGTCAGCATCTCGACCTGCTGTCGAAGATCGGTGGCCTGATCATCATAATCATGGGCCTCAACTTCCTCGGCCTCTTCCGAATTGGACTGCTCGCACGCGAAGCCCGCTTCCAGGGAAGCGGCAAGCCGGCGACGCTGACGGGGGCCTATGTCATGGGGCTTGCCTTCGCCTTCGGCTGGACGCCCTGCATCGGTCCTGTTCTCGGCGCTATCCTCGGTGTTGCTGCCTCACGCGAAACGGTCGGCTCCGGTGCCGGGCTGCTTGCCGTCTATTCGCTCGGGCTTGCCATTCCGTTCTGGATCGCAGCTGGCTTCTCCGGGGCCTTCATGGGCTTCCTTGCGCGCTTCAGGAGGCATCTAGGTGCTGTCGAGAAGGTCATGGGCGTGTTCCTGATCCTGACGGGCCTTGCCTTCATGTTCGGATTTGTCAGCGATGCCGCGATCTGGTTCCAGCAGACCTTTCCAATCCTGATGAAAATCGGCTAAGCGGGTATCGCGCCCACGCCCGCCGACCATCCGCACTGGACTAGCAATTGGCCGATATCGTCAGTCTTCTGTTGCCGTTCTTCGGCCTGATCCTTATCGGCTACATGGCTGCAAAAGCCACAAAGCAGCCGGCAGAGGCGCTCGGATGGCTGAACACCTTCATCATCTACGCCGCCCTGCCCGCGCTTTTCTTCAAGCTCGTCTCGCGCACGCCGTTCGAAGATCTGACGCGGATCGATTTCATCGCAACGGATCTGGCGGCCACCTACTCGGTCTTCATTGCGCTCTTCGCGATCGCACGATGGGTCCGCGGGAACGCGCTCGCCGACTGCACGATCCAGTCGTTTGCAGGAGCCTACGGCAATATCGGCTATATGGGACCGGGTCTGGCGCTGCTGGCGCTTGGAGAGGAGGCGGCGGTCCCGGTCGCGCTCATCGTCTGCCTCGAAAACGCGCTTCACTTCATCGTGGCGCCGGCGCTGATGGCAGCCGCCGGCGATGACCGTCGCTCTCGCGGGCAACTCGTCTTCGACATCGCCCGGAAAGTGGCCTTCCACCCATTCATCCTATCGACAGCACTGGGCTTCGCGGCGGCTGCCTTCCGTATCGATCAGCCGCTCGCATTCCAGCGGCTTGTCGACTATCTCGCGCAGGCCGCCGCCCCGTGTGCGCTGTTTGCGATGGGTGTCACACTGGCGCTGCGCCCGCTGAAACGCATACCGGCCGAAATCGGCTATATCGTTCCGGCAAAGCTGATCATTCACCCGCTTGTCGTGTTTCTCGCCCTCAGGGCGATCGGCGGGTTCGAGCCGGTGTGGGTCTATGCGGCCGTCCTACTCGCCGCCCTGCCGACTGCAACCAATGTTTTCGTCATCGGCCAGCAATACGGGGTCTGGCAGGAGCGTGCCTCGGCGACGATACTGATCACCACGCTGCTCTCGGTGGCAACCGTGTCGCTCTTCCTGACAGCTATAAAATCAGGCTTTCTTCCGACGTAGGCTCTCCCTGATCGCAGCCGGAATATCGCGGAAACCGCGACCGGGCTCGATACCCTCGCGCATGACGATGCTGCGGAGCGGCGGGAACGCCGACAGGATATGCAGGCCTGCCGCGCGCAGCATTTGCACGGGAAGGAAATCGGAGAGCAGCGACCGGTTGAGGAGATCGACGCTCGCGGTGCGTGTCATGATATCGGCGCGGCGCTTGCGGTCGAACTGGTCGCCGGCATCAGCGGCAACAGGCAGTTCGGGACGCGCGCAGAGAATATCGGTCAGCGCCATCACGTCGCGCAGGCTAAGGTTCAGGCCCTGTGCGCCGATTGGCGGAAAGACGTGCGCCGCTTCACCAATCAGCGCGGCGCGGCCTTTGCCGGAGCGATGCGCCATCATGCCGGAGAGCGGCCAGATCTGAACGCCATCCTCGACGTTGACCTTGCCAAGGAGCGACTGCATGCGCTCCTCGACGACATTGCTCAACTCGGCATGCGAGAGTTCGCAGCGCGCCTCGGCATCCGACGGGTTCTGGACCCAGACGAGGCTTGAACGGTTGCCGGGCAGCGGCACCTGTGTGAAAGGGCCGCTCTCGGTATGAAATTCGGTCGATATGTTCTCGTGCGGCAGCGAATGGGAAAAATTCAGGACCATCGCCGTTTGCGGATAGGACCAGTTGCGAACGTCGATCCCGACCGTTTCCCGCAGCTTCGACCGGCGGCCGTCGGCGCCCACGGCAAAGCCGGCAGTGAGAACCTCACCGTCCGCCAGCGTGATCGAGACTGCGTCGGAGGAGAGCACTATCGCGTCAGCGAATGCGCTGAAGCGCGTGATGTTGCCCTCAGTCGCGACCGCGGCGTCCAGCACCTCAATCAGCGCCTTGTTCGGAAAATTGTAGCCGAAGGCTTGGAGGCCGACCTCGACCGAGCGGAAGGTCGTAGGGGGGGCGCGCAGCAGGCGATTCGTGCCGTCGATGATGCGCATGGTGGCGAGCGGCGCCGCCGAGGGTCGCAGCTTTTCCCAAAGTGTCAGGCGGTCAAGGAAGCGGATCGACTGGTCCATCAGCGCGGTCGTGCGCCGGTCCTCCCTTGGTGCCGGCGGCGCAACGAGTGCCACATTGCGTCCACCGCGCGCCAAAGCGATTGCGGCGATCATGCCTGCCAGGCCGCCGCCGATCACCGCTATTTCGAAAGTCTTCATTGCACCGTTCCGTCAACTGATGACGGCGAGCCGGCCTTATGCCACCGGCTTCGCCTGACGGCGCCAACTATAACTCTTGCCGGCGTCCGCGTCACGGGCAGTGGGCTGATAATAATGCGGAATGTCCGGAAGGCGCTTCTCGGCAAGGCGCTTCAGCGCAGTCTCGTTGGTGACTGAGAAGCTGTCGATGCCGACGCGCAGCATCAGCGGTACCTGGTCGATCAGGATGTCGCCGACGGCGCGCAGCTCGTTGGTATAGCCCAGCCGATCACGCAGCAGAGACGCATGGCTGAAGGCGCGGCCGTCGTTGAACGCCGGGAACGCGACCGCCACAAGTTCGAGCCTGTACAGATAGGGCTCGAGCTTGCGGACGTCATCAGCAGGCTTGATCAGAACGCCGAAGCTGACCTCGTTGCTCTCATCGGCCTTGGCGATCAACTCTTCCAGGCTGAGAAGGGGCTTCTGCCCCTCGCCTGCCTTCAGCTCTTCCGTTTCGATCACCCACGGATCGTTCTCGACGAAGCCGGTTTCTCTCCAGATCTTGGTCATGCTCTTTTCCTTATGCCGCTTGCGCTGCCGAGCCGTAGAGCGCGTCCTTGAACGGCTGCGGGCCGACGCGGCGATAGGCTTCGAGGAAGATCTCCGACGGATCCTTGCGGAGCCCCAGGTAGGTATCGACAATGGTTTCGATCGCGTCCGTCACCTTGTCCGGCTCGAATCCGCGGCCGATGATCTCGCCGATCGATGTATGTTCGTCGCCGGAGCCGCCAAGCGTGATCTGGTAAAGCTCGGCACCTTTTTTCTCGACGCCGAGCAGGCCGATATGACCAACGTGATGGTGGCCGCAGGCGTTGATACAGCCAGAGATCTTGATCTTCAGCTCACCGATCTCGGCCTGGCGTTCGGCGGCGCCGAATCGGGTCGAGATTTCCTGCGCGAGCGGGATCGAGCGCGCGTTGGCAAGTGCACAGTAGTCCAGCCCGGGACAGGCAATGATGTCCGTGATCAGGCCTGCATTGGCTTCCGCAAGGCCGATCGCCACGAGACCGCGGTAGACGGCTTCGAGGTCAGCGAGCGCCACGTGCGGCAGGATCAGGTTCTGCTCATGGCTGACGCGGATTTCGTCGAAGGCGTATTCCTGCGCGATATCTGCAATCGCGTCCATCTGGTTGTCCGAGGCATCGCCCGGAATACCGCCGATCGGCTTCAGCGAGATGGTCACCATGCCGTAGTCGGGGTTTTTGTGCGGCTGCACGTTCTGCTGAACCCAACGGGCGAAGTCCGCATCGGCCTTCTTCCAGCGGGCAAGGTTTTCCCAGCCTTCGGCGCGCTCGGGCAAAGCCGGCGGCGCGAAGTAGGCGCTGATCGCCTGAACGTCGGATTCCGGCAGCTTGAGTTCCGTGTCCTTCAGCTGCGCGAACTCGACCTCGACCTGGCGCGCCAGTTCTTCGGCGCCGGTTTCGTGCACGAGGATCTTGATGCGGGCCTTGTACTTGTTGTCGCGGCGACCATGCAGGTTGTACACGCGCATGACGGCGGTCGTGTAGGACAGCAGATCCTCTTCCGGCAGGAAGTCGCGGATCAGCTTGGCGATCATCGGCGTGCGGCCCTGGCCGCCGCCGACGTAGACGGCAAAGCCGATCTCGCCCTTGTCGTTCTTCTTGAGGTGCAGGCCGATATCGTGAACCTGGATTGCGGCGCGGTCGCGCTCGGCGCCCGTCACGGCGATCTTGAACTTGCGCGGCAGGAACGAGAATTCCGGGTGAACCGACGACCACTGGCGCAGGATTTCCGCGTAGGGACGCGGATCGGCGACTTCGTCGGCGGCAGCGCCGGCAAAATGATCGGCCGTCACGTTTCTTATGCAGTTGCCCGAGGTCTGGATCGCATGCATCTCGACGGTCGCAAGCTCGGCCAGCACGTCAGGCATGTCCGACAGTTTCGGCCAGTTGAACTGCAGGTTCTGGCGCGTCGTGAAATGGCCGTAGCCACGGTCATAGGTGCGCGCAACATGCGCGAGCATGCGCATCTGGCGCGAGCTCAACGTGCCGTAAGGGATGGCGATACGCAGCATGTAGGCATGGAGCTGCAGGTAGACGCCGTTCATCAGGCGCAGCGGCTTGAACGCATCCTCGGCGAGCTCGCCGGAGAGGCGGCGCTGAACCTGGTCGCGAAACTGCTCGACGCGCTCGGCGACAAAGGCGTGGTCAAATTCGTCGTAACGGTACATCTGCTTCCTCAGACTGCGATGAATTCGGGATCGGCCGGCTTGTAGCCCGGCGCATATTCCATGGTCGGACCCTGCGCGCGAATACGCTCGCGAAGGCGCAACGGCCAAAGAACCCCGTCGGTTTCCTGAACCTCGATGACATTGACGTCAACGACCTTGTTGTCGGCATAGGACTTCTTGCCGATTTCTTCCAGTGCGGTGACGGCTTCGGCATGGCGGGCAACGAGCGCATCCTGCAACGAGGCCACCCATTCGCCGTTGGCGTCAAGCCATACGGCAATGCCATCCGTCAGCCGGTTGGCGGTCAGAACCTTGTCTACCATATTCAGCTCCTTGCAAATTCCTCGACCCGCGCGCGTTCACGCACCAGCGGTTCGGACAGTTCGAAATTGGCGCCTGCAACCGCATCGCCGATAATGACCATAACGGGTCCGGTCAACTCGTCGCGGTGCTGCAGATCAGGGAGATCCCGCAGAATACCGTGCAGCAGCCGGCGATCTGCCCGGCTTGCGTTCTCGATCACGGCAACCGTGGTCTCCGGGGGAAGGCCTGCCTGCATCAGGCGCTCGGCAACGGAGGCCGCAACGGTACGCCCCATGTAGACAGCAATCGTGGCACCCGAAACCGCCAGGCTTGCCCAGTCCGGCAGGACATCGCCGGTCAGATCGTGACCTGTTGTAAAGACCAGCGACGAAGCGACACCGCGCAGTGTCAGCGGCAGCTCGAAATCGGCAGCCGCCGCAAAAGCGGAGGTGATACCGGGAACGACCTCGTAAGAAATGCCCGCAACACGCAAAGCCGCCATTTCTTCGCCTGCCCGGCCATAGACCAGCGGATCGCCGGATTTCAGGCGAACGACGCGCTTGCCTTGACGGCCGAGATGGACGAGCAGGTCGTTGATCTCCTCCTGAGATTTGGAATGACAGCCCTTGCGCTTGCCGACAGAGAGGCGTTCCGCATCTCGGCGGCCCATGTCGACGATTTCCTGCGGCACCAGTGCGTCGTAGACGATGACGTCTGCTTCCATCATCACGCGCTGCGCACGCAACGTCAGCAGATCAAGGGCACCCGGGCCTGCGCCAACGAGCCAGACATGGCCGCGAACATTGTCCAAGGACTGCAGCAGACCGTTGGCAACCCGTTTCGCGTGCGGCAGGTTTTCGTTTGCAACAGCGTCGGCGACCGCTCCGGAAAAGAACCGGCGCCAGAAAAGGCGGCGTGCGGCACCCTTCGGCACGAGATGCTCGACGGTCTTGCGGTAGCTGGTCGCAAGCTGCGCCAGTCGTCCGAGTGACGGCGCCAGCAGCTGATCGACCTGAGCACGGATCATCTGGGCCAGCACCGGACCGGCACCTTCCGTACCAATCGCCACGGCGACGGGGGCGCGGTTGACGAGGGCCGGCGTGAAGAAGTCGCAATAGTCGGGCTGATCGACCGCGTTTGCCGGCACGCGCTCCGCACGCGCTGCGTCCACGATCGATCGATCACGAGCGGCATCGCCAGTCGCGGCAAAGACCAGGACGGCTCCGCGCACCTGACCGGCGGCAAAGCCTGCGCGCACCGTCTCGATCCGGTTCGCGATCAGATAGGCATGATAATCCGCTTCCGGCTTCTCGGCATAGGCGACGATGCGCGCCTGGGTGTTCAACAGCAGACGCACCTTCGCAAAGGCTTCTTCGCCATTGCCGAAAACGGCCGCAACCTTGCCCTCAACGCGGAAGAAAGCAGGAAACACCGACAGCTGTTCACTTTTGGAAGGCATCATCAATCCATTTCGAAGTTGCCGGAATATGCACTGTCCGCCCAGCCAAATGAAGAAACAGAAATTCGAAAGCCCGCGCGGGCGCGTATTCTTTTACTCGGCTTGTCAGTGATTTGAGCAAAAGTCACCAGTGAGGCGTCAGGAACACACCGGCTTCTGCCGCAGCGCAATACAAAGGCTGTGACAAATCCGGTCCACGGCCGAAATCGGCATTTGCCTGCTGGTTTGCTGACGATAGAGTGGCTGACCAAGGAGATAGCCATGCCCGACAACACAATCGCCGCCCGCCTGCTCGATGTCATGGAGCACGACATCCTGCCAATAACCGAAAGCGGCGTCGCCCTCGGCAACAAGGTGTTCGGCGCTGCGATCCTGCGTAAATCCGACCTGTCTCTCGTCGTGGCCGAGACCAACAACGAGCTGGAAAATCCGCTCTGGCATGGCGAAATCCACACGCTGAAGCGTTTCTACGAACTCGGCGAAAAGCCAGCCACCAAGGATCTGATCTTTCTGTCGACGCACGAGCCGTGCACGATGTGCATGTCGGCGATCACCTGGGCCGGTTTCGACAACTTCTATTATTTCTTCAGCCACGAAGATTCGCGCGATGCCTTCGCAATCCCGCACGACCTCAAGATCCTCAAGGAGGTGTTTGGCCTAGAGGCCGGCGGCTACCGACGCCGGAACGCCTTCTGGAACAGCTTTGCCGTCGCCGATCTTGTGGAAACGGAAAATGATGGCCTGAAGGGCGAGTTGAAGACCCAGACAGCACGGATCAAGGCGCGCTACGACGCCCTCTCCGACGCCTATCAATCGTCCAAGGGCGAAAACGACATTCCGCTGAACTGAGATACCATGGAACATTCAAAAGACATTTCACGCCTGATCGAGATCATGGCGGCGCTACGCAATCCGGAAACGGGATGCCCGTGGGACATCGTCCAGACGTTCGAGACGATCAAGCCCTACACGATCGAGGAAGCCTATGAGGTTTCCGACGCGATCGAGCGCAACGACATGGACGACCTATGCGAGGAGCTCGGCGACCTGTTGCTGCAGGTCGTGTTCCACGCGCGCATGGCCGAGGAAGCGGGCGAATTTTCCTTTGGCGACGTGGTCGAGGCGATTACCGCCAAGATGATCCGCCGCCACCCGCATGTCTTCGCCCGTTCCGACGCGGATACGCCCGACGCGGTGAAGAAACAGTGGGACGAAATCAAGCAGGCGGAAAAACGCGAGCGTACCGAGCGGCGGGCCAGGCGCGGGATATCAGAGGATTTCAAGGCGGGCTTTCTCGGCTCCGTGCAGCGGAGCTTTCCTGCTCTCACCGAGGCGCTGAAGCTGCAGGAAAGGGCCGCCAAAGTAGGCTTCGACTGGTCCGCGCCCGAACCCATCCTCGACAAGATCGAGGAAGAAATCGGCGAGCTTCGCGTAGCGCTGAAAGAAGGCGACCAGACAAAGGTCAGCGACGAACTCGGCGACCTGATCTTCGCCGTCGCCAATATTGGCAGGCACGTCAACGCCGACCCGGAACAGGCTCTGCGCGGGACGAATACGAAGTTCCGACGTCGTTTCAACCACATCGAAACGACACTTCATGCGGAAGGTGAAACGTTGGAGGCCGCTACTCTCGAACGGATGGAAGCAATCTGGCAGGCAGCGAAGGCTATCGAACGGCAGCTGGGCTGACCGCTATTCCCAATCTTCGCGCGGCGTCTTCGGGCCATTGCCCAAGCGGCGCTCAAGCTCGACGGCCTCGGTCTCGGACAGGCGCAGATCGAGCGTGATCGATCCGTCCTCGTTGTCCTCGCGGCTGTCGATGATCGCGTGATCGTAGAGCCAGGGAAGCAACGCCAGCCTGTCCACAGGCAGCGTGACTGTCGCTTCGGTCAGCACGCCGGACAGCCTGCGGCTGATCTCGTCCATCAGGCCGTCGATGCCCTCGCCGCTGACGGCAGACACAGCGACGACATTCGGAGTTCCCTGCGCCTTCTGGACGATGGCCTCGTGGAATTCCGGCTCCAGGCGGTCGATCTTGTTCCAGACTTCGATGATGCGCCTTTCGCCCTCTGCCTCGTCGATGCCGAGGTCCCTGAGGATACGCAGCACGTCGGCGCTCTGCGCCTGATTGTCGACATCGGCCATGTCGCGCACGTGCAGAACAAGATCGGCCTCCAGCACCTCTTCGAGTGTCGCGCGGAAGGCGGCAACAAGGTGCGTGGGAAGGTCGGAGATGAAGCCGACCGTGTCCGAAAGAATGACCGTTCGCCCATGCGGCAGCTTCATGCGGCGCAGTGTCGGGTCGAGGGTCGCAAACAGCATGTCTTCGGCAAGCACGCCGGCGCCGGTGATACGATTGAACAGCGTCGACTTGCCGGCATTGGTATAGCCGACGAGCGCCACGATCGGATGCGGCACCTTCTTGCGCTTGGCGCGATGAAGCTGGCGGGTGCGTACCACCTGCTCAAGTTCGCGCTCGAGCTTGATGATTCGGTCCTGCAGCATGCGGCGGTCGGCTTCGATCTGGGTTTCGCCCGGACCACCCATGAAACCGCCACCGCCGCGCTGGCGTTCAAGGTGCGTCCAGCTGCGGACCAGGCGGCCCTTCTGATAATTGAGATGCGCGAGATCGACCTGCAGCGTGCCTTCCTTGGTGGAGGCCCGGCGCCCGAAGATTTCCAGAATAAGGCCGGTACGGTCGATAACTTTGGCGTTCCATTCCTTCTCGAGGTTGCGCTGCTGGACGGGCGTCAACGGGTGGTCGACGATGACGAGACCAGAGTCGTTCGCGTCGAGCGAGACTTTGATCTCCTCCAGCTTGCCGGTGCCCATCAGAGTTGCCGGGCGCGGATCATTAACTGAAACGATGACGCCATTCACCACATCGAGGTCAATCGCCTGTGCAAGGCCGATTGCCTCTTCGAGGCGGCTCTCGGGGGTCCGTGTCACGGTCGCCTGACTGTCGGACGCATTGCGCCCGCCGCGCGCCTTCTTCAGGACCGGCACGATAACGGTCGCGCGCATGTCATCCCGGTGCTTTACGGCTTCCGGGATGATCGAATCATTCTTGGTATCGCGTGTCGAAATGACGGCTTGTCCTGTTAGGAAGCGGCTTCTTCGCTCTCGAACATCTGCATCGGCTGGCCGGGCATGATCGTCGAGATTGCGTGCTTATACACGAGTTGCGAGTGGCCGTCACGGCGAAGCAAAACGCAGAAATTGTCGAAGGAGGTGACAACCCCCGTCAGCTTAACACCGTTGATAAGAAAAATTGTCAGTGAAATCTTTTGTTTGCGAACAGTATTGAGAAATAAGTCCTGCAAATTCTGAGAACGTTCCGCCATCGCGCCGATTCTTTCTTTATTGCCGGCTTGGTTTCGCCGGTGAAATAGTATTCATCCTCGCCTGCAGGCAGCCGACAACCCTCATCCCCGCTGCCCAGAAAGCCTTGGTATCAAATCGCAATCTTTTCCGCAACGTCGAAAAAGGCTTCACGAATTTTCGCAGAGACGCTGCCCGGATGTCCGTTTGCGATCGTCTGACCGTCGATAGAAACGACGGGGAAGCAGATGCTGGTCGCGGCCGTTATGAAGACTTCACGCGCACCCAACATCTCGCAAACCGAGAATTTACGTTCCGCAATCTTCAACCCCAGCTTCGCACCGACATCCACCAGCGTGCTGCGCGTGATGCCGCGCAGGATTCCATGCTCGGCCGGACGCGTGACAAGCGTTCCGTCACGATCGACGATCCAGACGTTCGTGGCGGCACCCTCCTTCACCATGCCGTCCGTATCGACGTAGATCGCTTCCTGGGCTCCCGCCTCCTTCGCCTGCTGGCGGGCCATGGCATTCGGCAGCAGGCCGACGGACTTGATATCGACGCGATCCCAGCGGTTGTCTGGAACTGTGATCGCCTTGATGCCGTTGGCGTTCTTCTTCGCGATGATCGCTGGATCGGTGCTCTTTGCAGTGATCACCAGAGCGGGGCGCGTGCCTTCTGCCGGAAACACGTGATCGCGCCGGGCAACGCCGCGGGTGACCTGCATGTAGAACAGCCCGTTGCGAACGCGGTTGCGGCGCAGCGTCTCGCGAATCACTGATGTCAAAGCGTTACGGGTCATCGGCCAGGCGATGCGCAGTTCGCCCAGAGAGCGATCCAGCCTGTTCAGGTGCCGCGTCAGATCGACGATATAGCCGTGTCTGACTTCGCAGACCTCGTACACGCCGTCTGCGAATTGATAGCCACGATCCTCGATATGTACCATGGCGTTCGAATGCTTGACGTAGCGGCCGTTTACATAGGCTATTCTGGGCATGGAAAACCTGATTGACGAAAGATCCAGAAGAATGAGGGCGGCGCGCCGGCGCCGCCCGTAATCAGACGCCGAGCGACTTCAACTTGCGGTGAAGCGCCGAGCGCTCCATGCCGACGAACTCGGCCGTGCGCGAAATGTTGCCACCGAAGCGGTTGATCTGGGCGATGAGGTAGTCCTTTTCGAACATCTCACGCGCCTCGCGGAGTGGCAGTGTCATGATGTGGTAGTCGTTCTTCGCCGATACTTTCGGCAGCATGTCACCGAGATCGGTTGGCAGCATGTCAGCGGTGATCGGCGCGTCAGGGCCATCGGAGCGGGCCAAGATCATCAGGCGCTCGATGTTGTTGCGAAGTTGGCGAATGTTGCCTGGCCAGTCATGCGCCTGCAGAACGGCCATGGCGTCGTCGCCGATACGGCGGGTGCGGATGCCCGCCTGCTCGGAAATCTGCCGCATCAGCTGATCGACCAGGAACGGGATATCTTCACGACGCTCGGCCAGCGCCGGAACGCGGACCGGCACTACCGCCAGACGATGGTAGAGATCCTCGCGGAACCAGCCTTCTGCGATCCGGCTTTCAAGATTGTAGGCGGTGGATGAGACGATGCGCACATCGACCTTCACCCGCTTCGACCCGCCGACCCGCTCGAACTGCTGGTCGACAAGTACGCGCAGGATCTTGTTCTGCGTCTCTCGCGGCATTTCGCCGACTTCGTCGAGATAGAGAATACCGCGGTGGGCTTCCTCAAGCGCGCCGATCTTGCGGGCCTGCCCCGGCGATCCCTCGGTGCCGAAGAGCGCGACCTCCATGCGATCCGGCGTGATGTTGGCCGCATTGAGGGCGACAAACGGGCCGTTCGAGCGCGTCGACTTCTTGTGGATCATCCGCGCCACCAGCTCCTTGCCGGAACCGGACGCACCGAGAATCATGATGCGGCTATTGGTGGGAGAGACCTTTTCGATGTTCTGGCGCAGCTGCGAAACCGCGACCGACGTACCGATCAGCTCAACGGGGTCACCGGCCTTTCGCTTCAGCTCGGACACTTCGCGCTTGAGCTTGGAGTTTTCAAGAGCGCGCTCGGCGATCAGGATTAGCCGATCGGCCTTGAACGGCTTCTCGATGAAATCGAAAGCGCCACGCTTGATCGCCGAAACCGCGGTCTCGATGTTGCCGTGGCCCGAAATCATCACGACGGGGATATCGGGGTGGCGCGTCTTGATCTCGTCCAGCAACGAAAGGCCATCGAGCTTGCTCCCCTGCATCCAGATATCGAGGAAGATCAGCCGCGGCGCGCGGTCGGATATCGCCGCGAGCGCGCTGTCGCTGTCGTGCGCCATGCGCGTCTCGTGCCCCTCGTCGGAGAGAATGCCGGAAACAATCTCGCGAATGTCGTGCTCGTCGTCGACGACCAGAATATCAGAGGCCATATGCGCTTTCCTTGTCACTTGCGGCCGGAACGGCGGGCGCGGTTTCCAGGCGTGGCAGATGCACGCGGATCATTGCCCCTCGTCCCAGGTCAAAATCGGCGGGCGCGTCGTGCAATTCGAGCTGTCCGCCATGTTCTTCAATAATCTTCTTGACGATGGCCAGGCCGAGACCGGTCCCCTTCTCGCGCATCGTCATATAGGGTTCCAGGATGCTGTGGCGGTTCTCCACCGGCAGCCCGCGACCGTTGTCGATCACGTCGACGGTAAATCGATCGCGCGCCGGATCGAGTGACGCACGTACGAGAACCTTGCGCTCATCGCGCTCGTTGCTGGGCACGGCCTCGATTGACTCCACGGCGTTCTTTATCAGGTTTCCGAATGCCTGACCGAGCATACGACTGTCAAATTGGCCCTCCAGCGGCCCATTTCCCAGTTCCTGCTGGAAGGTGACGTGGCTGTTGCCCATCTCGCGCAGGAAGACCGCATCGTGCAGGATCTTGCGCAGATCGCTCGGCTCCTTGGTCGGCTTCGGCATGCGGGCGAAGGAGGAAAATTCGTCGACCATCCGGCCGATGTCTCCCACCTGTCGAACGATGGTTTCAGTGCACTGATCGAACACACCCCGATCCGCCGGATCTATCTGCTTGCCAAAACGGCGCTGAATGCGCTCGGCCGAGAGCTGGATCGGCGTCAACGGGTTCTTKATCTCGTGGGCAATACGCCGCGCCACGTCACCCCAGGCGGTCGAGCGCTGAGCAATCACGAGATCGGTGATGTCGTCGAGCGTGATCACGTAGGATTCGCTCAGGTCACGCACTTCCTCGCGCGTCACCTGCACGCTCAGCGTCCTCACCGTTCCGGCGCGAACCAGGGCGATCTGCTTGCGGAAGTCGCCGCGATAGCGCGCAGCCGCCTCGGTCAGAACCTGATCGACTTCGGGAGCGATCTCAGAGAGGTTCTTGCCCAGCATCTCGGAGGCCGGCAGGGCCATCAGCGTTTCGGCCGAGCTGTTGACGATCGTCACGCGGCGGTCGTGCTCGACGCCGATGACGGCCGCGGTCACCCCTGACAGCACCGCCTCGATGAAGCGGCGGCGATCGTCCACCTCGTCCTTGGCTTCCAGAATTTCGTCGCGCTGCGTGCGAATCTCCGAGATCATCTTGTTGAAAGTGCGCGACAGGTTGGCAACGTCGCCATCCACCACATGCACAGGCACAACGACATCCATGTTGCCGGAGGCCACGCTGTCGGCGGCCGTTATCAGCAGCCTGATCGGCCGCACGATACGGTCCGCAACGGCAATCGCCGTCCAGATCGCGGCAAGCAGCACGATCAGGGCAAAGCCGATATAGAGAACGGCGAAAGCGATTTGCAGAGAGAAGCGGCCGGCTTCCATCGATTTATATTCGTTGGCATTCTCCTCCATCATCCGCATCGCGGTCATGACCTTGGGGTCAACCGCGCGAACCGTATAGAGAAATGCTCCGTCGACCGCTTCCAGCTTGATGATGGCGCCGACGAGGTTGGTCACTCCAGGCGGGATCAGGGTCGGTTGCCCGGCAGACGCCTTGTTGAGCGCATCCGTCGGGATCGCGGGCAACGGCTTTTCCGTCTTGATGTCCGCCTGCGTGATGACCGAACCGTCCGACTGGACCAGAAATGCGCCGAGAAGCCCGCGGCCTCGCGCCTGACGTGTCATCAGGTCCGCAAATCCGGTGCGGTCAAGGGTGAACAGTTGACGATTGCGCTCCAGGTCGTTCGCCATGGAAACGGTCTGCCCCTGAAGGTAGCTCGCGTTCTCCATCATGTATGCCTGCCCGATGTTGCGGGAGGAACTGACGATCGATTGCGTTCGCAAGGCGAACCAACGGTCAAGGCCGGCATTCAGCGTGATGCTGGCGAAGATGGCGACGAGGATGGCCGGCGTTATCGCCACGATCGAAAACAGCAGGACGATACGGATATGCAGCCGCGCCGCCGCCCGGCCGCGCTTGCGCGCCTTGACGAGACGCAAGACCTCGCGCCCGATCAGGGCCATCAATCCCAGCACGAAGAAGGAATTCACGACCACGGAGGTGATGACGACAGGCGATGTCGGAGCGATGGGGGTCAGTCCGAGAAGCACAAAAAGCGTCACCGTGGCACAGAGAAGTGCACCACCTGCAAGGATCAACCCGGGCAGAGCAAACAGCGCGCGGCGATCGGTTACGGCCGTGACCGCATCGCCTTCCGCCGCTGACGGCACCGCATTCTGCTTCATTCGCTTAAATCTCCTCGCGGCGGATCATAGCATCCGCAGCAACCATGGATCGGAGCCGGAAACCGCAACACTGCCCGCCCGAGAACGTCGAGCGAGGACCGGATGGGTCTAGAACAGCTGCGAAAACACAAACCCCTTGCGTGACTTATAAGCAACGCAATGTGGCGAAAATGCAACGCAGCCTGTCACATTGTCAAGCGGTGCGGGAGCTTCTGTACACGGATACGCCGAGTTCCCTGATCTTCTTGCGCAGCGTATTGCGGTTGAGGCCAAGCAGATCGGCAGCCTTGATCTGGTTGCCACGCGTGGCCGTCAGCGCTGCGAGTATGAGCGGATACTCCATCTCCGTCAGCACGCGATCATAGAGACCGGGGGGCGGCAAGTTGTCGCCGAAACTTGCGAAATAGGTTCGCATGTTCTCTTCGACAGCCTGCGCAATGGTCATGTTGCCGTTGCGGATCGGTCCCTTCTCGATCGGACTGTCGGGAACGTCCGACCGCAGCTCGGACTCGATGATCTCCCGCGTGATGACGTCCTGCGGATAGAGCGCCATCAGACGGCGAATGAGGTTCTCGAGCTCGCGCACGTTGCCCGGCCAGGCATAGGCCTTCATCAGGTCCAGCGCCTCCTGATCGAAGCGCTTGGTGCCCAGGCCTTCCTTTTCCGCCTGCTGTATGAAGTGCCGGACGAGGTCCGGAATGTCCTCAGCACGGTCGCGCAGTGGCGGCAGGCGCAACGGCACGACGTTGAGGCGGTAATAGAGGTCTTCGCGGAACAGGCCCTGGTTGATGGCCTGCTTCAGGTCCTTGTTGGTCGCCGCCACGATGCGGACATCGGTGCGGATCGGTGTGCGTCCGCCGACGGTCGTGTATTCGCCCTGCTGAAGGACGCGAAGCAGGCGCGTCTGCGCATCCATCGGCATATCGCCGATTTCGTCCAGAAACAGCGTGCCGCCTTCGGCCTGTTCGAAGCGCCCAGTCGAACGCGCCTGAGCGCCGGTAAACGCTCCCTTTTCGTGGCCGAACAATTCCGATTCGATCAGATCGCGCGGAATGGCGGCCATGTTGATGGCCACGAACGGACCGTTGCGGCGCTTGCCGTAGTCGTGAAGCGCCCGGGCGACGAGCTCCTTGCCGGTGCCCGATTCGCCGGTGATCATCAGTGTCAGATCGGTCTGCATCAGGCGCGCGAGCACGCGATAGATTTCCTGCATCGCCGCCGAACGGCCGACCAGCGGCATGCCGTCCTGCATGTCCTCTTCGAGCTTCACGGGCTTGCGTTTCGGCTCCGCCAGCGCACGCCCGATGATGCCGATCAGTTCCGTCAGGTCGAAGGGCTTCGGGAGATAGTCGTAGGCGCCCTTCTCCGATGCCTTGATGGCCGTCATAAAGGTGTTCTGCGCGCTCATGACGAGCACGGGCAAGTCCGGACGCGCCTTCTTGATGCGCGGCAGTAGATCGAAGGCATTCTCATCCGGCATCACAACGTCGGTCACGACGAGATCGCCCTCGCCGGCCGAAACCCAGCGCCACAACGTTGCGGCATTGGAGGTGATACGTACGTCATAACCGGCGCGGCTCAAGGCCTGATTAAGCACGGTACGAATTGCCGCATCATCATCTGCGACGAGGATCGTTGCTGTCATCGAGAAGGTCCTGTGGGGTTCATGATCGTTGCATCTTCAAGCGAGGCATCCTTGGATGCAGGCATGAGAACGCGGAAGGTCGTCTTGTTGCTCTGGCTGTCGCATTCGATGATGCCACCGTGATCGCCGATGATCTTGGCAACGAGCGCAAGGCCGAGGCCGCTGCCGTTCGTCTTGGTGGTGATGAACGGGTCGAAGAGATGGGGCAGCAGATCGGACGGCACGCCGGGGCCGTTGTCCTGAACGCAGAATTCCAGCGGCAGCGAAATCTTCTCGCGCGTTCCGGCGACCGACAGGCGAATGCCGGGCCGGTAGGCGGTCGTCAGCACGATCTCGCCGTCCGGCCGGTCGCCGACCGCCTCTGCAGCATTCTTGACGAGGTTGAGGAAGACCTGAACGAGCTGATCGCGGTTGGCGTAGACCGACGGCAGCGATGGGTCGTAGCTTTCCGTGATCCGCAGATGGCGCGCAAAGCCTGCCTTGGCAACCGCCTTCACATGATCAAGAACAGAATGGATGTTGACCGGCACGCGGTCCACCGGCCGCTCGTCGGAGAAAACCTCCATGCGATCGACCAGCGAGACGATACGGTCGGTTTCGTCGCAGATGAGACGGGTCAGGGCACGATCTTCATCGCCGGCGGACTGCTCAAGAAGCTGCGCTGCGCCGCGAATACCCGAGAGCGGATTCTTGATCTCATGCGCAAGCATCGATGCCAGGCCGGTCACCGAGCGGGCTGCCGCGCGATGAGTCAGCTGCCGATCGATCTTGTCGGCCATCGAGCGCTCCTGGAAGACGATCACGACGGACCCCGGTTCGCTGACCACCGGCGCCACGTAGATATCCACCAGCTTGTCCTGACCGAGCCGCGGGGAGCTAATGTCGACGCGATACTCGTTGATCGGTGCGCGGCGTTCCCGCACCTGATCGATCAACGCCAGAAGCGGGCTTCCGAACGGGATGAACGTGGAGATCCTGTAGCGAGCGAGATGCGAGGCGCTGGCGCCGAAAAACGCCTCGGCCTCCCAATTGGCAAATGCCACAAGACCGGCCTCATTGACCATGACGACCGGATTTTGAATGGCGTTGAGGACCGCCATAGCAACGGCACTGCCGGCGTGGTCGGCCGATAGCGGCACATCGTTTGTCATGCGGCCTCCCGGGTCTCATTGTCCGATGCCGCGGCTAACAGGGCATCGTTGAATCGTTGCGAAACCTCACCGGCATCCCGCGCGGTCATGATTGCAGCTTTGTCGGTCGCTGCAATTGCCGGAGCGAAGCGTTCGAGATACCAACCGAGATGCTTGCGCGCGTGGCGCACGGCAACCGCCTCGCCATAGAACTCAAGCATCATTCGGTAGTGCTCGACGGCAATATCGGCGATCTCCCAGGCCTGCGGCGCCTTCCCGCCTGCAAGCACGCCCGCATGCCAAGGCCGCCCCTGGCACCCGCGACCGACCATCACCGCGTCAGCGCCTGAGCGGCGCAAAATCTCACGAGCATCTTCAACTGTCTCGACATCGCCGTTGGCGACCAGTGGAATGGAGAGGGCATCGCGGACAGCACGGATTGCGTCCCAATCGGCACGCCCCTCGTAGAACTGCATGCGCGTGCGGCCGTGAATGGTCACGAGCTGAACGCCGGCATCCTCGGCGCGCTTGGCGATCTCAGGCGCATTGATGGAATTCTCGTCCCAACCCAGACGCATCTTCAGCGTCACAGGTACGTCAACGGCCTTGACGGTCGCCTCGATGAGACCAAGGGCATGGTCGGGATCGCGCATCAGCGCAGAACCGGAATAGCCGCCGATCACCTTCTTGGCAGGGCAGCCCATGTTGATGTCGATGATGTCGGCGCCGTGGTCCGCGGCAATTTTTGCCGCCTCGGCCATCCAGTGCGCCTCGCGCCCGGCGAGCTGGACCACATGCGGCTGGAAACCCGCAGCCTCCAGTCGCGCCCAGGATTCGGAGGTATTGTTGACGAGTTCGCGGCTTGCCACCATTTCCGTCACGACCAGGCCGGCACCATGGCGCCACGCCAGCTGGCGGAAGGGCATATCGGTTACGCCGGACATGGGTGCCAGCACGACGCGGTTGCGCACCATGACGGTTCCGATCCGCAAAGGGGATGCGAGGTCTACTTCAGACAAATGATTATCTTTCAGGCACGCCGGATAGGTGCACTATTTTTAGACAGGTTTGAATGGCTTGCCAAGGGGGCAGTGACCGAATTGATATTTTTCGGGCAAATGCTGGAATTCGGTGCGCCAAGCCGTTAGAGCACCAGTGCAAATTCTGCTTTTTGGGGATTTATGCCGCAAATGCATCAAACGCAACCGATATCGATCGGAATTGTCGTCGTGGCCGCCGGACGTGGCGAGCGAGCGGGCGCGTCCGAAGAGGGGCCGAAACAGTATCGCCTGATCGGCGGCAAGCCCGTCATTGCCCATACGCTTGAAAAGTTCATCGCATGGCAGGCAGCGCGACAGATCGTCGTGGTGATTCATCCAGATGACGAGGCGCTCCTTGCCAAGACGGCGGGCGGACTTGCCCCCGGCGTCCCGGTCGATGCCATTCACGGCGGCGCCACGCGCCAGCAGTCGGTTCTGGCGGGCCTGCGTCATCTGAAGGCCAAGGCGGTGACGCATGTCCTGATCCATGACGCGGTGCGGCCGTTCTTCGAGCACGACCTCCTGGACCGTATCGCCGCCGCCCTGTCGGATGGCGCGGATGCCGTCTTGCCGGCCATGGCCGTCGCAGACACCCTGAAACGCGCCGATGCTGCCGGGACGGTGATCGAAACGGTTCCCCGCGCGCAGCTTTATGCCGCGCAGACGCCGCAGGGCTTCGCCTTCGAAACGATCCTTGTCGCACACGAGAAAGCAGCGGCCTCGGGGCGCGACGATTTCACTGACGATGCTGCCATCGCCGAATGGGCCGGCATTCCGGTTATGATCGTCGAAGGAGCCGCGGACAACGTGAAGCTGACAGTGAGGCGCGATATCGCAATGGCGGACGACAGACTTTCAGGCACACATCTTCCCGACGTGCGTACCGGCAACGGCTACGACGTGCATCAGCTCGAGCCCGGCGACGGCGTGACGCTCTGCGGCGTCTTCATTCCGCATGACCAGAAGCTGAAGGGACATTCTGATGCCGACGTTGCGCTTCACGCACTGACGGACGCATTGCTGGCCACCTGTGGTGCCGGCGATATCGGCGACCATTTCCCGCCATCGGATCCGCAGTGGAAAGGCGCCCCGTCGCGCATCTTCATCGAGCATGCCGCCAGGATCGTGCGGGAGCGCGGCGGCACGATCATGAACGCCGACGTGTCGCTGATCGCCGAAGCACCGAAGGTCGGTCCGCACCGCGATGCAATGCGCGCCAAGCTCTCGGAATATCTCGGCATTTCGATCGACCGCTGCTCGGTCAAGGCCACCACCAACGAGACGATCGGCTTCGTCGGGCGCCGCGAAGGCATCGCTGCGATCGCCACCGCCACGGTCGTCTATCAAGGCGCCAAGCCATGAGCCTGTTTCCTGCCGACATTATCGCGGATGCCGAAGCGATCATCCGCGGCTTCACCGCAACTGGTATGATGATCTCGACGGCCGAATCCTGCACCGGCGGCCTGATCGCGGGCGCACTGACGGAGATCGCCGGCTCTTCTGCGGTCGTGGATCGCGGCTTCGTCACCTATACGAATAGCGCCAAGATGGAGATGCTGGGCGTCCAGGAGGCCACCCTCTCCCGCTATGGCGCCGTCTCGGAAGAGACGGCCCGGCAGATGGCGAACGGCGCCCTCTTCCGCTCGCGTGCCGACATCGCGATTGCGGTGACCGGCGTGGCCGGGCCAGGCGGCGGATCGGCAGAGAAGCCCGTCGGTCTTGTTCACCTTGCAGCCAAGTCACGGCGCGGCGGACTTGTGCATCAGAGAATGCTCTACGGCGATATCGGCCGCGACCAGGTGCGTCTTGCCACCGTCAGAACGGCGCTTGCCATGATCAGGCGGCTCGCTCAGGCATAGATCTTTCCGGCGCGCGTCTCGAAGGCCTCGGAAAACATCCGGAAGGCGCGGTCGAACATCGACCCCATGAGCGCCCCGAGGATGCGGCTCTTGAATTCGTAGTCGATGAAGAAGTGCACGTTGGAGCCGGCCGCGGTATCCTCGAAGCGCCAGCAATTGTCGAGATACTTGAACGGCCCGTCGATGTATTTGACGTCGATGACACGCTCCGCCTTGTTGAGCAACACCTGCGTCGTGAAGGTCTCGCGGATCGCCTTGTAGCCGACGGTCATGTCGGCAATCAACAGGATCTTGCCGTTGCGCTCCTTGCGGCTGCGGATGGCCAGGGCTTCACAAAGCGGCAGGAATTGCGGATAGCGCTCGACATCGGCGACGAGGTCGAACATCTGGTCTGCGGAGTGAGGCACGGGTCTATGCGTTTCGAATTGAGGCATGATCGGCAGTTAAGCGGGAGCGCCGAGAAGATCAAGAAGGTGACGCATCTGACGGCGGGATTTTAGTTCGATAACCGGCTTATCCGGCCCGTGAGCCGCCATACCAGCAACTATATGCGGCGTATACCTTTCCTCGAAAGTCCAAATGAACGCCAAGAATTCCCAATCGATCTTCTCAATACAGCCCGGCGCCATTTCCGGCCGCGTGCGCCCGAGAAACCTCAGCCAACGGGTGACAGCACCCCAGATACAAAGCAGGCGCGGCATGCGTACCCAGATGACGATATCGCTGCGCGCGACGCGAATATCGAAACTGGACGTGCTGGTGCCATCCATGATCCAACGGTCCCCGGCAATCCTCTCCAAAATGCGTTGGCGCTGCTCTTCCTTGCTGCGCAGGTTCCAGCCAGGCAACCAGCGGACATCCCGATCGATGGAGATATAGGTCAAACCGAAACGCGCAGCGATCGCTTGCGACACGGTTGATTTCCCGCCACCCGAACAGCCGATCACAAGGATGCGGTCTGCGCTGCTTAGGAGAGCGGCGGCCTGGTCAAAGTCAGCGACAAAATTCAGCATATTCCATTCCTGCAAATATCGAATCGACCTGGTCACTCAGGCGACGGGGGCGACGCCCTGAAGCAGATCGCTCATCTCTGCCCTGCTGCTCAGCTGCACGATCGGAACGGAGGGACCGTGCTCCTCAAATTCCACGAGGATTTTTGGCACGAAACGCTTCTCGAAGGTCCAGATATAGGTAAGGAATTCCCTGTCCGGGAACTGCTCCAGGCATCCCGGAGCCATGTCGGGCCGTGTCTTGCCGAGATGCCGGAAAGCACGCTTGCAGATGCCCCACAGGCAAAGCCAACGCGGCATGCGAACCCACACGACGGCCTCAGCGCGGGGCAAACGGATGTCAAAAGTCGATGGACCCGTGCCGTCCATAAGCCATCGTCTGCCTGCAACGGCTTCCACAATCAACTGCCGCTCTTCCTCCTTACTCCGTTTGACCCAGCCGGGGAGCCAGAAGAATTCGCGGTCCATGGAGATGTAAGGCAGATCCAGCACCTCAGACAGCTTGTGAGACAGCGTGCTCTTGCCGCCGCCGGAGCATCCGATGACCATGATGCGCTCTGCATTCTTCAGGAGCACCGCCGCGTCGGCCGCGCTTTCGACGAATTTCAGCATCTTGTCCCTCTACAATGCGGCCAGCAACATGTTGCTCTCGCGGTAAGAGCGAAGAACGAGCACCCGCACGCCGCCATGCCGGGCCAATGCGCCCGCGAACTCGGGAACCTCGTCGCGCTCGAAGTTCCAGACATATTTCAGGAATTTCCAGCTGATGCGCTCGGGGCATCCGTCTGCCATCTCCGGCCGGACCTGCCCGCGATATTTCATCCAGCGGCCGAAGATGCCCCTTAGAGAGACAAGACGTGGCGGACGGCACCAAAGCGCGAGATCGGCTTTGGCGAGACGAATGTGAAGGCTGCCGGGGCTATTTCCATCGATGATCCAGCGAGGGCCAGCGGAAAGCTCCTCCATCCGCTGCAGCGCCTCCGGCCGATCTCGCATCTTCCAGCCCGCAAGCCAGAAAACACCACGATCGAGGGAGACATAGTCGAGGCCGCGCCTAGCTGCCAAAGCCTGGGCGAGCGTCCTCTTGCCGCTGCCCGAGCAGCCGAAGACGAGGATGCGCGTGGCAGACCGGACCGGCGGTGCGGCCTCTTCGATGCCGTCCAGGAATCGCACCAGCACCCTCTCCTCAAATAAAAAGCCGCGGCAATATCGCCGCGGCTCTCTGAAAATGCAAGTCTTCGTTGTTTATTCTGCAGCCACAAGTAATTTCTTCTCGCGCGCAGCCCTCAGGCGGGTGAAGTCATCGCCGGCGTGGTGCGAGGAGCGCGTCAGCGGGCTCGAGGCGACCATCAGGAAGCCCTTGGTGTAGGCTACTGTCTCGTAGGACTTGAACTCGTCGGGTGTCACGAAGCTCATGACCGCATGATGCTTGCGGGTCGGCTGCAGGTACTGGCCGATCGTCAGGAAGTCGACGTCTGCTGTGCGCAGGTCGTCCATCAGCTGCAGCACTTCGTTGCGCTCTTCGCCGAGGCCCACCATGATGCCGGACTTGGTGAACATCGTCGGGTCCAGCTCCTTCACACGCTGCAGCAGGCGGATGGAGTGGAAGTAGCGTGCGCCCGGGCGAACCGTCAGGTAGTTGCCAGGCACGGTTTCCATGTTGTGGTTGAAGACGTCGGGCTTGGCAGCGACAACGCGCTCCAGCGCTCCGGGCTTCTTCAGAAAGTCGGGCGTCAGGATCTCGATCGTGGTGGCCGGAGATGCGGCGCGAATGGCCCAGATCACCTTCTCGAAGTGCTCGGCGCCACCATCTACGAGATCGTCGCGGTCGACGGAGGTGATGACGACGTGGCTGAGACCCATCTGCTTGACGGCCTTGGCGACGTTTTCGGGCTCGGCCATGTCGAGCGCGTTCGGCTTGCCTGTCGCGACGTTGCAGAAGGCACAGGCACGCGTACAGATCTCGCCCATGATCATGAAGGTCGCGTGCTTCTTGTCCCAGCACTCGCCGATATTCGGGCAGCCGGCTTCCTCGCAAACGGTGACGAGCTTATGCTCCTTCACGATTGAACGCGTTTCAGCGTAACCCTTGGAGGTCGGCGCCTTGACGCGGATCCAGTCCGGCTTGCGCATGACTTCCGTATCCGGGCGATGCGCCTTTTCCGGATGCCGCACGCGTTTTGCGTCGGGATTGATCGTGTCGAGAATGGTTACCATAGCAGTTCAACTCTCCACCGCCCCATGCGGCAAGGATCTATCGGCGCGCAATCCGCGCCACGAATATCAGCAGGCAGGCACCAAGGAAACCCGTAATGAAATAGCCGAGCCTGCCGCCGGCCACTTCAAGATGAAACTGCGCCAGGATCGCGGTCGCCACAACCGAGCCGACGATCCCGAGCACGATGTTCAGCAATATGCCGTAACGGGCTTCCATCAGCTTGCCCGCAAGCCAGCCCGCAAAACCGCCGATGATGATTGCTGCAATCCAGCCTACGCCTTCCATACTGTCCTTCGCCCCTTACGCTATCGCTCTTGCGATCAGCACCACGACGATGGCACCGACGGTTGCGTGAATGATCTGCACCACAATTGCATTTTCAATCCCCAGCGAAATGCCGAGCGCGTTGAAGAGAAACCCTCCGACGAACGCGCCGATGATGCCGCTGAGCAGGCACCGTATCAATCCGCCTCCCCCGACGATCAGGCTGGCGAGAAAGCCTGCGACGAGACCGATCAGAAGAAAGATGAGCAGTGCCTGCGCACCCATAGACATGATGATTTCCTTTCGTTTTTTCCACCCCTTGGGATGGCTCCCGCCACCCGGGATGGCTGTCGCCACTCCTGAGGGACGGCTTACGCCGCCCTCAGATAAAGGGCGGCGCAGGAAATTATCAAGCGTTCAGAACGCGGCCGTAAGCGTCGAGAACCGCTTCCTTCATGCTTTCGGACACCGTCGGATGCGGGAAGATCGTGTGCATCAGTTCTTCTTCGGTCGTCTCGAGGTTCATTGCCACGACGAAGCCCTGGATCAGTTCGGTCACTTCGGCGCCGACCATGTGCGCGCCGAGCAATTCGCCGGTCTTCTTGTCGAAGATGACCTTGACCATGCCCTGGTCTTCGCCCAGCGCGATGGCCTTGCCGTTGGCCGCGAAGGAGAAGCGGCCGACGCGAACGTCGCGGCCCTGCTCCTTGGCCTTGGCTTCGGTGAGGCCGACGGAGGCGACCTGCGGGTTGCAGTAGGTGCAGCCCGGAACCTTGCTCTTGTCGGTCGGATGCACGTTCGGCAGGCCGGCGATCTTTTCGACGCAGACGACACCCTCGTGCTCGGCCTTGTGGGCGAGCATCGGCGGGCCGGCAACGTCGCCGATGGCGTAGATGCCCGGCACGTTGGTTTTGCCGTAGCCGTCGATCACCACGCAGCCGCGGTCCGTTTTCACGCCGACGGCCTCGAGACCGAGGTTTTCGATGTTGCCCTGCACCCCCACTGCCGAAATCATCCGGTCGGCCGTGATCTGCTGGACCTTGCCGTCAGCTGTCTCGACATGCGCGGTTACGCTGTTTGCGGCCTTCTCGACCTTAGTGACCTTGGCGCCCGTGAAGATCTTCAGGCCGCGCTTTTCCAGTTGCTTGCGGGCAATCGCCGTCACTTCCGCGTCTTCAACGGGCATGATGGTCGGCATGACTTCGACGACGGTGACATCAACGCCCATCGAACGATAAAAGCTTGCGAACTCGATGCCGATCGCGCCCGAGCCCATGACGATCAGCGACTTCGGCAGCTCATCCGGCTTCAGCGCTTCGAAATAGGTCCAGATCAGCTTGCCATCCGGCTCGATGCCGGGCAGTGCGCGCGGACGGGCGCCGGTGGCAATGATGATGTTTTTTGCGGTGTAGGTGCCTTCGGCGCTCTTGATGTTCTTCGGCAGCGGATGCTGCGGCTCGACGGCTGGCTTGCTGGGCTTGGTGACGACGATCTCGCCTGGTTTGGTGATCTTGGCTTCGCCCCAGATCACATCCACCTTGTTCTTCTTCATCAGGAAGCCGACGCCACTATTCAGGCGGGCGGAGACGCCGCGCGAGCGGGCAACGACGGCCTTCACGTCGGCGCTGACCTTGCCCTCGAGAACAAGGCCATAGTCCTTCAGGTGGTTGGAATGGTCGAGAATTTCGGCCGAACGCAGCAGCGCCTTGGTCGGAATGCAGCCCCAGTTCAGGCAGATGCCGCCCAGATGTTCGCGCTCCACGATCGCGGTCTTGAGGCCCAGCTGACTGGCGCGTACAGCGGCGACATAGCCGCCCGGACCGGAGCCAATTATGATGACGTCGTAATTCTCAGCCATATTTTCCTGCCTTTGTTATCGGGCGTCGCGGGTGAGAAGCACCCACTCGTGTTTCCTGCTGCTTTCGAAAAAAGACACCGCATCGACGCGCGCCTTCTCCGAAAAACCATTCCTCTTGTAAAGCGTCAGTGCCGCTTCGTTATAGCTCGCGGTGATCAGGCTTACCGGCAGTTCCCCCGCCCGCTCGATCTGGTCTTCGAGTATCCGGTTGCCGATCCCGATGCCTCGTAAATGGCTGTAGACACCGAGCGTCACGATAAACCAGCTTCCAATCACCGTCTTCTGCAGATCGATGACCGGCTTGAGAGCCGGGCGATCCGGTTGAATGTCCCGTATGCCTTCGCCGAGACCGTAACCGATCGCCGCTCCGGCGATCTCGCCATAGGCCTCAGCGATGACTGCGTCGCCCCAGTTGCCACGACCTTCGTCGCGGCGCATTTTCCGCCGCCCGAGCTCCATCGGCGTGTCACCGCCGCCGTTTCCAACTTCGGTCAGCCAGAGCCACGAGGCAAAGCCATGCGCGGCAATATCCACGAGAACCGCCAGTTCGGCCGCGTCCTCCCGCACAGCGGGACGGAGCGTCACGAAAGAGCCCATGGTCACAGCCCCAGCATCATCCGCACGGTCGATTCCAGGCCGCGCCCGAGAGCGCGGGTATTCTCTGCATCAAGGTGTATGCCATCGAGCGGCGTCGTCCTGGCAACCGAATTGCCATCGAAGAAGCCGCAACCAAGCTCGTCCGCGAGATCGCGATAGAGCGTCGCAAGCTTGGCGGACTCCTCGATGCCACCGACGAAGGACGCAGCAAACGGCACGTTTGCCGTCTCGCACAGTTTCGGCGGCGCGACGATCAGAATGTCCGGCGCGTCGAATTCGAAAGGCCAGGCATGATTGCGGATCAGCCTGACCAACCGGGCGATGCCTTGGCAGGCGGCAAACGCCGATCCCGCCACGACCGGCTTCATGTCGTTGGTGCCGAGAAGGAGGATGACGAGATCGAGCGGCGCATGCGTCTGCAGGATTGTCGGCAGAATGCGGGCACCGTTGCGATCGCAATCGGCGAGGTGATCGTCGAATGCGGTCGTGCGACCGTTCAGGCCCTCGGCAATGATCCTGACCTCATTGCCGAGCGCTGCCTGCAGCGTGCTCGGCCAACGGTCCTTGTAGTCATGACGACCGATGGAAACAGCGTCATAACCCCAGGTCAGCGAGTCGCCGTAGCAAAGAACGGTCTTCGTCATTTCCGTCTCCGCTTCCGTCTCAGACGAGCATGCCCATCGGATTTTCGATATAGCCCTTGAATGCCTGGAGCAGCTCGGCACCGAGAGCGCCGTCGACACAGCGATGGTCCGTCGACAGCGTGACGCTCATCACGGTTGCGATGACCATTTCGCCCTTGCGGACAACGACGCGCTGTTCGCCAGCGCCGACCGCGAGGATCGTTGCATGAGGCGGGTTGATGACGGCCGCGAACTGCTTCACGCCCATCATGCCCATGTTGGAGACCGAGGTGGTGCCGCCCTGGAACTCCTCGGGCTTCAGCTTTCGATCCTTGGCGCGCTTGCCGAGGTCGCGCATCTCGTTGGAGATGACCGACAGGGTCTTTTCCTCAGCCTTGCGGATGATCGGGGTGATCAGGCCGCCCGGGATTGAGACGGCAACGCCGACGTCGACATGTTTGTGCTTGACCATGTTGCTTTCGGTCCAGGAGACGTTGGCATCTGGAACATCGCGCAGCGCAAGCGCCATGGCCTTGATGACCATGTCGTTGACGGACAGTTTGTAGGAGGCGCCACCATCCTTGCGGGGAGCCGCATCGTTGAGCTGGGCGCGCAACGCCAGCAGCGCATCAAGTTCGCAATCGACGGTGACGTAAAAGTGGGGCACAGTCTGCTTGGATTCGACGAGGCGCTTGGCAATGACCTTGCGCATGCCGTCATGCGGCACAAGTTCGTAGGAGCCAGGTTCGAACAGCTTGAGAACGGCCTCCTCCGAAGCGCCCTTCGGCGCGGCAGCGGCCGAAGCCGGAGCAGCAGCTTGCGGGGCAGCGGCAGCAAGTGCCGGAGCAGCCTTGGCACCAGCGCCTGAGGCCGCGGCTTCCACGTCGCTCTTGACGACGCGGCCATGCGGACCAGAACCAGCGATTGCGGACAGGTCGATACCTGCTTCCTTCGCCAGTCGACGTGCAAGCGGCGACGAGAATGTGCGGTTGCCGTCTGCCGAAACCGCTGCCGGTGCAACAGCCTGGACAGGAGCAGCAGCCGGCGTGGACGGCGCGGGTGCGGCCTTCGGCGCTTCGGCAGCATCGGCCTTCTGGGCCGGAGCGGTAGAGCCTGCACCGCTGGCAGCGGCGCCGACATCTTCCCCTTCGGCGGCCAGAACCGCGATCAGCGCATTGACCTTGACGCCTTCGGTGCCGGCCGGAACGACGATCTTGGCAACGGTGCCTTCGTCGACGGCTTCGACTTCCATCGTCGCCTTGTCTGTTTCGATCTCGGCGATCACATCGCCTGATTTAACGGTGTCGCCTTCCTTGACCAGCCACTTGGCCAGATTGCCTTCTTCCATCGTCGGAGAGAGGGCAGGCATCGTGATGTTGATAGGCATCGAAATACCCTCCCCTTGTTACTTGTAGCAGACGGCTTTCACCGCCTGAACGACTTCGTCGACGTTCGGGAGCGCAAGCTTCTCGAGGTTGGCGGCGTAAGGCATCGGAACGTCCTTGCCGGCAATCGTCAGGACAGGTGCGTCGAGATAGTCGAAGGCCTGCTGCATGACGCGGGTGGCGATTTCGGTGCCGACCGAGTTCTGCGGATAACCCTCCTCGACGGTGACCAGACGGCCGGTCTTCTTGACGGATTCGATGACCGTCGGCAGGTCCATCGGACGGATCGTGCGAAGGTCGATCAGTTCGACGTCGATGCCGAGCTTTTCGAGTTCGGCGACAGCCTTGACGGCATAGGTCATGCCGATACCGAAGGAGACGACCGTGACATCCTTGCCCGGACGGTGGATTCGAGCCTTGCCGATCGGCAGAACGAAATTGTCGAGCTTCGGCACGTCGAAGTGCTGACCGTAGAGAATCTCGTTCTCAAGGAAGACAACCGGGTTCGGATCGCGGATGGCAGCCTTGAGAAGGCCCTTGGCGTCGGATGCCGTGTAGGGCATGACGACCTTGAGGCCCGGGATCTGGCTGTACCACGAAGCGTAGTCCTGGCTGTGCTGGGCACCGACGCGGGCTGCGGCGCCGTTTGGGCCGCGGAAGACGATGGGCGCGCCCATCTGGCCGCCCGACATGTAGAGTGTCTTGGCAGCGGAGTTGATGATCTGGTCGATCGCCTGCATGGCGAAGTTGAAGGTCATGAACTCCACGATCGGCTTCAGGCCGGACATCGCAGCACCGACGCCGACGCCGGCAAAGCCGTGCTCGGTGATCGGGGTATCGATCACGCGGCGCGGTCCGAATTCCTGCAGCAGACCCTGGGTGACCTTGTAGGCGCCCTGGTATTCGGCAACTTCCTCGCCCATGACGAAGACGTTGTCGTCAGCGCGCATTTCTTCGGCCATTGCGTCGCGGAGCGCCTCGCGAACGGTCATGGAGACCATTTCGGTGCCTGCCGGGATTTCGGGATCGTTCGGCACGTAAGCCTTTGGCTCGGCCGGTATGGGAGCCTGTGCAGCCGCAGCAGCCGGCTTTTCTTCGGTCTGCGGCGCATCGGCCGGAGCCGGCGCTGCCGCCGGAGCGGACGCGGAAATGTCAGAAGCCGTTTCACCGTCCTGGAGGAGAACGGCGATCTTGGCGTTCACCTTCACGCCTTCGGTACCAGCTGGAACCAAAAGCTTGCCGATGACGCCTTCGTCGACGGCTTCGACTTCCATGGTCGCCTTGTCGGTTTCGATCTCGGCAATGACGTCGCCGGAGGTGACCTTGTCACCTTCCTGCTTGAGCCATTTGGACAGTGTGCCTTCTTCCATCGTCGGAGAGAGGGCGGGCATGAGAATATCGATTGGCATGGGTCAACCCTCCCCTTAAAGCAGAATGTCGGTGTAAAGCTCGGACGCATCCGGCTCAGGAGCGGACTGGGCGAAATCGGCGCTGTCGGCAACTATATCGCGGACGTCCTTGTCGATCGCCTTCAGATCGTCCTCAGATGCCCAGCCCTTCTCGATGAGGCGCGCCTTCACCTGCTCGATCGGATCGGATTCCGAGCGCATCTTCTGCACTTCATCCTTGGAACGATACTTCGCCGGGTCGGACATGGAGTGGCCGCGATAGCGATAGGTCAGCATTTCGAGAATGATTGGGCCCTTGCCGGCGCGGCAATGTTCCAGCGCCTCGTCGGCCGCCGCCTTTACGGCGCGAACATCCATGCCGTCGACCTGAATGCCGGGAATACCGAAGCCCGAGCCGCGTAGCGAGTAGTTCGACTGAGCCGTGGCGCGCGCTGTCGACGTACCCATGGCGTAGCGGTTGTTCTCGACGATGTAGATGATCGGCAGCTTCCAGAGAGCAGCCATGTTGAAGCTCTCGTAAACCTGGCCCTGGTTGGCGGCACCGTCGCCAAAATATGCAATCGAAACGCTGTCGTTACCGCGGTAGCGATTGGCGAAAGCCAGACCCGTGCCGAGAGACACCTGGGCACCAACGATACCGTGACCGCCGTAGAAATGCTTCTCCTTGGAGAACATGTGCATCGAGCCGCCCTTGCCTCGGGAATAGCCGCTGATGCGTCCGGTAAGTTCCGCCATGACGCCACGGGCGCTCATGCCGGTGGCCAGCATATGACCATGGTCACGATAGGCCGTAATGACCTGATCGCCTTCCTTTTGGGCCATCTGCATGCCAACGACGACAGCTTCCTGGCCAATGTAGAGATGACAGAAACCGCCGATGAAGCCCATGCCGTAAAGCTGACCCGCCTTCTCCTCGAAGCGGCGGATGAGAAGCATCTCGCGATAGGCCTTCAGCTCCTCATCGCGATCGAAGTCGGCAATGGCACCTCCGTTCGATTCTTTGCGTGCAGGTTTCGCGCTGGTTTTGCGGCTGGAAACGGTCGCGTTTTTTCGCGGCGCCATTCAACCCTCCCTATGGGTTTATCGGTTCTTAGGTGGCGCGTACCATAGGGAAGAAATTTCGCCACAGCAATGCCATAAATGCATGGCTCATATTCTGCGTTAAATTATTGATAAATCTACACTTATTTCAATTAACCTGTATTTGGTTAATTCGAATAATGATTGAATATGACGACCTCGTCGGCACGCGAGAAATTCAGCTGCAGACGCGCTTTCTCGTCCAGCATATCTTTGTCCATCGAACCATCACTCAACAGCGCGACCTGATTTTCAAGATGCTCGCGCTTGCCCTTCAGAACCGCCAGCTCCCTCTCCCGCGCGACACGTTGGCGCTCGAACACTTCGGTTGCGCGCAGGCCGTAATCGCCATGGATGCAATGGTAGCCGAAATAGGAAAGAAAGGCGACCGCCATGGCCGGAACGACGAACCGGCCGATCTTTTTCTTCTTATGGTGCTTTGTCCACATACACGCATTCTCGAAACGCATTACCTTTGCGAGTGAGACTACCGATGAGAGATTAACCGTCCGTTGACTATGAACGTCGCACAACAAAAAACCCGCGCCGGACGGGCGCGGGTTCCAAATGTTTGAAATCAGACGGAATTAACCGCGGATGATCGAACGGCCGGCGTAGCGAGCCTGCGGGCCGAGCCCCTCTTCGATGCGGATCAGCTGGTTGTACTTTGCGAGGCGGTCCGAGCGCGACAGCGAGCCGGTCTTGATCTGACCGCAGTTGGTGGCAACCGCGAGATCGGCGATCGTCGAGTCTTCGGTTTCGCCCGAACGGTGCGACATGACGGCGGTGTAGGCTGCCTTGTGCGCGGTATTGACGGCGTCCAGCGTTTCCGTCAGCGAGCCGATCTGGTTGACCTTGACGAGAATCGAGTTGGCAACGCCCATGCGGATGCCGTCGCGCAGGCGCGCGGAGTTGGTGACGAAAAGATCGTCGCCGACCAGTTGAACCTTCTTGCCGGCCAGATCGGTCAGGGCCTTCCAGCCGTCCCAGTCGTCTTCCGCCATGCCATCCTCGATCGAGATGATCGGGTACTTGGCTGCGAGTTCTGCCAGGTATTCGGCCATGGCGCCCGGCTCAAGCGTCCGGCCTTCGCCTTCGAGAACGTACTTGCCGTCCTTGAAGAATTCGGTCGATGCGCAGTCGAGGCCAAGCGAGATGTCGTCGCCCGGCTTGTAGCCGGCCTTCTCGATCGACTTCATGATGAAATCGAGCGCCTCAGGCGCGCTCTTCAGGCCCGGTGCGAAGCCGCCTTCGTCGCCGACATTGGTGTTGTGGCCCTGCGCCGACAATTCCTTCTTGAGGACGTGGAAGACTTCCGAACCCATGCGGACCGCTTCGCGGATCGAATCGGCGCCGACTGGCAGGATCATGAACTCCTGGAAGTCGATCGGGTTGTCGGCATGCGCGCCGCCGTTGATGATGTTCATCATCGGGACCGGCAGCAGGTGCGCGCTGGCGCCGCCAACGTAGCGGTAGAGCGGCAGGCCGGAGGCTTCGGCTGCAGCCTTTGCGACGGCGAGCGAAACGCCGAGGATGGCGTTTGCGCCGAGGCGGGACTTGTTCGGCGTACCGTCCAGCTCGATCATCAGATTGTCGATCTGGATCTGGTTTTCGGCATCGATGCCGCCGATTGCGTCGAAGATTTCCGTGTTGACGGCCTCGACGGCCTTTTCGACACCCTTGCCGAGATAGCGCTTTCCGCCGTCGCGAACTTCGACGGCTTCGTGCGCGCCTGTCGAAGCGCCCGACGGAACCGCCGCTCGGCCCATGCTGCCATCTTCAAGATAGACGTCGACTTCGACGGTGGGGTTGCCACGGCTGTCGAGAATCTCGCGGGCGATAATATCGGTAATTGCGGTCATCGGCTCTTCCTGCTCGAGGGTGGATAAATCGTTTGAAATTCGTCTTAGTCGAAGACGCGCAAATTACAATCGCGGTTTGCGCGTCCTCAATGACGATCGTCGTGCGTGCCCTATTACACGATCATGTCAGTCTTTTGAACGTCAGTTCTTGGCGATCGCATCGAAGGCCAGCAGCTTTTCGAGAAGGCGCGGCATATCCTTGAGAAAGACCATGTTCGGACCGTCCGACGGCGCGTTGTCGGGATCTTCATGCGTCTCGACGAACACACCTGCAACGCCGACGGCAACGGCCGCGCGTGCCAGCGTTTCGACGAATTCGCGCTGGCCGCCGCTGGAGCCTCCCTGTCCGCCAGGCTGCTGGACCGAATGGGTCGCATCGAAAACCACAGGCGCGCCCATGGCCGCCATGATCGGCAGCGAACGCATATCGGAAACCAGCGTGTTGTAGCCGAAGGAGGCGCCGCGCTCGCATAGCAGAATGTTCGGATTGCCGGTCGAATTCAGCTTGTTGAGAACGTTCTTCATATCCCAGGGCGCCAGAAACTGCCCCTTCTTGACGTTGATCGCGCGGCCGGTCCTGGCGGCAGCGACCAAAAGATCCGTCTGGCGGCTGAGGAAAGCCGGTATCTGCAGAATATCTACAACGGTCGACACTTCGGCGCACTGCTCTTCCGTGTGGATGTCGGTCAGAACGGGAAAGCCGTATTCCTTCTTGAGATCGGCGAAGACTTCAAGCGCCGTCTGCAAGCCGATGCCGCGTTGTGCTGAAAGCGAGGTGCGGTTTGCCTTGTCGAAGGAGGACTTGTAGACCAGTCCGATGCCGAGCTTGTCGCAGAGTTCCTTGAGTACGCCGGCGACCATGAACGCATGATCGCGGCTCTCCATCTGACAGGGGCCGGCGATCAGGGACAGTTTGCCGCTATTCGAAAATACAACCGCGCCGGCACCCTCGCCAACTGCGACTTCGGAGTTTGTCTGGCTCATCACTTCTCCTCGAAGGCAAAGAGCGCGCCCTGCCCGGACGCTGCCTTTACCAGAATTCGATTGTTCTTGCGCGTGTAGGTGATCCCGTTAGCAGCCAAATGCGCTTCTGTCACGGCGAGATCGCCGACCTTGAACACGATGGCAACGCCGCGCAGGCCGCGATCGGTGCCGGGCGCGGCGAGATCGAAATAGGCATTCAGTCCATCCGGCGAAAGAATGCTGATGCGAACATTGGGCGTGGCAAGGCTAATGCCAAACGCTTCGTCCCGGACCAACGGCGCCGAAGAGGAAAAGCGCAGGAACAGGCCGAACGCCTTCGGGTCCGGCGCGGCGAGCACGATCTCGGCGATCCCGGTCACGCCGTTGGTATGCGTTTCCAGCGTCTTTCGGTCTGGAGGAAGTGCATTGATCCGCTGGCAGGTGAAGAGAAAGAAATCGGGTGCACGAAGGTCCGCGGCGAAGGCGAGCCTAAAAGCCGCGGTCGTCTCGGATCCATCGGGCATCTTCATCGGACGTTCAAACTGCAGCATCTCGCCGCCGCTTATCCTGTCGGCATGGAAACGGGCGTGGTCGCGATCGGCATCCGTCGTTGCCAGGACGACTGCCGAGAGGCCGTTCTCGCCGCACCGGAAGCGGAAGGCGCGATCGCGCGCTGTAAAGACGTTGCCCTTCTTGATCGACGCCTCATACGCATCCGCACTCGCGATTGCGAGCGGCTCGAGATATGTTTTGTCGGCGAAGAAGATGCAGGCGTTTTCTGTACCAAACGGGTGGCGCGCATCGGCCGCCACGGTGAAACCGAGCTTGCCAAGGCGTTCGCGCGCCAGGCCGACATTGGCGACAGGCAGGACAACATGGTCCAGCGGACGGGCTTCACTCATGGCAAATCCTCTTCCGAAATTCGCGAATGATGTGCGCTGGCTTGCACGACAATGCAAGAGGCCTCAGCGGCATACGTCGAATGAAGTGTAAAAACGCGACAAATCGGAGCCAAGTTTTACGAAAATTTAGGTACTTGCGGAACACATATGGAACATATAGTGTCTGTTCTGGCTTTGTTTCACGACTCTGGGGTTGACTTCGATGCTCACACGCAAGCAACAGGAACTTCTTTTATTCATTCACGAGCGAATGAAGGAGTCCGGTGTCCCCCCTTCCTTCGATGAAATGAAGGATGCGCTGAACCTTGCGTCGAAATCGGGCATCCACCGGCTGATTACGGCGCTCGAAGAGCGGGGGTTCATTCGCCGACTGCCCAATCGAGCCCGCGCACTCGAAGTCATCAAGCTCCCGGAAGCGTACAATCCGAGCCTTCAACCGCGACGTGGGTTCTCGCCGAGCGTCATCGAGGGCAGCCTCGGAAAGCCGCAGATGGTCGCGCCCGCCGCACCGAAGCCGGCTCCCAGTGCCGATAACGGCAATTCGGCCTCCGTGCCTGTCATGGGACGCATCGCAGCAGGTGTTCCGATTTCAGCCATCCAGAACAATACCCATGACATCGTGGTTCCAGCCGACATGCTTGGTTCGGGCGAACACTATGCGCTGGAGGTCAAGGGCGACTCCATGATCGATGCCGGTATCTTCGACGGCGACACTGTCATCATCCGCAACGGCAGCACAGCAAATCCGGGTGATATCGTCGTCGCGCTTGTCGATGACGAGGAGGCGACACTGAAGCGCTTTCGGCGCAAGGGTGCCTCGATCGCGCTCGAAGCCGCGAACCCCGCCTATGAAACGCGCATCTTCGGGCCTGACCGCGTCAAGGTGCAGGGCAAGCTTGTCGGCCTCATCCGCCGCTATCACTGATTGCCATCATGATGAAAGCGCGCTCGGCGGAGACGGCAAAGCCCGAAATGAGCCAATAGGCCGCAACGCCAGAAGCGCACCTGATGCTGCGATCTACTTTGCCGGATAGGCCTGCGCGAAGGCTGGGAAGAGCCCGGACGGCGACCGCAGCCCGACAAATCAGATGCCGGCCGAGAGCGCCATGTTCAGACCGGAAATCTCAACGATATGGGCGAGTGCGGACTGGCGTTGCGCCTCGGTCGTTTCCGGAGAGATGGCGCGTCGTTCATCTGTTACCAGCGATGCCGCAAAAGACACCTCTATCGCCCGGCAGGATTGATCGGATACGATCGCCGATGCCGCTCCTTAGCCGGTAGAGCCACTCCATTGCCTCATTCTGCGTAGAGAGAAACCATTGACGCCCTCCCCGTCGAAGTGGGCGGAGAAGGCAAGTCGTTCAGGCCTGGAAGTGCAGGCCCCGCCGGCGGCATCAGCCGGACGCGCCTTGTAAGCCAGGCACCGACTTCCAGCGGCGCGCAGCCGTGCGCGACCAGGGACACGTGCGTCGGCGCACGCCTCACCCTCGAAGCATTTGTCTCGGTCACGCCCACGATGTAGCGCCATCGGCCCTTGTCGTTCCCTTCCCGACGCTCGACGCGCCCAGTCAGCGTGGTCGTCACGACGGAATCCAGGATCACCGTTCCCGCGCGCCGGGTTTCCAGATGGGCTGCCGGCGACGATCACGCACAGCAAGCCGGCCAGAGCGGCTCGCCGGACGATCATGCGCCGGATCCCGGCCGCCAGCATGACCAAGAGCAGAACGACGAACCGTGCCGCGAGCCGCGTCGAAGCAACGTCGGAATCGAACTTGAACCACGCGACCGCGCCTGCTCCCAGAAAGACCGGCGAGATCAGGGGAGTACCGTCCGTGATCGAGTTCCTCGCCCAGCGCGAGGCTGCGCCCGGCGGCGTCATATCTGCGAGTGGCGCGTTCGGTTCTTGCCGTCCAGCGAGAAGCGGATTGCGTCTGCGCGGGCCGTATCCTTATGGCACGGCCGTCCTCGTCAGGAAGAGCGCAGAAATTTTGCGGGCGCGCCGCCTCCGACGCTGCCGACCCCGCTTCGATCGTTTTCGACTCCGGCATGCGTCCGCACCCGCAAGCCACCCTTACCCGCAACCAGAATGCAGGCTTCCGACGCTTCAGGTAACAATAATCGATTGAATTCCGAAGAGAAATCGGAACGCGGAAAAGACAAGGATAATCATCGGCTTCCGCTATGCGCGGCGGGCATCGCTGCGCTGCTTAAAAGTTGATACTGCGATGCACAAAATGGCGTCGAGAGAACTTGGCATTAACCGCGCGATCATATAGCTATCGCAGACGACGCTTAACCCTATGGCGCTTTTATGGCGCCACCCGCCAGTTTGGAGGATCACAATGACGGATCGAAGCGCAACACTGAAACTTGGTGACAAGTCGGTCGACCTCGCCGTGAAAAGCGGCACGATCGGCCCTGACGTCATCGATATCGGCGCCCTCTACAAAAACACGGCTTCCTTCACGTACGATCCTGGTTTCACCTCGACCGCGTCTTGTGAATCGAAAATTACCTACATCGATGGCGACGAGGGCGTCCTGCTCCATCGCGGTTATCCGATCGAGCAGCTGGCCGAGCATGGCGACTTCCTTGAAGTCTGCTACCTCCTGCTCTACGGCGAGCTGCCGACCGCGGCGCAGAAGAAGGACTTCGACTACCGCGTTACGCACCACACGATGGTGCACGAGCAGATGTCGCGCTTCTTCACCGGCTTCCGCCGCGATGCGCATCCGATGGCTGTCATGTGCGGCTGTGTCGGCGCACTGTCGGCCTTCTATCACGACTCGACCGATATCACCGATCCGCATCAGCGTATGGTCGCCAGCCTGCGCATGATCGCCAAGATGCCGACGCTTGCTGCCATGGCCTTCAAGTACCATGTCGGCCAGCCCTTCGTTTATCCCAAGAACGACCTGGACTACGCATCGAACTTCCTGCGCATGTGCTTTGCCGTTCCCTGCGAAGAGTATGTCGTCAATCCGGTGCTTGCCCGCGCCATGGACCGTATCTTCATTCTGCACGCCGACCATGAACAGAACGCGTCGACCTCGACTGTGCGCCTCGCCGGCTCTTCGGGTGCCAACCCGTTCGCCTGCATCGCGGCCGGCATTGCCTGCCTCTGGGGTCCGGCTCACGGCGGTGCCAATGAAGCAGCGCTCAACATGCTGACCGAAATCGGCTCGGTCGACCGTATTCCGGAATATATCGCCCGCGCCAAGGACAAGAACGATCCGTTCCGCCTGATGGGCTTCGGTCACCGCGTCTACAAGAACTACGATCCGCGCGCCAAGATCATGCAGAAGACGACGCATGAGGTTCTCGGCGAACTCGGCATCAAGGACGATCCGCTGCTCGACGTGGCAATGGAACTGGAGCGCATCGCGCTTACGGATTCCTATTTCATCGAGAAGAAGCTCTATCCGAACATCGACTTCTACTCCGGCATCACGCTGAAGGCGCTCGGCTTCCCCACGACCATGTTCACAGTCCTGTTCGCCCTTGCCCGCACCGTCGGCTGGATCGCTCAGTGGAACGAAATGATCGAGGATCCCCAGCAGCGCATCGGTCGCCCGCGCCAGMTCTACATCGGTGAGCCGCAGCGCGACTACATTCCGGTTTCCAAGCGCTGATCGGTGGCTTCAGACGTCAATCGGCGTCACAAGCCAACAAAAAAACCCGGTCAGAATTGGCCGGGTTTTTTCTTTCGGAGAACCTCCAGGACGATCTCGGCGGCGTGTTCGCCCGGCGGCTTTTCTGTTCGCATCCGCTCCCAGACGAGATCGTAGCCTTCCATCATGGATCTGCGCGGCAGGGTGTCGGTGGAGAGCTTTTCCATCCACCGCGTGAAGCTTGCGCCGCGCACGACCTCGTTGATGTATTCAGGGACCACGGCGTAGTCGGCAATCAGGTTCGGGATGGCTGCAGTCCAGATCTTGATGCGGCCTGTCAGCAGCTTGATGATCCAGTCGGTCTTGTACGCGGAGACACAGGGCACCCCAGTCAGCCCCAGCTCGAGGATGACCGTGCCGGATGCGGCCATGGCCGCATCCGCGTCGGCAAATGCCTGCCACTTTGCATCCGTTCCGGTGACGATATCAGGCTTTGTCGCCCAATCCTTGACCAGTTCGCGAACCAACGCCTCCCTGCGCGATGTCGTCGGCAAGACGAAGCGCATCTCGCCGTTGCGCGCTCTAAGCTCGCTGACGGCATCGCCGAAATACGGAAGCAACTTGGTTATTTCGGAGGCGCGAGAGCCGGGCAACAGCATGATCGTCTTGCGAACATCATCGCGAAGCGGTTTCATCTCGGCCCTGCGGCGGCGCGCCTCCAGCAGCGCCGGTTCCGCCGTCAGGCGATGACCGACATAGGTCGTCGGCGGTCCGCCGAGCGTCCTCATGACCTCGGGCTCAAACGGAAGCACGGCGAGGACGTGGTCGACATAGGGGAGCATGCGCTGCGCCCGGTATTCCTTCCACGCCCAGACGCTCGGGCATACGTAGTTCACCACGGCCAAATCAGGCAACGCCGTGCGCACGCGCTTGGCGACGCGATGAGTGAAATCGGGGCTGTCGACGATCACCAGGACATCCGGTTTCGCGGCGATGATCGCGGCGGCCGTCTGGCGAATGCGACGGACAAGGTTGGGCAGCTTGCCAAGTACCTGCGTGATGCCCATGATCGACAGCTCGGAAAAGTCGAACAGCGACCGCAAGCCCTGTGCCTCCAGCCCCTCGCCGCCAACGCCGATCAGTTCCACCGGACCCGCATATTGCCCCTTTAGGCCCGCGATGAGATCGGCGGCGAGCAGGTCGCCCGAGACCTCGCCGGCTATGATTGCAACCTTCAACGCACGCGCACTCATTCAAGTCCCCAGGAAGGCAATCCGCGATCCAGACCGCAGATGAAGATACCGGCTTCGTTGGCCGCTGCGATTACAGCCACCCGATCGAGGATCAGCGAACGTCCCGCGTCGACGGCGACACCCGCGAGCCCCGCTTTGCGGGCATTCTCGACCGTCGAAATCCCGATGGAGGGCAAATCAGCGCGAATATCCTGCTGCGGCTTGCAGAGCTTCACCAGAACCCCGCGGCGGCGCTGGGAAATCCGCCCCCCTGCGCGCAGACCCGCGACGCGCTCCAGCATGCTGTCTGTTCCTTCCACGCCCTCAAGCGCGACGATGCGTCCACCGACTGAAACGGCACCCTGGCCGACATCGAGCCGTCCAAGCGCCTCGGCCGCCTCACCAGCTTTTGCAATGTCCTTCAGGTCGTCTGCATCAGGCACAACGGCACCGAGCGGCCCGACCGTCGCCAGCAGATCTGGGGCGATCTCCTGCGCCCCAATGACCCGGCGACCGTCTTTCTCGATCAGCTTGATCACCATGCGCAGTACGGTGTCGTCGCCACCAGACATCAGGGTACGAACGATGGAAGGAACCTTGGCCAATGTCTTCAGAGTTGGACGGACCTCACGCCATTCGGGACGACGTCTGACGCCACCTGACATGACCACGCGCTCGATACGGTTGACCTCGAGCAAGCGGTCGATTGCGGCAAAGTCCCCCACACCGACGACAACATGCTCAAAACCATCCCAGGAGCGATCCGTTTCGTTTTTGAGTGCGATGATCAGGGGGGCCTCCCCCCTGATCCGGGCCGCCTCGGCGACATAGGACGGCAGAAAGCCGCTGCCTGCAATAATTGCCAGACGGCCTTTCGCCCTATCGCTGACCGGAGACAAAACTCACCCTTTCTGTCCCCTGGTCGGAGAGGAAAGTGCGCGGTCGCTGTCTGCGGCAATAAAGTCGAGGATATGCATTGCCTGCTCGCAATCGGCATACTCTTCGCGGATGGCCGCGGCATTCTCGCGCAGAGAGCCGGCGCCTTCGAAGATTGCTTTGTAAGCACGGCGAACGACGTGGATGGTGGCGCGATCGACGCCGGCGCGTGTCATGCCGACGACGTTGAGCCCCCCAAGCACGCCCGGATTCCCGTTCAGCATGCCATACGGGATGACGTCGTAGCTGACAGCGGAAAGACCGCCGACAAACGCGTGCCGACCGACGCGCGTGAACTGATGTACGGCCGAACCACCGCCAAGGATGACGCGGTCTTCGATGACCACATGACCGGCAAGCATGACATTGTTCGACATGATAACATGATCGCCGACACGGCAATCATGCGCGACATGCGAATTTGCGAGGAAGAGATTATTGTTGCCGACGATCKTCTTGCCGCCGAAATCGGCGGTACCGGTGTTCATCGTGACACCTTCGCGGATCGTGCAATTGTCGCCCACCGAAAGCGTCGTCTCTTCGCCGCCGTGATGAACGCTCTGCGGATCGCCGCCAATGACGGCCATTGGGAAAATGCGGGTTCCCTTGCCGATCGTCGTCCTACCGGCCACGACTGCGTGCGCAAGCAACTCGACGTTATCGCCAAGAACGACATGCGGTCCAACGTGGCAGAATGGACCAATCTTGGCGTTTTCACCGATGACGGCGCCATCTTCTACGACCGCCATGGCGTGAATATTGGCACTGGCTGCAATTCTGCTCATGCTTCTTCCTTGCGAACGATCATCGCACCAATGTCGGCTTCGGCGACGAGCTTGCCGTCAACCTTGGCGTCGCAATGGAATTTCCAGATGTTGCCGCGCTGCTTTTGCTTGCGCACATGATACTCGACGCGGTCACCGGGCACCACCGGTTTGCGGAAGCGGGCATTGTCGATCGTCATGAAGTAGACCAGATTGCCGCCTTCGCTTTCCTTCCTGGCACAGATCGCACCGGCCGTCTGGGCCATGCCTTCGACAAGAAGAACACCAGGCATGATCGGCTTTTCCGGAAAGTGACCGGTAAAATGTGGCTCGTTTGCCGTCACGTTCTTGATACCAATCGCCGAATCGTCACCGTCGATCTCGATGATCTTGTCGACCAGCAAGAATGGATAGCGGTGCGGCAGGAGCTTCATAATCTCAATGATATCCGCCGAAGAAAGCGACTTCTTGACTTCCTCAGTCATTCTTTTCTCCCGTTTTCTTGGGGCTCGTCGTCCGCATCATCACTGCTGCAACTTCGCGCAGGAAATCATGCACCGGCCGTGCGGGTATGCCTCCATAGCGTTCCCCGGCGGGGATATCGGAGATGACACCGCTCATTGCAGCGATCTGGACGCCGTCGCCAATGGTTATATGGCCCTTAATGCCGCTATGACCACCGATCTGGACGCCGTCGCCGATGACGGCACTCCCGGCGATCCCGACCTGCGAGACGACAGCGCAATGCCGCCCGATGCGAACATTGTGACCAATCTGTACCAGGTTATCGATCTTGGTGCCTTCGCCGATGACGGTGTCATCCATCGTGCCGCGGTCGATCGTAGTGTTTGCGCCGATCTCGACATGATCCTGGATGATGACGCGCCCGATCTGAACGATCTTGATCATTCCACGCGGGCCCGGCGCGTATCCGAAGCCGTCCTGCCCGATGCGGGCGCCGTTGTGAATGATGACACCGTTTCCAACCAGCGCACAGAGAACGCTGGCGCCTGCGGCGATCGAGCAGTTCCGGCCGATCTTGACGCCAGGTCCGATAATCGCGCCGGCCCCGATACGGGTACCCTCGCCTATCTCGGCGTGCGCGCCGATGGCTGCGAAAGGCTCGATGGCGACGTTGTTCTCGAGCCTGGCTGTCGGATCGACGACTGCACGGTCGGACACGCCCGAACCGTCCGACAGAAGTGTCAGCGGCTGCAGTGCTTTCGGATACAGAAGTCCGCCCGCCATCGCGAACGCAGCATGCGCGTTCTTCGACACAAGAACCGGCAAATCAGGCGGCACAATGGACTGTAGGGCGGAACTGCAGAGAACAGCAGAAGCCTCGCATGTCGCGAGTTCGTCCTTGCTTCTCTTCGAGATAACGTAACACAGGTCTCCGGGTTTCGCCCGGCTGACGGGCGAAACCGAATGAATCAGGACGTCGGCGTGCTTGGGGTCAGCAAGCTCTGCCCCAAGATACTGCGCCAGCTCCCAGAGCTTCACGCCATCATGGGGCAGAAAAAAACCAGTTTGCTCCATCGGCAAATCTCCAGAACGGAATTCGAGTGTACGGTTCCGGACTGCCGATATCAGAATTGGTTGTTGATGCCAAACTTGAAGTGCTGAACCTTGTCGAAGTCTTCCTTGAGAACCGGAAGTGCGTAGTCGACACGCAATGCGCCAAACGGCGAATTCCAGACCAGACCAACGCCGACGGACGCACGAATTGCTGCATCTTCGCCGTTCACGAACTCCGGAGAATTGACCGACACTTTGTTTCCGAACAGCGTACCGGCGTCCGCAAACACCGCGCCACGTAGTCCGAAGTCACGCGGCACAAGCGGAAGCGGGAACGACGCTTCTGCCGAAACGGTGAAATAGGTCGTACCGCCCAAAGGATCGTCTGGACCGCCGCCAACGCGCGGGCCGATACCCTTGTTCTCAAAGCCTCTGATATCGCCGTTCGTCAGCGTAAACTGATCGAACACATTCAGATTGTCCTTAAATCCAATGACATAACCGGCGGAACCGGCCACCGAACCGATGATGTCGGCATCGTCAGCCAGCAGATGGAAGTAACGCGCCTTGCCGTAAAGCTTGTAGAACTGGGAGTCACCGCCGAGACCGGCGATTTCCTGCGTGGCGCTCGCGTAAATACCCTCGCGCGGCAGGATCATGTCATCAAGCGTGTTGTAGGTCAGCGTCTGCGAGACTGAAGACTTCACCCACGGGCTGTTCTCGACGAGATTCTGGTACGGCTCCGACAGGTTGGACAGCGATCCGGACGGATCGTACTTCATCTGCTTGTAGTTGTAACGGAACGTCGTCGCTAGGTCTTCCGTGATCGGTGCCGTTGCGCGCAGAACGACGTTGTTTTCCTCGTAGTCGTAGTTGTCGTTGCTCGACGTCTCACTGTGATTGAGATCGAAGCCGACAGCCAGACGATAGCCCAGGAAGTAGGGTTCGGTAAAGTTCAGGCCGTAGGTCCGCGAACCTTCCTGACCGCCACCCGCCGTCACCTTGATGTACTGACCGCGTCCGAGGAAGTTCTTCTCTTCGATCGACGCTTCGAGCAGCAGGCCGTCGCCGCCTGCGGCGTAACCTGCACCGATACCGAACGAACCGGTCGACTGATCCTGCACGTCCACGACGACGACAACACGGTCCGGAGAACTGCCCGGCTGCGTCGTGATATTCACCGACGAGAAGTATCCGAGAGCTTCAAGGCGACGCTTGGCTCTGGTGATCATCTGCTGGTTGAAGGCATCACCTTCGCTCATGTCGAACTCGCGGCGAATGACGAAGTCACGCGTGCGGCTGTTGCCGCGGATCTCGATACGCTCGACGTAGGCGCGCTCGCCCTGGTCGACGAGGTATTCGACACCGATCGTATTGTTGTTCAGATCGCGGTTGCCGCGCGGGGTGACCCGAGCGAACGGATAGCCGGCAGACGCCACCTGATCAGAAATCGCTTCCATCGACTTCTGAACCTTGTTGGCGCTGTAGACATCGCCTTCCTGTGTCTGGACGAGGCCCTGCAACTGCGCGCCATCGACACCCTGAACGGTCGACTGAACGGAAATTGCGCCAAAATCGTAGCGCGGACCTTCCTCGATGTTGAAGGTCAGCGTGTACTTGTTGGTCGCCTCATCGAATGCAGCGTCCGACGAGACGATACGGAAATCGGCGTAACCGCGATTGTAGTAGAACTGACGAAGCGATTCCTCATCGGCATGCAGCTTATCGTCGCTGTAAACGTCCTTGCGCGTCAGGAAGGACAGGAAATTCGAACGCTTGGTATTGATGACGGAAGCCAGACGGCCAGAGCTATAGGCGCTGTTGCCGACGAAATTGATCGCGGCAATCTTGGTCCGATCGCCTTCATTGACGACGAACGCCAGATTGACGCGGCCCTCGCCGAGCGGAACGACCTGCGTCGTCACCTCAACTTCGTTGCGGCCAGTGGCAGCATAGGCGTCCTTGATGGACTGAATGTCGGCCTGAACCTGCGCTTCGCTGTACGGCCCGGATGCATGAGTCTTCACGACAGCGGCAAGCTTGTCGTCCTTGATCTTCCGGTTGCCGTTGAAGACAACCTGATTGACCAGCTGAGCTTCCTCGACCGTGACGACCAGCGTGCTGCCCGAGACGGAAATCTTGACGTCGGAGAAATAGCCTGTGTCGTAAAGCTGCTTGACGGAGTCGTCGATATCCGTGTTCGAGAAGCTTTTCCCGGGCGAAATCGTCAGGTTGGATCGCACAGCCTCCGCGCCGACACGGCTCGCGCCGCGCACATCGACGCGCTGGATGACCGCAGCCTCGGCTGTTGTAGCAGACACGAATACAGTTGCACCTGCTCCCGAAGCAACAACACCAGCAGACAGCGCAACCGCCGATACTGCGTTCAAAAATCTTGAACCAGCCTTCATTTCACCCATTACCTTTTTTCTCGTCCCCGGCTTCAGGCGTCCCCCGATTCCGGTCACGTGTGTCGTTTTACCCGCTTTTGACATACAAGCAAGGGAGCAAGTTAATTTCTGTTTACTTCATTTCGAAGCGTGACGCATTCGCCACTACAGCTTTGAAACATCGTAAATAAACGGTAATTTTCCTTCGTCCTGCAATCAGCCAATCAGTGCACTTATATCGTTCCACGTAGCAAAAACCATCAGGCTCAGAACCATGGCCAGTCCAATGCGAAATGCAATCTCCTGTGCCGACGAACCCAACGGCTTTCCCCTTACCGCCTCAACCGCATAGAACATCAGGTGGCCGCCATCAAGTACCGGAACCGGCATCAGGTTGAGTAATCCGATAGAAACCGACAAGACGGCAGCCAACTGAAGCAAAGCCGCAACGCCGAGCGTCGCCATCTGCCCCGAAGCCTGCGCGACCCGGATAGGTCCTCCGAGCTGGTCGGGCTTCATGTAGCCGGAAATCAGGTTGCCGATATACTTGAAAGTCCCGGTGACGATGTGCCAGGTCTGGATCGTGCCCTCCTTGAGAGCCTCCAGCGGCGAATATGTCTGCAGGCGGAAGTGGCCAACCTCCTGATTGGTCACGATGCCGATCAGGCCGATCTCGATCTTGTTGCCGAACTGGTCAGTCATGTCGGTCCGGGCGGGGACCATGGGCACATCAAGCTTCTCGCCGTTTCGCTCGATCGAAACCACGATTTTTTGCTCGGGGCGAATGCTGACATAGCGACGGACGTCGTCGAAGGTCTGGACCTTGGTGCCGTCGATTGCAATCAACAAGTCGCCGGGGATGACACCGGCGTCGGCTGCAACACTTCCCGGCTTAACCTCTGCGACCACGGGATCGGCGACCGATCGGCCATAAATTGCAAACAGCACGGTAAAGATGGCGATCGCCAGGATGAAATTTGCAATCGGGCCGGCAGCGACCGTAGCGGCTCGCTTCCAGAGCTTGGCGCCGGCGAAAGATCGCGCGCGCTCTTCGTCCGACATGGCCGCAAGCCTATCCTCATCGGGCTTGCTCGATGCGTCCTCGTCGCCGAAGAAACGCACGTAGCCACCGAGGGGTATTGCGGAAACCCTCCAGCGCGTCCCATGCCGATCGGTGAAACCGACAAGTTCCGGCCCGAATCCGATCGAGAAAGCCAATATCCGGATGCCACTCCAGCGGCCGACGAGATAATGCCCCATCTCGTGCACGAAGACGAGCAACGACAACACGAGAACGAAAGGAACGATATATCCCGTCAGAAACGCAAAAATTCCGGTCAAGCCTGCCATAAGATCTTTCCGCCAGCCTTTGCAGACATCATACGCCGAACAGGGCTGCGCCGAGCGACGTCACTTCACCGCCCTTTATCAGCGAAAAAAGCCCAGCTAGCAAGAACGCCGCAAAACAGGCGAAAATGAGCCCGTCAGCGCGGTCCATAACGCCTCCGTGTCCCGGAATAAGACGGCTGGAATCCTTCACCCCGAAGCGGCGTTTGATAAACGATTCGAAGAGATCGCCGGCCTGGCTGCAGACCGACAAGATGAACGCGGTCGGCGCGGCCAGAAAAACGCTTTCGGGGAACGTCAGGTAGGCAACCAGGCTCCCTGCGACGACGGCAGACACGGCGCCGCCGATCGCACCCGACCAGGTTTTCCCTGGCGATATCTTCGGTGCGAGCTTCGGACCACCGATTGCCCGGCCAACGAAGTATGCAAGGATGTCTGTCGCCCAGACGACCGCGAACACGAATAGCATGGCATATAGCCCGACGCTGTCGGCACCGCGGATACCGGAAAGCGCTATTCCCGTCAGCCCGGCGTAAACCGTGCCCGCCGGAAACCAGCGCGACGTGCCGCGCACGGCTACAAAGCCGAGCGCTATCGCAAAGAACAAAGCCAAGAGAATGAGCGAATAGCCAACGGTTCCGGCGACGACGGCCACGGCAATAGCGGCCTGCCCTATCCAGCCAACGGCGTTGGCAACGGGCTGCTCCGTCCGCAGACGCGTGATCGTCGACCATTCATAGTAGATCAGCAGCCCGATCAACGCCGAAAGAACGCTGAATGCGATGCCGCCGTACCACGTGGCACCGAGAACGATAGTCGCCAGAATCAGTCCGGAAACGATGCGAAGCCGCAATTCCTGATGCATCAGGTGCCCACTGCCGCTGCCGCCTGCGCGACCAATCCGCCGAAGCGGCGATTGCGCGACGCGAAGGTCTCGAGCGCCGAATACAGTATCTCCCGGCTGAAATCCGGCCAGTACTCTGGAACGAAGATGAATTCCGAATAGGCGGCCTGCCACAGGAGGAAGTTGGACAGGCGCTCTTCCCCGCTCGTGCGGATGATCAAGTCGGGATCGGGAATGCCAGCCGTGTCGAGCCGTGCATTGATCAGCGCAGGCGTAATGTCCTGCGCCCGCAAGCAACCGGCTTCCACATCTCTTGCAAGACTTGCGACAGCGCGGGCAATCTCGTCGCGAGAACCATAGTTGAAGGCAATCACCAGCGTCAGCGCCGTATTGGCCTTTGTCCGCTCTTCGGCATCGACCAGGAGACCGAGGATGTCGCTTTTCAGGCCGTGTCGGTCGCCGATCACTTTCACGCGCACGTTCTGACGGTGCAACTCCGCCAGATCGCGCCTGATGAATGCCTTGAGCAAGCCGAGGAGATCGGTGACTTCCGTTTCCGGCCGGCGCCAGTTTTCCGAGGAGAAGGCGAACAGCGTGAGATATTTGATGCCAACGTCGCCAGCCGCGCGGACAGCCTCACGCACGGCATCGACGCCCTTGCGATGGCCCATCGTCCGCGGCAAACCGCGTTGCTTGGCCCATCGGCCGTTGCCATCCATTATGATGGCAACATGTTCTGGCACTGTCAAAAATGTTCGTTCAGACATTTCCCGTCCGGTTTCTTCCAGCCCGAGGCGCAGGCGCAGGGCGCCTTATACCTGCATGATTTCCTTTTCCTTGTCGCCAAGCAAGCGGTCGATCTCAGAAATCGTCTCGTCCGTCATCTTCTGCACACGATCCGACTGCGCCCGGCTTACATCCTGGCCAATCACACCGTCCTTTTCGGCTTTCTTAAGGCCGTCCATGCCGTCTCGGCGAACATGGCGAATCGCCACCTTGCTCTTCTCGGCATAGTCGTGCGCAACCTTAACGAGGGACTTGCGGCGCTCTTCGTTGAGTTCCGGCAGCGGAATGCGCAGGTTCTGGCCGTCGATGATCGGGTTGAGACCCAGATTCGACTCGCGAATCGCACGCTCGGTCGCGGAAACCATGGACTTGTCCCACACCGAAACCGACAGCATACGCGGTTCCGGGACGGTGATATTGGCGACCTGATTCAGCGGTACGCGCGAACCATAGGCCTCGACCGTCACAGGATCGAGAATATTGGCCGAAGCGCGGCCAGTGCGCAGCGATGCGATATCGCTCTTGAACGAGGAAATGGCGCCATCCATGCGGCGCTTGAGTTCCTTGATGTCGATGCCTTCACTCATGTCAGTGCTCCCGTCTCGGTAGAAGCTGCGGCCAATTGGCGCCGCCACTCAATCAATTGTCGGAGACGATGGTCTTGAGGCCACCGCCCTTGAGGATTTCAGCAAAACCACCCTTCTCGTGGATCGAGAAGACGATTATCGGAATGGAATTCTCGCGCGCGAGCGCGACAGCTGCAACGTCCATGACGGCAAGTCCCTTATCGAGGACCTCCTTGTGTGTCAGTCGATCGAAGCGCGTGGCGTCCGGCTCCTTCTTCGGATCGGCAGAATAGATACCATCGACCTGCGTTCCCTTGAAGATCGCTTCGGCGCCCATTTCCGCGGCGCGCAAGGCTGCTGCAGAGTCCGTCGTGAAGAACGGGTTGCCCGTGCCGCCGGCGAAGATGACGACCCGGCCCAGCGACAGGTGATAGAGCGTGGCGCGCTGCGAGAAGCTCTCGCAGATCTCGGGCATCGCAATCGCGGAAAGCACGACGGTATCGATGTTGAGCTTGCGCAACGAGGTCGCCAGCGCAAGTGCGTTGATGATTGTGGCGAGCATTCCCATGTGGTCACCCGTCACGCGATCGCCGCCCTTCGAGGCAACAGCCACGCCGCGGAAAATATTGCCGCCGCCGACGACGACGCCAACTTCCACGCCCATCTGCCGCGCCTCGGCGATATCGGCGGCGATGCGATCGGCAACTGCTACATCGATTCCAAATCCCTGGCTGCCCATGAGGGCTTCGCCTGAAGCCTTGAGTAGAACGCGTTTGTAGACAGGTTCTGACGACATCTTGGCTCCTCGTTTGTGACCGTTGACTGCCGGATACACGAAGGGCACCGCGTTGTCACGCGATGCCCTTCGGTTTTCACATGTATACGGCCGATCAGCCCTTGGCAGCAGCGGCGACTTCAGCAGCGAAGTCCGTCTCTTCCTTTTCGACGCCTTCGCCGAGCAGGAGACGGGCCATGCCGGTGACTTCGATCGGCGCACCGGCTTCCTTTTCAGCTTCCTTGATCGCAGCGCCGACCGTCAGATCGGGGTTGATCACGAAAGCCTGCGAGAGAAGGGCAACTTCTTCGAAGAATTTGCGCATGCGGCCGTCAACCATCTTTTCGATAATGGCCTCAGGCTTGCCGGATTCGCGGGCCTGCTCGATGAAGACGTTGCGCTCGCGCTCGGCAACGGCGGTATCGACTTCGTCGGCGCGAATGGCGAGCGGATTGGTCGCAGCGATGTGCATGGCGACCTGGCGGCCGATCGACGTCAGAACAGCCTTGTCGCCAATCGACTTCAGCGCAACCAGAACGCCGAGCTTGCCGATACCGTCGCCGGCGGCGTTATGGATGTAGGTCGCAACAACGCCATGCTCGACTTCCAGCTTGGCTGCGCGACGCAGGGTCATGTTCTCGCCGATGGTCGCGATCGCGTCCTTGACGGTATCGGCAACCGGCTTGCCAGATGCCGGATAGGTCGCAGCCGAAATGGCCTCAACCGTGCCGTCGGTCGAAAGAGCAACGCTGGCGATGCCGCGAACCAGATCCTGGAAGGCGTCGTTACGGGCAACGAAGTCGGTTTCGGAATTGAGTTCGACGACAACTGCCTTGTGGCCGGCGCCGGCAATGCCGATCAAGCCTTCAGCAGCGGTACGGCCCGACTTCTTGTCGGCCTTGGAGATGCCCTTGGCGCGCAGCCAGTCGATCGCTGCTTCGATATCGCCGTTGTTTTCGATCAGCGCCTTCTTGCAGTCCATCATACCTGCGCCGGACTTTTCGCGCAGTTCCTTCACCAGTGCAGCCGTAATCTCGGTCATAAGCTTCCTCTTGTCGGTTCAAACGGTGGCCCGCAAAAAGGCGGCGCAGCACCGGATTGAGGCACGAAATGTACCTGTATGTATGACAGCGTGATGAATGACGCGTCATAACGAAACTCTTGTGGCGGTGGGCGAATCGCCCTCGCCTGAAACGGTCAAGGCCGCCGAACTTCCAAGAGTCGCGAGCGGCCTTTCCCAATCTCTGGAAAGCATGGCGGACAATTCTGCCCGCCTGCTTCTTCTATCAGGCGCCGGTTTCGTCGAGCGCCGGCTCAGCCAAGGCTTCGATCGACGCGCCGAGGTCGCGGCCCGACGAGCTCTGCTGACGAGCGATGCCGTCGATGGCAGCGCGCGAGATCAGATCGCAGTAAAGAGCGATGGCGCGCGATGCGTCGTCGTTGCCCGGGATCGGATAGTCGATCAGGTCCGGATCGCAGTTCGAGTCGATGATCGCGACAACCGGGATGCCGAGGCGCTTGGCTTCATCGATTGCGATCTTTTCCTTGTTGGTGTCGATGATGAACATCAGGTCCGGCGTGCCGCCCATGTCCTTGATACCACCGAGGGCCTTGTCGAGCTTTTCGCGCTCGCGCTCAAGGTTCAGACGTTCCTTCTTGGTGAAGCCCTGGGCATCGCCATTGAGGATTTCGTCGAGCTTGCGCAGACGCTGGATCGAGTTGGAGATCGTCTTCCAGTTGGTCATCATGCCGCCGAGCCAACGCGAGTTGACGTAGTACTGAGCGGAGCGTTTTGCGGAGTCTGCAATGAGCTCCGACGCCTGGCGCTTGGTGCCGACGAACAGAACGCGGCCGCCACGGGCAACGGTGTCGCTGACGACCTGCAGCGCACGCGACAGCAACGGAACCGTCTGTGCAAGGTCGATGATGTGGATGTTGTTACGATCGCCGAAAATGTACGGCTTCATCTTCGGGTTCCAGCGGTGCGTCTGGTGGCCGAAGTGGACGCCTGCTTCGAGGAGCTGGCGCATAGAGAAATCGGGCAATGCCATGCCTTGTTATCCTTTTCCGGTTGAACCTCCGCAAGGCGAACAGCATCCTCTTCGAAGATGCCACCGGGCGGAACCATCCGGATTTCTCCCGGACAACCCCATGCCTTACGTGTGGAATGCGGGTGGCCATAACCTCACTACGCTGGAAAAGCAAGGCTTATGGCCAAAAATAATGCCTTGCCTCGCGACGGCGGAGGCAAAAGGCCGATACGGCGCGCCTCAATCGGAATCGCAGGGCCAGCTCTGCGGTATCGTCAGCCCAGCCGGCAGTTTCGTATTCGAATCGCCGCATGCGAGCTCGATCTGCGCCTGCTCCAGGCCGGTTGCACTGGAAAGATCAAGACCGCTGATACGCGTCAGAAACATGAAGGCGCGGTCGAACGAAATCGGTCCCTCGAATGTCGCTCCGCTGAGATCGGCCCGCGACAGGTTCGCGAGCGAAAAGCTTGCCCCTGTCAGCACTGCCTTGCTGAAGCTTGCGCGGCCGAGTTCGGCTTTTTCGAAATTCGCACCGGTCAGCGTCGCGCCATTGAAATTGGATCGCTGCAGCTCGGCGCCCGCAAAGGATGCGCCTTGGGCAGAGACGTTCTCAAAGCCGGAGCGATAGGCTTCGACCTTCGCGAAATTTGCGTTGTCGACCTGCGCACCGGTAAACCAGGCGCGTACCAGCGTTGCCTTTTCGAGATTTGCCGAGGTGAGATTGGTTCCGCTCAGATTGGTCAGCGTGAAGTCGGCATCGACAAGATTGGCCTTCTGAAAGTCGCCGCCCTCCAGCATCAGATTCTTCTTGTTGCAGCCGCCCCAGTCGATCCCGGAGGACGGTGTCACGCCGCAATCGGCGGCAAAGGAAGAACTCGGTAATGCCGCGGCCATCACGCCAGCGGTCACACCCAACAGGGCAATCATCGACACCGTATAACTTGCAGCCAAGATCCTCACTCCATCCCGCGGTCACCGCTCAATCGCAAGCCTACTCCTAGCACAGAGGACATCCCGCTGGATACATCGGCGATCGTCTGACCGCCCGACGATCGTCCAATGCTAGCAATTACTTACAGGCGACCGCCTTACTTGCAGGCAACAGGCTTGGCGTCGAGCAGCTCGAGCTTCGACAGCTTGCCCGAGAGTACGAAGTCGCCGTAATCCATCGTCAGGTCGCGCGTGATGCCGTTCTCGTAGAGCTTGAACGACATGCGGTAGACGGGCAATGCGTCCGTCTTGGTGTTTTCGTTGAAGTAGGAAATGGTCACCGGCCAGAAAGCAGTCTTCGAGAAGGCGCCGGCATTGCCTGCATCCGTTTCGTCTTTGGAAGGCGTCACCTGCTTGCCGACGACTGTGGTCGTGGCAAGAGCCTTGTCGCCGTCGTCTGAGCCGTCGAAGACACGCGCCTCGAACAGGCGCTTGCCGGCCTTGGCGTTCTGGATCACGTCCAGCATGTGCTCGGTCGGGAAGCGACTTGCGGCCAGTTGAAGCTCCTTGCTTGCAGGCTGCTTCAGATCGACCTTCACGCCCTCTGCCCGATCCTCAGCCGCACCGTTGACTTCCTTGTCGAGCTGGTCGTCGGTGAAGGACTTCGTGTCGAACGTGAACTTCCGGTCCTTCAGGTTTTCGAAGGTTTTCGTCTGCTGATCGCTGAGGCGTACCGTGTCACCGGTATCGATCTGCGTCACGAAGCGGAAGTTCGTAGTGTAACCGGTACAATAGTCGCCGTCGAACTCGTAGACCATGCGGCCCGACATGCCTGATATGCCGGAGCGCTCGGACGCGTCCTTCAGCTCCAGATCATAGACGGCGCGATGAGCGACCAGACCCGTGGCAATTGCCGCGCTGGTTACCGGTGCCGCCGCAAAGGCGTTTGCCGAAACGCCCGCTAGGAAGAGTGCGGCAAGACTCGATCGGACCATTGATAATCTCCTGTTGGACTCGCCTGCGATGTTATAAGAACGCTTTCGGCCAAATCGAGGCTCGATCGTGTCACAAAATAGATTCAGGCCTTGATGCATAATTTTAGAACTATTGACAACAAAAGCGGAGAGGAAAATGTCCGATCAAATCGCTGCGCGGCTGAAAGAGATGGGGATATCCCTGCCCGAGGCTGCGGCACCCGCCGCAAACTACGTTCCCTATGTGATCAACGGCAACCATCTCTACATTTCCGGACAACTGCCGCTTGAAGGCGGCAAGATCGCCGTGTCCGGCCACCTTGGCAAAAACGTCGACGTGCCGACGGGTCAACGGGCAGCGGAGCTGTGCGCCATCAACATCCTCGCGCAGGCCAAAGCCGCGCTCGGCGGCGATCTCGGCCGCATCAGGCGGGTCATCAAACTGAACGGCTTCGTGGCATCGACGCCCGACTTCGTCGAGCAGCATCTCGTGATCAACGGCGCGTCCAACCTGATTGCCGGCGTCCTCGGCGAGGCTGGGAAACATGCCCGCGCTGCTGTCGGGATGGCGGCACTTCCGATGAACGCCGCAGTCGAAATCGATGCAATCATGGAAGTTGCGTCATGACGTCTGCAGCATGGCTCAAGGAACTGCCCGTCGCTCACCGCGGCTATCATGACCTCAACAAGAAGGTCTGGGAAAACACCCTCTCGGCGTTTTCGCGCGCTGTCGAGGCCGGCTTCGCCATCGAGTGCGACCTGCACTACGCTTCCGACGGCGTGCCCGTGGTTTTCCATGACGAGGATCTGGAGCGCTTGTGCAACCTGAAGGGTGACGTTCGCGAGCGGACGTCGCAGGAATTGGGGTTGCTTTCGATCGGCGGCACCAGCGACAAGATTCCGACGCTGAGACAGCTTCTGGATCTGGTGAAGGGCAAGGTCCCGCTGGTGATAGAGCTCAAGGGCCGCGAAGCCGACGACACGGGCTTCGTCGAAGCTGTTCTCGAAGTGCTGGAGGGTTACGAAGGCAAGCTGGCGCTCATGAGCTTCGACCACTGGCTGCTGCGTGAGCTCAAGGCTCTCGATGCGCCCTACCCGCTCGGCCTGACCGCGGGCGGCAACAAGCCCGAGGAATTCGAAGTGAACGAAAAGGCGATGCAGCTCGGCCTCGACTTCATCTCCTACTTCTTCGCCGATCTTCCCAACCCCTTCGTCAGCGCGCAACGCGACAAGGGCATCGTCGTCATCACCTGGACTGTCCGTGACGAGAAGGCGCGCCAGCACACCTTTGAGAATGCCGACCAGATGACGTTCGAGGGATTTGATCCGCGCGTTTCGGTTTGACGCTCGCTTTTTGGACAAGATCATGCGCAGACTGGACCGGAGCCCCATTATCCTCCCCAACGGTCTCGCACTCGCTTCATGACAGACGAACTTTCAATCCGCATCGAGCGGTCTTTCACCGATATTTCCCCGGAGAGCTGGTCGCGGCTTTCCGGGGCCTCGAAAGCCGATAACGCGCTCGCGTACAATCCATTCGTCTCGCACGCGTTCCTGTCCTCGCTGGAGGAATCGGGATCGGCAACCGCCGGGACCGGCTGGCTCGGGCATCATATGCTGCTCGAGGCTGCCGACGGCCAACTCGTCGGCGCCCTGCCCGGCTATCTGAAAAATCACAGCCAGGGCGAGTATGTCTTCGACCACGGCTGGGCCGATGCCTTCGAACGGGCCGGCGGCCGCTACTATCCGAAGCTCCAGTGCTCGATACCGTTCACGCCCGCAACCGGTCCGCGCCTGCTCGTCGCAGCGGGTCTGGAGCGCCGCCCGATTCAGGACGCAATGGCAGAGAGCCTCAAGGAGGTCGTTCGCCGGCTGGGCGTGTCGTCGGCGCACGTCACCTTCGTTGCGGAGGACGAGATCGCCGTGTTCGAGACCGACGGCTATCTGCACCGAACCGATCAACAGTTCCATTTCATCAACGAGGGCTATGCCAATCACGAGGCGTTTCTCGAAACATTGGCCTCGCGCAAGCGCAAGGCGCTGCGCAAGGAGCGCCGCACGGCGCTGGAAAACGGCATCAGCATCGACTGGCTGACCGGCAGCGACCTGACGGAGCACATCTGGGACCAGTTCTTCGCCTTCTACATGGACACTGGCAGCCGTAAATGGGGTCGGCCGTATCTGACGCGCCGATTCTATTCGCTGATCGGCGAGCGCATGCCCGACGACATTCTGCTCATCCTGGCTAGGCACAACGGCCGCTATGTCGCCGGCGCGATCAACTTCATCGGGGGCGATACGCTCTACGGCCGGCATTGGGGTTGCATCGAGGATCATCCGTTCCTGCATTTCGAGGTCTGCTACCATCAGGCAATCGACTTCGCGCTGGCGAAAGGGCTCAAACGTGTCGAGGCCGGGGCGCAGGGCGAGCACAAGCTGGCGCGAGGTTACCTGCCGGTGACGACGCATTCCGCCCACTATGTCGCCCATGCCGGCCTGCGTCGGGCGATCGCGGACTATCTTGAGCGCGAGCGCGACGACGTCGAGCACATGAACGAAATTCTGGCCGAGCACAGCCCGTTCCGGAAAGGCGACCGGCTGCAAGAGGATTGACGCCCTCGCCTTTGCCACGCTACCCCAAGGCAGCAATGAGGAGATTTCGCATGACCAGCGCCGCTTATGACACCAACAATATTTTCGCAAAGATCGTGCGTGGCGAAATTCCCTCGCACCGCATCTACGAGGACGACAGCACCGTTGCGTTCATGGACGTGATGCCACAGGCGCCCGGCCATGTTCTCGTCGTCCCCAAGGCGCCGTCGCGCAACCTTCTCGATGCCGATCCGGCAACGCTGGCGCAGACCATCCCGGTCGTCCAGAAGATCGCCAATGCGGTCAAGGACGCCTTCGATGCGGACGGCGTCTTCGTCTGCCAGTTCAACGAGCCGGCGGCCGGCCAGACCGTCTTCCACCTGCACTTCCACGTCATCCCGCGCCACGAGGGCGTGGCGCTGCGTCCGCATTCAGGCACGATGGAGGACAATGCCGTTCTTGCCGCAAATGCGGAGAAGATCAAAGCCGAGCTCTGATCATCGCTCCGCGCTGGTGGCGACTGTGCTTGGCGATTGTGCCTGTAGCGCTTCGCTTTGGCGCACCGCGGCGCCCGCTAGGCGATATGCAATGGCAAACACGACCAGGCCACCGATGACGTCAGCGAGATTGTGCCCGCCCTGAATGAGGATCGCGGGCACCATCAGTGCATTGAGAACAACGAACGGCACCGCTAGCACGCCAAAGCGCAGAAGGAAGCAGGCGGACATCGCCGCCATGACTGTGTGAAACGATGGAAATCCGATCACGCCAAGGACATTCTTCGGCGACAGATACGTGGCACCGTGGCGGCCCAATTCGACAAGCTGCGCACCGTAATCCGGGCCCACCGCCAGTGGAACTGCATCCATCACCTCCTTCGGCAACCGATAGATCGACGAGGCGCCGAATGAGGGGAAGAACGACCAGCACACGATTGCGAGAAGCGCCCCGATCACACCCGTCAGCAAGAAGTGGTGCAGCAGGCGTATCCTGCCTGAAAACCCCAGAAAGAAGAGAATTGCTAGCAGTTGAGGCAATGACGTCGTGTAGACGGCTTGCAGCAGCATTCCGGTGCGCGGATACTGCGACGCCCAGGTCACAAAGCTTGGCCAGTGAAAGCCGAGCAGTTCATCGAAGCGTGCGAGAACCGGATCAACTGGATGAAAGCGTAGCGGCAGCAACAGGTAATTGAATACCGAGCCGACAATCGTGAAGAGCACGAAAAGCCCCGCAGCCGTTGCAGTGGCTGCAATTCCCTCGTTGGGCCTAACATGTCGGTAAAACTGACCGAGAGCGATCGCGGATGCTCCGCACGCGACCAGGCCTGCATAGCTGACGACATCGAAGCCGACATCCTTCCACCAAATCAAATAGAGGTCGAGCAACGCCAGCGCCGCTATAACAGTGACAATGAAACGTTCGGCGGGCAGAAACACCATGGATCGGCTCCTTGCTGACGCCCGGCATAATCGATTACGCTTAATATTCGGCTAAGCGGCCGCCCGCGACGACAAAGAAAAAGCGGCCCGAAAGCCGCTTTTTCTCCAATTTTACTTCTTCGGCACCCGTGGGACCGCGCTGCCCTTCCTGGGCGGGCTCCTGACCTCGGGCTCGGCGACGGCCGCCTTCGCCTTTTTCACGGAGGCCGTGGTCTTCTTTGGGCGCGTCTTGGTCTTCAGTTCGCCGTCATCCTGGTCATCCCCCTCGGGGTGGATGACCTCGGCCTCCGGCTTCGGCTTGATCGGTGCACTGTCAGACACCGATTCAAGGATGATGCCGGGTTTGCCATCTTCCTTCGGGCCGACAGTGACGCTGACGACGCCACCCTTCTTCAGTTTGCCAAAGAGGATTTCGTTGGCCAGCGGCTTCTTGATAACGTCCTGGATCACACGCGCCAGCGGGCGGGCACCCATCTTTTCGTCGTAACCTTTTTCCGCCAGCCAGGCGATCGCATCCTCGTGCAGGTCGAAGGTAACGTTCCGCTCGGAAAGCTGTGCCTCAAGCTGCATGATGAACTTCTGCACGACCTTGTGAATGACCACAGTTGGCAACGCCGCGAACGGAATGATCGCGTCGAGTCGGTTGCGGAACTCCGGCGTGAAGATACGGTTCAGCGCCTCTTCGTCCTCGCCCGTCCGCTTGGACGAACCGAAGCCGAATGCCGCCTTGGCCATCTCCGATGCGCCCGCATTGGTCGTCATGATCAGGATGACGTTGCGGAAGTCGATCTTCTTGCCGTTGTGGTCGGTCAGCGTGCCGTGGTCCATGACCTGCAGCAGGATGTTGTAGATGTCGGGATGCGCCTTTTCGATTTCGTCTAGCAGCACCACGCAATGCGGATGCTGGTCGACGCCATCGGTCAGAAGACCGCCCTGGTCGAAGCCGACATAGCCGGGAGGTGCACCGAGCAGACGGGAAACCGTATGCCGCTCCATGTATTCCGACATGTCGAAGCGCAGAAGCTCGACACCGAGCGACGACGCCAGCTGCTTGGCCACCTCGGTCTTGCCGACGCCCGTCGGGCCCGAGAAAACGTAGGAGCCGATCGGCTTGTTCGGTTCGCGAAGGCCCGCACGCGCCAGCTTGATCGACGTCGACAGGGCTTCGATCGCGGTATCCTGGCCGTAGACGACCGAACGCAGTTCCTTTTCGAGATTGGCTAGAACGGCTTCGTCGTCCTTCGACACGGTCTTCGGTGGGATTCGAGCCATCGTGGCAACCGTCGCCTCGATCTCCTTTTCGGTGATCAGCTTGCGGCGCTTGGACGGCGGCAGCAGCATCTGGGCCGCACCGGTCTCGTCGATCACATCGATCGCCTTGTCGGGCAGCTTGCGGTCGGAGATGTAGCGTGCCGACAGCTCGACGGCCGTCTTGATCGCCTCGTTCGAGTAGCGCAGGTGGTGATACTCTTCGAAATAGGGCTTGAGGCCCTTCATGATTTCGATCGCATCATCGATCGACGGTTCGGCGACGTCTATCTTCTGAAAGCGGCGAACCAGAGCCCGGTCCTTCTCGAAGAACTGACGGTACTCCTTGTAGGTGGTCGATCCGATGCAACGGATCGCGCCTGACGACAGAGCCGGCTTCAGCAGGTTCGACGCATCCATCGCTCCGCCGGATGTAGCGCCGGCGCCGATGACCGTGTGGATTTCGTCGATGAACAGAACGGCGCCCGGATACTCTTCGAGCTCCTTGACKACCTGCTTCAAGCGCTCTTCGAAATCGCCACGGTAACGCGTTCCGGCCAGCAGCGTTCCCATGTCGAGTGAAAAGATGGTCGCGTCGGCCAGCGCTTCCGGCACCTTGCCTTCGACGATGCGCTTGGCGAGACCTTCGGCGATCGCAGTCTTGCCGACGCCAGGATCACCGACGTAAAGCGGGTTGTTCTTCGAACGGCGGCACAAGATCTGGATCGTACGGTTGACCTCTGCATGACGACCGATCAACGGATCGATCTTGCCGACCTTAGCCTTCTCGTTGAGGTTCACGCAATAAGCCTTCAGGGCATCCTGCTGCTTCTTTGCGCCGCCTTCTTCCTGTTCGCCGCTGCCGCGCGATGCCGGCTTGCTCTCCGATTCGCCATCGTCGGCGCCACGCGGCGTGCGCGTTTCGGACGATCCGGCGCGCTTGCCGATTCCGTGCGAGATGTAGTTGACGGCATCGTAGCGGGTCATTTCCTGCTCCTGCAGGAAATAGGCGGCATGGCTTTCGCGCTCGGCAAAGATGGCGACGAGCACGTTTGCTCCGGTCACTTCTTCGCGACCGGACGACTGAACATGAATGACCGCACGCTGAATGACGCGCTGGAAGCCGGATGTCGGCTTGGAGTCCTCGTCATAACCCGTGACCAGGTTGGAGAGTTCGTTATCGACATATTCAACAAGCGTTTTGCGCAACGCGTCGAGATTGACATTGCAGGCGCCCATGACCGCGGCCGCATCGGCATCGTCGATCAGGGCGAGCAGCAGATGCTCGAGCGTTGCATATTCGTGATGCCGCTCGTTGGCAAAGGTCAGTGCCTGATGGAGCGCCTTCTCAAGACTAGGCGAAAATGTTGGCACGTTCAGATCCTCACTTCTTTTCCATGACGCATTGCAGCGGATGCTGGTGCTGTCGGGCGAAGTCCATCACCTGACTCACCTTGGTCTCCGCCACCTCGTATGTAAATATTCCGCATTCGCCGACGCCATGATTATGGACATGAAGCATGATGCGGGTGGCACTTTCACGGTCCTTCTGAAAAAAACGCTCCAGGATATGGATGACGAACTCCATCGGCGTGTAGTCGTCATTCAGAATCAGCACACGGTACAGATTGGGTTTCTTGGTCTTTGGCTTTGTGCGCGTGATGACCGAGGTGCCGCGATTTCCGTTGTCCCCGTTCCTTTCGCTATCATTTTGCATCCGGATCGGCTGTACGATCATATTCATTCATTCCCCGATCAATCCGGCGGTGCATGGGAGGCCTGCTTTACCCGCCGAATATCTGAATTACTAACTTAGTTCATTGTAGAGCGATTTTAAGCCCCTCGCTCCACACTGCAATCACAATTCAACCGGACTTGACGCAAAGACACAAAAACTAGCGACAGGGACGTGGAGCATGTGGTGAAAAACGAAAAGACCGGCTGCAGATGCGTAGCCGGCCTTCGTTTTTCAAGAGGTATGCAGCTTATGCACCGCCGCTCCTATGCGGCGGCGGGCGTCACCACCGCAGGCTTGGCGGCTTTCGCAACCGCGGCAGCCACCGGCGCTTCGTAGGGCTTGTAGGCGCTCTTGGCGAGATCCGCGTACATATCGCTCAACTTCGTCGCTTCAGCGACAAAGCTGTCATATGCAGCCTTCACATAGCCGGTTTGCAGTTCGAAGACGGCTTCGAGACTGCGTGCGCCGGACAGCGTCTCGAAATGCGTGACTGCATCCTGGAAAGATCTTTTGGAATATTCGGTCGCCTCCGTGGCGATCGCCTGAAATCCCTTGGTCGTCTCAGAATAGCTCTTCAACACTGTTTCCATGGCTTCCTTGCTCTTTCCAGCGGCGTCATCAAAGTTCAGCATGAAAATCCTCCTTGTGCTCGGAAGCCCCAACGGTAGCCGCACCGCACACAAAGATCAAGCGATCTTGTGCATCGCAAAACAATCACAGATTGCATATGGGAGCGTACAGATTCCAATTGCTGCAAGCGAGGCGCCTCAATAATTGATTTTGCTAAAATATATCAGAGGGCCGCAACCAGAGGCTTCGCAAAGAATCCGATCGCGGCACTCAAGCGACTAATCGAGGAGGTCGGCCGGGACCTTGCCACCGTTTTCCGACAGCCGCTTCATCAGCGCCTTGTGCAGAAATATGTTCATCGTCGCGGTGTCGTGCGTGTCGCCGGTGTAGCCGAGTTCAGCGGCCAGTTCCTTGCGCTCGGCAAGGCTCGCATCCATTCCCACGGCTTTCATGAGGTCGACAATCGAACGGCGCCAGTCGAGCTTCTGCCCGCTTTTCTTCACCGCCGCATCGAGCACCGGAACAATATCGACGACAGCCGCAGGCGTCGCTGCCGCGGGCGAAGCACTTGGCTCGGGCGAAGCACTTGGCGCAGGGGACGGCGCGGCCGAGGGTGAAACAGGTGCCTGTGCCGGCTCTATCTTTGGCGCCGCTGCTTGGGTCACCGGGGCAGCCTGCGCCTCTCCCCCGAAAATGGCATGCTTGATCTTGTCGAAAATACCCATCCTCAACATCCCCTTGCTGGCAATTGAGCACATGCTCACCACTCAAGATGGAGCGGTTGGCCGGTTGGTCCAGAGACGACTTCTCTTTTCGATACGCCTTCGAATGGCGGTCGGCGTGATATTTCAACTATTTCGGGGGAATTTCGGATAGTCCGACGATGCCGGCGCGCTACCGGCCCCGGCTGTCGACAAGTCGCATAGGCTGCGGCTTGTGTCTTCGCCTGCGCACGAGCCAGGGCTCAGCACCTGAGGTCATGCCAGATCGACGTCGAGGATCGCCATCGAAAAATTATAGGAGCGGTCACCGTCCTCGTCATCAATATAGACGACACCCAGAAACTCTTCGTCGAGGTACACTTCAGCGGAATCGTTCTTGCGCGGACGTGCCTTGACGACAATCTGCGGGTTGAACGTGCGCTTGAAATACGCGTCGAGTTTCTTGATTTCTTCGGGCTTCACACTGCATCTCCTGAGCGATCTCGATTGGCCGCTTCTTGCACATGAATGACGGCGCTGTAAAGGCGCGGGGACCGATGATGACCGCTATCCCCGCCGTTGTACCGGCAGCCGGCTGACTGCATGCGACACACAATACCTTGGATGTCGGACTTAAATGTCGGCGCCGATTACCTGATCCATGATCCGCGACGGCTCCGAACACCCTGCTGCTCCGACCACCCGTGCAGGCACGCCCGCGACCGTGGTCTTCGGAGGCACCGCCTTGAGCACGACCGAGCCGGCGGCGATGCGCGAGCAATAGCCGATCTCGATGTTGCCGAGGATCTTCGCACCGGCGCCGATCAGCACGCCGCTGCCGATCTTCGGATGCCGGTCCGCACCTTCCTTGCCGGTGCCGCCGAGGGTCACGCCATGCAGGATCGATACGTTGTCGCCGATCACCGCGGTCTCGCCGACGACGAGGCCGGTCGCGTGATCGAGGAAGATGCCGCGGCCGATCCGGGCAGCCGGATTGATGTCCGTCTGGAATACGCTCGAAGACCGGCTCTGGAGATACAGGGCAAGATCGCGGCGTCCGCGGTTGAGGAGCCAGTGTGCCAGGCGATGCGTCTGCAGCGCATGGAAACCCTTGAAATAGAGCACGGCTTCCATGAAGCGCAGGCAGGCGGGATCACGGTCATAGATCGCCTGGATGTCGACTCGCAGGATCGCGCCCCATTCCGGCCAGTCTTCCAGCATCTGGTCGAAGGTCTGGCGAAGCAGTATCGCCTGCATGTCGGGATGGTCGAGGCGCTCGCAGATGCGGTAGATCACGCACTCTTCCAACGAGCGATAGTTGAGCACGGTCGAATAGAGAAACGCCGCCAACACCGGATCGTTTTCGGCGGCGGCGCGCGCCTCCTCGCGCAGGCTGTCCCAGATCGGATCCATCACCTTGAGCGAGCTTGCCGTCTCAAGAGGACGAATGTCTGTCTTTGCGACCATGGAAGGTCTCCTCGTATGCCGTCTGAATGGCTCTATATACGGCAAAATGCCGCTGACATAAATGGGTTATGCGAGAATGGTTTCCCGCATGTTTCCGCCGCGGCAAACGACGATCGCGATGTCACCCCCCGGCGACTTCGTCGTAAAACTCGAGCACGGCTTTCTTGAAAACCCTGTCACCCACGGCCAGCATATGATCGCGTCCGGGGATATCGAGCGGCCTGGCATTCGGCATCAGCGCGGCCAGTTCCTCGGCGGATCCGGCGATATCGTCCCTGGTTCCCACGCCGATCAACGTCGGTGCTTCGATCTTTCCCATGTCGGCTCTCGCCACAAGGTCGCGCGAACCGCGAATACAGGCGGCGAGCGCCCGGCGGTCGCTCTTCGTCTGCTCGGCGAAGGCACGAAACATGCGACCGCGCTCATGGCTCACGTCATCCAGCGAGGGCGCGAGCAGTGCATCGGCGATCGGGTCCCAGTCGCCAACGCCATCGGTCATGCCAATGCCGAGCCCCCCGAGCACCAGCGATCGCACGCGGTCGGGGTGGGCGAGTGCGGCAAACACGGAGATGCGCGCGCCCATGGAATAACCCATGACGTTGGCTTGCGCTATGCCGAGATGATCGAGGAGCGCAAGCGAGTCGCCAGCCATGTGCCATGGTCGGTAGGCCTCGGCGTCATGCGGCTTGTCGCTGGCGCCGTGGCCTCTGTTGTCCATCGCGACCACCCGGTAGCCGGCATCGCCGAGCGTCTTCACCCAACCGGGATGCACCCAGTTCACACTGGCGGTCGATGCGAAGCCGTGAATCAGCAGCACCGGGGCGCCGCTTGGATCACCTTCATCGAAATAGGCGAGTTTGAGCCCATCATGCGTGAAGCTGGAAAAGGCGGGCGTATTCAAGTTCATCGAGGCCGTCCTGTTTTTCGGCGGACCATATTTTATCGACCGGCGGACGGAAACCCCCGCCCTGGCCAAAAACCGTCTGGAGTGCGTCTCTTTGGCTCTACACATTTGCGGCGAAGGATTATAAGGTCCGCGCACATTTCAAAGCATTCGGAGATCACCATGGCCGGTCACAACATTCCCCACTTCCAGAACGACGGCGGACACCGCGTTGTCGAAGTCGGCGTGAAGGAATTCATGTGCACCGGCGCCTCGGCTCCCTTCGATCACCCGCATATCTTCATCGACATGGGCGACGACAACGAGAAGGTCTGCTCCTACTGCTCGACGTTGTACCGCTTCAACAGCTCGCTCAAGGCAAACCAGACCAACCCTGCCGGCTGCGTTTTCCACGTCAAGGCAGCCTAAAGCCGCCGCGCCCTAGAGATCGGACTCACAGATGCCGGTCGAACATGCCGCCATCATCGGCGCGGGCGTCGCGGGCCTGACGGCCGCGCTTGCGCTGGCAAAGCACGCCATCAGCTCCGAGATTTTCGAGCAGGCACCGGCGTTGACGGAGGTTGGCGCAGGCCTTCAGCTTTCGCCAAACGCGACAGGGATTCTCGAAAAGCTCGGCGTTATGGAGAGCTTGACCAATGTCTGGCTCGAGCCGCAGTCCATCCGGCTGATATCAGGCACATCGCTCCGCGAACTCGCCGCGGTTCCCTCGGGCCAGTTTGCACGCACGCGCTGGAACGCGCCCTATGGCGTGCTGCATCGCGCGACCCTGCAGGCCACCCTGCTCGATGCAGTCCAGAAGAACCCGCATTGCACGCTGCATCTCGGCGCCGGCATAGAAAACGGCGAGTTGCCTGGCGCGATCCGCAAGGCCGATGTGCTGATCGGCGCAGACGGCGTCTGGTCGAAGGCGCGCGGGCTGATCGCCGGCAGCCCCTCCTCCCGCTTTTCCGGCAATGTTGCCTACCGTTTCACGATTGCCGCGGCGAATGCTCCGGCATTCCTTGATCGCAACAGCGTGTCGGCTTTTCTCGGGCCGTCGGCCCACCTTATCTGTTACCCTCTCAGGGAAACCGAGAGCTTCAACATGGTGGCGATCGCCGCCGGGCATGCGGCGATGCATGCCTGGCTGGAGCAGCCGACGGATGCCCAGCGGCAGCGCCTGATGTCGCGGTTCTCACGCTGGAACAGCGCGCTGGTTTCACTTTTCGCCGGTGCCGACGACATGACCTTCTGGCCGCTTTACGAAGCGACGGCCGGCAAATGGCAGAACGGTCGCGATACGGTGCTGATCGGTGATGCCGCGCATGCGATGATGCCGTTCGCCGCGCAAGGGGCGGCAATGGCGATCGAGGATGCCTATGAAATCGCCGCGTTCCTCGCCACGCGCCCTGCAGCCGAGGCCCTGCCGCTCTTCGAAGCGCATCGCATGCCGCGCATAAACCGGCTGCGACAGCGCGGCGCCTTCAACCGGTTCGCCTATCACGCCCGGGGGCCGATCCGCGTCGGGCGCGACATCGTGCTGTCGCTGAAACCGCCGCAAAGCCTCGCGGCGGATCTCGACTGGATCTACGGCTATCGTGCCGTCGATTGATCAGACGGCCTTTGCGGCGGCAAAGCCCCGCTCGATATCGGCCTTGATGTCGGCGACATCCTCCAGGCCGATCTGCAGGCGGATGACCGGTCCTGCGGTCGGCGCCTTGGCGACGCGGCGATCGTTGAGGCTCACGTGAACCGCAAGGCTCTCGAAGCCGCCCCAGGACCAACCGAGACCGAATATCTGCAAGGCGTCGAGGAAGGCATGCGCCTTGGGCTTGAAGCTACCGGCGGCGTCGACCTTCAGCACGAAGGAAAAGATGCCGCTCGCGCCCTTGAAGTCGCGCTTCCAGAGATCATGCCCCGGAGAACTCGGCAGAGCGGGGTGCAGAACTGCTGCGACGTCTTCCCTGCGCTCGAGCCACTTGGCGATGGTCAAAGCACTCTCGTAGTGGCGTTCGAGACGCACGCCCATGGTCCGCAGGCCCCGCAGGATCTGGTACGCGTCGTCCGGCGCACCGCAGATGCCGAGCGCGATATTCGCCTCGTGGAGCTGTTCCCAATGCTTGGCGTTGGCCGAGACCGTGCCCATGAGAATGTCGGAATGGCCGGACGGATATTTCGTGGCCGCGTGGATCGAGATATCGACACCGTAATCGAGCGGCCTGAAATAGATCGGCGTCGCCCAGGTGTTATCCATCATCACCACCGCACCGTGCTTGTGCGCGATCGCGGCGATTGCCGGAATGTCCTGCATTTCAAAGGTGTTGGAGCCCGGAGCCTCGGTATGGACCAGCTTCGTGTTCGATTTGATCAAGGCATCGATGCCCGCGCCGACCATCGGGTCGTAGTATTCGACCTCGACGCCGAGGCGCTTCAGCATGGTATCGCAGAAATGGCGCGTCGGACCGTAGACCGAATCGACGACAAGCGCATGGTCGCCTGCCGACAGGAACGCGAGGAACGGAACAGTGACAGCAGCAAGGCCAGACGGGACCAGGATCGTGCCTGCTGATCCTTCAAGCGCGTCGATCGCTTCGCAGAGCGCGTCGGTGGTCGGCGTGCCGCGCGTTCCGTAGGTGTATTTCTGCGCGCGCGTTTCCATTGCCCTGGCCGTCGGGAAAAGCACGGTCGAGGCGCGCACGACCGGCGGATTGACGAAGCCGTGGTAATCGGCGGGATCGTTGCCGAGGTGGGAAAGGCGGGTATTGATGCCTGCGTTCTGAAGCAGACCGTCTCTGTCTTTCATGTCGGAAATAGCCTTTGGCGGTGGGATGCAAGTGGCAAACTCTTGAACCTGCCGGACCGCGCGGTCAACCCCGACGCGAACGGCGAGCCAAGTTCCGACCTGATGGATCGACTAGATATATCAGCGTGTTTCAGCTGATTTTTTTGCCAAATGCTGCCTATTGGCTAGTCATTTGCTTGTTTTGCGCTTCTCGCTTAGCGAATTGCCGAATTATCACGCAATATTGCGGCGCGACACTTGACCATAGTGACATTTGCGACTGTGATAGAACCACTCGCGCCGGGAGGGTGTCGGGTCGCTTGGGAGGTTTGTGCGCTTCAGCCGACGCTCCCACAAGAAAAGATAAGACAAAGGAAAAGGTTGGGAAAAATGAAGATTAAGCTTCTGTCGGCTACGATCGGCGCAGCGATTTTCGCGCTTGGCGCTTCGGCCGCTTCGGCCACCACTCTTGAAGACGTAAAAGCCAAGGGCTTCGTGCAGTGCGGCGTCAATACCGGCCTCACCGGTTTCGCCGCGCCTGACGCCTCCGGCAACTGGGCCGGCTTCGACGTCGATTTCTGCAAGGCCGTGGCATCTGCCGTCTTCGGTGACCCGACCAAGGTCAAGTATACGCCGACGAACGCCAAGGAGCGCTTCACGGCTCTGCAGTCCGGCGAAATCGACGTTCTGTCACGCAACACGACCTGGACCATCAACCGCGATACGGCGCTCGGCTTCAACTTCCGTCCAATCACCTATTACGATGGTCAGGGCTTCATGGTTCGCAAGAGCCTGAACGTGAAGTCGGCTCTCGAACTCTCGGGCGCTGCAATCTGCGTACAGTCCGGCACGACGACCGAGCTCAACCTCGCCGACTACTTCAAGACCAACAATCTCCAATACAATCCTGTGGTTTTCGAAAACCTTCCGGAAGTCAACGCTGCCTATGACGCTGGTCGCTGCGACGTCTACACAACGGACCAGTCCGGCCTTTATTCCCTGCGCCTGACGCTCAAGAATCCTGACGAGCACGTCATCCTCCCGGAAATCATCTCCAAGGAGCCGCTTGGCCCGGCAGTTCGCCAGGGTGACGACCAGTGGTTCGACGTCGTTTCATGGACGTTCTACGCAATGATCAATGCTGAAGAGTTCGGCATCACGCAGGCCAATGTCGACGAGATGAAGAATTCTCCGAACCCTGACATCAAGCGCTTCCTCGGCACCGAAACCGATACGAAGATCGGTACCGACCTCGGCCTCACCAACGAGTGGGCCTACAACGTCGTCAAGGGCGTCGGCAACTACGGCGAAGTCTTCGAGCGCAACATCGGCCAGGGCAGCCCGCTCAAGATCGCGCGCGGCCTGAACGCGCTCTGGAACAAGGGCGGCATCCAGTACGCACCGCCGGTTCGTTAATCGAACCAGCAACGAAAGCCAGGAAAGGCGAGACATCGCCTTTCCTCTTCCAAAAAGAAAACCCGAAAACGGGCGCATAGGGGAATGGCTCGGCATGACGCAAGAGGCAGTAGAATCGACACATTTGTCCGGGACCGGCTGGAATTTAAGGTCGGCCATGTACGACCCCAAGTATCGGGGTATCTTCTTTCAGGTTCTGACACTGGTGATCCTGGTCGCCTTCGTCTGGTGGATTGCGCACAACACGGCCGCAAACCTTGCCCGCAGCAACACCGCATCCGGCTTCGGATTTCTTCGCGGCCGCGCCGGCTTCGAAATCGGCCAATCGCTGATTTCATATTCGAGCGACGCGACCTATGGGCGCGCCTTGCTGGTCGGGATTCTGAATACCTTGCTTGTGGCCGTCACCGGCATCATCACGGCGACTATCATCGGCTTCGTCATCGGCATCGGGCGTCTGTCGCACAACTGGCTGATCGCCAAACTGTGCACGATCTACGTCGAAGTATTCCGCAACATTCCGCCACTGCTGGTCATTTTCTTCTGGTATCTCGGGGTTCTCGCCGTTCTACCACAGCCGCGCGAATCCGTGGCTTTGCCGCTCGGCATGTTCCTGAACAACCGAGGTCTCGCCTTCCCAAGAGCCATCTTCGGGACAGGCATGACAGCAGTCGGCATCGCATTTCTGATCGCAATTGTCGCCGTGTTCTTCATGGCGCGATGGGCTCATAGGCGCCAGGCAGCTACGGGTCAGCCGTTCCACACGGTGTGGGCGTCGATCGGACTGATCATCGGATTGCCGCTGATCGTCTTTCTCCTCTCCGGCCTTCCGCTGTCGTTCGACATGCCGATTGCCGGAAAGTTCAACCTGACGGGCGGTTCGGTCATCGGTCCCGAGTTCATGTCGCTCTTCCTGGCCCTGTCCTTCTACACTGCCTCGTTCATTGCCGAGATCGTTCGCGGCGGCATCCGTGGCGTACCCAAGGGGCAATCCGAGGCGGCCGGAGCCTTGGGGTTCCATCCGTCGAGCGTCACGCGACTTGTTGTCGTGCCGCAGGCGCTGCGCATCATCATCCCACCGCTGACCAGCCAGTATCTGAACCTGACGAAAAACTCGTCGCTCGCCATCGCGATCGGCTTTTCGGATCTCGTGGCCGTCGGTGGGACAATTCTCAACCAGAGCGGCCAAGCGATCGAGATCGTCTGCATATGGGGTATCGTCTACCTCGGCCTGAGCATCCTGACTTCGCTGTTCATGAACTGGTTCAATGCCAAAATGGCGCTGGTGGAGAGATAAGATGTCCGTATCCCATTCCTTCGTCAGATTGGCCATGATTGCCCCCGAGCCGGCTCCGTCCAGCCAAAGAGGTGCAAACGCGTGGATTCGCAAGAACCTGCTCGCGACACCCAAGGACGTGGTGCTGACGATCCTCGCGCTGACGCTGCTTGCCTGGTGCGTGCCGCACCTGATCAACTGGCTGTTCATCCAGGCAGTCTGGACCGGGCCGGACCGCACGTTCTGCGCAACGACCGTCCAGGGCGGCGTGCAGCCGGAAGGCTGGAGCGGAGCCTGCTGGGCGTTCGTCAGTGCCAAATACGATCAGTTCATCTTCGGGCGCTATCCGCTTGCAGATCGCTGGCGCCCGACCATCGTCGGCATCCTCTTTATTCTCCTTCTTGTGCCGATGCTGATCCCCTCGGTGCCGCGCAAGGGACTGAACGCCATCCTGCTCTTCATCGTGTTCCCGGTCGTCGCCTTCTGGCTGCTCCATGGCGGCTTGGGTCTCGAGGTCGTGGAAACGCCGCTCTGGGGCGGCCTGATGGTGACGCTCATCCTGTCCTTCGTCGGCATCGCCGTGTCGCTACCCTGCGGCATATTGCTGGCGCTCGGGCGGCGATCACAGATGCCCGTCATCCGGATGCTGAGCGTGGCCTTCATCGAGGTCATCCGCGGCGTTCCGCTGATCACCGTACTGTTCATGGCAAGCGTCATGCTGCCACTCTTCCTGCCGACCGGCTGGACGGTGGATAAGCTGCTGCGAGCGCTGATCGGCGTGTCGATCTTCACGTCGGCCTACATGGCCGAAGTCATCCGCGGCGGACTGCAGGCGATCCCGAAGGGGCAATCCGAAGGTGCGGATTCGCTCGGTCTCGGCTATTGGCAGAAGACACGGCTGATTATCCTGCCGCAGGCCATCAAGCTGGTCATCCCGAGCATCGTCAACACCTTCATCGGCACGTTCAAGGACACGTCGCTGGTCACCATCATCGGCATGTTCGACCTGCTCGGCATCGTGAAGCTGAACTTCTCCGACGCCAACTGGGCGACAGCCGTCACGCCGATGACGGGCCTGATCTTTGCGGGCTTCGTTTTCTGGCTATTCTGCTTCGGCATGTCGCGCTATTCAGGTTTCATGGAACGCCATCTCGACACAGGCTATAGACGATAAGCCGCAAGCAACAAGAACGAGGGAACAAGCATGGCTGAGATTAAACCCAAGAAATTGACCGTTTCCGCGACCGATGTGGCCGTCGATATCGTCAACATGAACAAGTGGTACGGCGATTTCCACGTGCTGCGCGACATCAATCTCAAGGTCATGAATGGTGAGCGTATCGTCATTGCGGGGCCGTCTGGCTCCGGCAAGTCGACGATGATCCGCTGCATCAACCGCCTGGAAGAGCACCAGAAGGGCCAGATCGTCGTCGACGGTGTGGAACTCACCAACGATCTCAAGAAGATCGACGAGGTGCGCCGCGAAGTCGGCATGGTGTTCCAGCACTTCAACCTCTTCCCGCACCTGACGATCCTCGAAAACTGCACGCTGGCGCCGATCTGGGTGCGCAAGATGCCGAAGAAGCAGGCCGAAGAGGTCGCGATGCACTTCCTCAAGCGCGTCAAGATCCCCGAGCAGGCAAACAAGTATCCCGGCCAGCTTTCTGGCGGTCAGCAGCAGCGCGTGGCGATCGCGCGCTCGCTCTGCATGAACCCGAAGATCATGCTGTTCGACGAGCCGACATCGGCGCTCGATCCTGAAATGATCAAGGAAGTCCTGGACACGATGGTCGGGCTTGCCGAGGAAGGCATGACGATGCTTTGCGTCACCCACGAAATGGGCTTTGCCCGCCAGGTGGCCAACCGGGTCATCTTCATGGACCAGGGGCAGATCGTCGAGCAGAATTCGCCGGCCGAATTCTTCGACAATCCGCAGCACGAGCGCACCAAGCTCTTCCTCAGCCAGATCCTGCACTAGTTCGTCGACGGACAAGCATGCGAAGGCCGCCGGCTATGCCCGGCGGCTTTTTCGTTCGGCATACCACCAGACGGCGAAATGCCGAAAAAAAGGGCCCCGCGATGCAGGGCCCTGGCGCTCTTGGCAAACGGGCGTTTTCAGGTCTTCAGCTTCGCATTGCAGAGGCTGTAGTAACCGCCGCCCTTCTGGATCCACTTCAGACCGTTGAGCGTGTTGGCGTCCTTGTTCACATGATAGGAGTCGACGCAGGTGTGCATGCGGCCCTTGCCCGGTGTCTCCTTGGCATATTTCGGGGCAATCGCGGCCGGGAACGTCACGCCCTTGGGTGCCGTCATCGTGGGCTTCACGGGCTCTTCGTCGGTCGCCATGGAAACATCCGGCTCGGCCGTCGCGTCAGGACCACACTGCGCCTTGCGGAAGTCGTTCCACTTTGTGTCCTTGGCGGACCCATCGGCCTGTGCCGACTTATACTTCGCGCTGCACTCCTTCATGGTGAGCGCCGAGGAGGGAGTGGCGAACGCGAGGGCGCCGAGCAGGGAAACGGTGCCGAGAATTGTCAAATGCTTGATCATGATCATTCCTCCAACGCCTCAGATAGGCTAACCGACTATCATTCCCGGTATTTTTCTTGTCAACGCGGCATTTTCGCAACCGATGCGATAAATTGTCGAACGCAGATCAATGTCCGCGCTATCGGCTACAGGCATCGACGCGGCGCCGGATGCGTCCTTCCGTGCCATCTGCGTGAGTGGTACACTGACCACTGCTGGTTCTTCCCTGCATTTCCAATGGAGGATGACATGCGCCAACCCGACATGCAAAAAGTGGAAGCCCTCGTCGGCCGGTTGATCGGCGACGTCGGCGCAGCCGTATCCGGGGCCCTGGTGGTGCTCGGCGATGACGTGGGATTGTTCAAAGCCATGGCCGACGGCGTTCCCGTGACCTCGACGGAGCTTGCCAGGAAGACGGCGATCAAGGAGCGTTACCTTCGCGAATGGCTCTCCGCACTCGCGGCCGCCGACTATCTGACATATGACGAGAAGACGGATCGCTTCTGTCTGACGCCCGAGCAGGTCATGGTCTTCGCCGAGGAAGGCAGCCCTGCATTCTTCACCGGCGCCTTCCAGGTGGTACAGGCCATGTGGACGGACGAACCCAAGATCGCCGACGCCTTTCGCACCGGCAAGGGCGTCGGCTGGCACGAACACAACAGTTGCTTGTTCCGCGGCACGGAGCGCTTCTTCCGGACGGGCTACAACAACAGTCTGATTGCCGACTGGATTCCTGCACTTCAGGGTGTCGAGGCCCGCCTGAAGGCCGGCGCCAAGGTTGCCGACATCGGCTGCGGCCACGGCGCCTCGACCATCCTCATGGCAAAGGCCTATCCTGCTTCGACGTTCTTCGGCTTCGACTACCACATGCCGTCGATCGAGCGGGCGAGAGCCGCCGCCAAGGAGGAAGGCGTTGCCGATCGCGTTACCTTCGAGCAAGCATCGGCGTCGAGCTTCCCCGCAGGGCGCTACGACCTGATCGCGATGTTCGACTGCCTGCACGACATGGGCGATCCTGTCGGCGCGGGAAAGCACGTGAAGGAATCGCTCTCAGAAGACGGAACGTGGATGATTGTCGAACCCTTTGCGCATGATTGCCTCAAGGACAACCTCAACCCGGTGGGCCGCATTTACTACGGCGCGTCGACGATGATCTGCACGCCTGCCTCGATGTCTCAGGAGGTCGGACTGGCACTTGGCGCGCAGGCCGGCGAGACGAAGTTGCGCAAGGTGGCGCTCGACGCCGGCTTCAAGCGCTTCCACCGTGCGACAGAGACGCCGTTCAACATGGTCTTCGAGGTGCGCGCCTGACACCCACCCATCACGCAAGCGAGCCGCGTGAGGTTTTCGCGCGGCCGGCCAAAAACGACATCGAAATTAATTCAACAACATCAATACTATACCTCGATACCCGGAACGCCTCGCTGAGATCAGACCGCCGACTTCATCCACAGGCACAGAAAAAATCGAGTCATTGAGACTTTTCTTTGCTTTGCCGCTTGCGGGATTCAGAAGGCCTGATTATAAGGGCGCCACCACGAAGGAAGCGCCCTTCGTCTATCGGTTAGGACACCAGATTTTCATTCTGGGAAGAGGGGTTCGACTCCCCTAGGGCGTGCCACTTCTCTCTGTTTTCCATCCAGTTGCACGCTTGCAGAAGACGCCCGTCGTCCTATTTCTATGGGCACGATGCGCCCTTCGTCTATCGGTTAGGACGACAGATTCTCATTCTGTAAAGAGGGGTTCGACTCCCCTAGGGCGCACCACTGCCGCCGCCCTCGCTTGCCCTCACGAGAAAGGTATGCGCGGATCCTGCACCAGGTAGAATTCGGCGACCGGCGTGACGTCGGTGATAAAGAAGCCAAACGCCGTTCGGTCTTGGGGATCCGCGTGGCCGTTTTCGAAGCGTAGCCGATCGACGCTCTCGAAGTGGTTTTCGAAACGGGCAAACCGGTCGGACGAGATGAAGTCCGGATTGGGGTTGGTCTGACCGAATGACAGACCGTCCTCGAAGTCGCTGGGTTTGCCGCGAACCTCCTGAAGTTCGAATTCGAACCCGATCCAGGCCAGTCCGCTCTTGTTCAGAGCGACAATACGCAGGTGGAAAGCCCCTCCGGCCAGCGTGTGAAGTTGACTTGGCGTGGCGGCCCTGATCACCAGAGTGACGGGGGCGGCGAAGTCGAGTTCCTCGTTGATTTCGATCGGATCGGATCTTGTACCTGAGCCTGTCACCGACAGAATGCGAAAGCCGCCAAGCTCGTCGGAGAAGGAATACTCCCCGGCATACCAGCGTCCATCATCAGCCGGCCCGGCACTGATGAGCGACAGTGAGAGCAACGCAGCCAGAATTCGCAAATGACGCGTCATCGATTTACATCCTTCGGGAACGACCCACGCGGCCTGGATGAGCGTCTTGAAGACATCTCCCAGAATGCTGGGCTGCCGAGTTGAATGTCGGGTCTACCTCTCGCAACAGGAGGGTGGCGGTCATGTTACATGCGTTCGGTCGTAAGCGGAGCATATAAGGGCAGATGGTATGACGCATGGTCGCCGACGATATTGATCATCGGAACGCGTGCGCGTCGGGCATTGTGAAGGTAGGCAAGACCGTTGACCAAACCTGGCCCGGTGTGCAGCAATGGTCGGTCGGTCATACGCGCGTAGCCGTCGGCCGCCCCGGTAACACCCCCCTCGAAAAGACCAAGGACGCAACGCAATTCGGGTTTGCGCTCAAGCGCCGCAACAAAGTGCATTTCCGAGGTTCCCCGATTTGCAAAGTACACCCTGAAATCGTTGGCCAGGAGGGTGCCACAAAGGCTGTCCGCTCCATTCATTGTCTTGGCCCCCGCAGTTTGAAAGCCTTTCGGAGATAGATTAAGCGCAACCCTGCATGGTTGTCACGACGGATCTCACCGTAAAGGTCCGCTACTGGCAAGTTTATAGCGAGCGGAATGATGAGGTTTGGTGCTGCCGAGACCAAGGGTCCCGATTCCCGCATCCCGCCGCCATGCCGAGCCGCCACCTACCCTCCCCGCCTGTTCTAGGTACGATATTGCGGTTCCTCTGCGTCGAGCGTGCGCTTGATCGCCTCCAGATGGAGCCGGGCCGATTCCGGGTCGCCCTCCCGCATCTGCCGATAGGCGGCTTGCGCGACAGCCGGATCGACCGGAAGCACCTGCCGGCCGGTCGACAGCGCCAACGTCTGCACCTGGCAGGCGCGCTCCAGAAAGTAGAGATCGTCCCATGCCTCGGCGATGTTGGGCGCAAGCACCATGACGCCGTGATGTTTCATGAAGACCACGTCGGCATCGCCGATCGCAGCGGCAATCCGGTCCCCTTCGCGCTCGTCCAGCGCCAAGCCATTGTAATTCCTGTCAAAGACAGTGCGCCCGTAGAACTTGAGCGCCGTCTGCCCAGCAAAGATGAGCGGGTCTCCTTCCGTCATCGACAGCGCCGTCGCATAGGGCATATGGGTGTGAAACGCCACCTTGGCACGCGGCACCCGCTTGTGGATTCGGGCATGGATATAGAACGCGGTCGCTTCCGGCTGGCCCTCGCCCGCCACCACATTGCCGTGGAAATCACACACCAGCAGCTTCGAGGCGGTCAGTTCGCGGAACGCGAATCCGTAAGGATTGACGATGAACAGGTCGTCGTAGCCCGGGACCACCGCCGAGAAATGATTGCAGATGCCCTCCTCCAGCCCGTATCTGGCCGCCATCCTGAAGCAGGCAGCAAGATCAACCCGCGCCTGCCATACGACGTCACCATCGAGATCAGGCTGATTCGCACCGGGAGCGTTCTTGCCGGAAGTGTGCGTGACGATGGACGGTATGTTCAGAGAGTGGGCCATGTGTCTATTCCAATGGGATCGTGGAGATTCAATTTTGCGGCAGGCGACGCCGGACGATTGCGGCATGGTAGCGGGCTCCGTGCAGAAGGCCAGCATCGTTGAAATCATAGTTCGGATTGTGAAGCGGCGCGGAACTTTCGCCATTACCGGTGAAAACAAAACAGCCCGGCACATGTGCTAGAAAGCGCGCAAAGTCCTCCGATGCGGTCATCGGCTCGCGCGCTGTCTTCACGTTGCCCCCGGGCAGCACGGACAACGCGGCGGCAAATGCCTCGTCGACCAACGCGGCATCATTCAGCAGCGGCACGAATTCTCGCGTGTAAGCCACTTCCGCTGCCACGCTGTAGGCAAGGGCCGTTCCCTCTGCGATCGTGCGCATCTGCCTCTCTATCTCGGCGCTCACCTCCGGGCGGAAGCTTCTGGCGTCGCCAAGAATGCGCGCGAGCCCCGGCAGCGCGTTACGCGTGCCGTCGGTGACGAGCTCCGTCACCGAGACCACAGCGACATCGGCGGGGCCCAGCCGGCGCGAAACGATGGTCTGCAGGCTGGTGACCAGAGCGCAGGCCGCGACCAGCACCTCGTTGCCCTCCTGCGGGCGGGCGGCATGCCCGCCGACACCGGCGAGCACGATCTCGAAATTGTCTTCCGCCGACATGTACGGCCCGGCGCGGGTTTCAAAATGGCCGACCGGCAGGCCCGGCATGTTGTGCAGGCCGTAGATCTCCTCGAACGGAAAGCGCTCCATCAGACCGTCGTCCAGCATCGCCAGCGCACCCTTGCCCCATTCTTCGGCAGGCTGGAACAGGAAGCGGACGGTGCCGTCGAAGCCACCCTGCTCCGCCAGAAGCCTTGCGGCACCCAGCAGCATTGCCGTGTGGCCATCATGGCCGCAGGCATGCATCGTGCCGGGCGTCTGCGAACGATAGGCCTGTTGTCCCTGCTCGGCGATACGCAGCGCATCCATGTCGGCGCGCAGCGCGATGGAGCGATTGCCCGAACCGCACGAAAGGGTTCCGACGACGCCGGTGCCGCCGATGCCTTCGGCCACCTGCAGCCCGAATTCCCGCAGCTTGGCTGCAACGAAGGCCGAGGTGCGCTTCTCCTCGAAGCCGAATTCGGGATGAGCATGGAGATCGTGCCTCCAAGCCGTCATCTCTGCGTGCAGCGCTTGCAAATCGGTCATCTGAGCTCCTTCATGCTCGCGCGGTCAGTTCGCTGACAACATCAAGCAGAATGTTTGCGCCTGCGACAAGGTCGGCTTCGGCAATAAACTCCCGTGGATTGTGGCTGATGCCGCCGACACTCGGAACAAAAATCATCGCGGACGGTGCAATGCGCGCGATTATCTGCGCATCGTGACCGGCACCCGACGTCATGCGCTTCGCGGCAAGGCCGCGTTTGCGCGCGGCGTTCTCGACCAATCCGACGATCCGCTGATCGAATGCCACAGGCTCAAAGCGCGCCAGGCGCTCGGCGGAAACGGACACACTCTCGCTTGCGGCCAGATCTGCGAGATAGGCGGCCAGTGCAGCCTCCTCCTCGCGAAGGCGTTCCTCGTCGGGATCGCGGAGATCGACCGTGAAGGTCGCACGCGAGGGGATGACATTGATCGCGTTTGGTTCAAAGGCGATGCATCCAACGGTGGCGACGGTCGGCGTGTTCGATGCGAGCGCCCGGCCACGGAGGAACGTCATGACCCGTGCCGCCGCATGCCCGGCATCGGCGCGCATGGACATCGGCGTCGTACCCGCGTGGTTCGCGACCCCGTCGATGGTGATGCGCTGCCATGAAATGCCCTGCAGGCTCTCGACCGCACCGATCGCAAAGCCTTCGCGCTCGAGGACCGGTCCTTGTTCGATATGCAACTCGATATAGGCGTGCGGTTCCAGGAGCCCCGGCTCCGTGGTGCCGGCATAGCCAATGGCTAGCAGCTCGTTGCCAAGCACGGATCCGTCCGTGCCGATGGTGGACAGCGCTTCGTCGACCGGCAGCCCCCCTGCATAGACCAACGAACCCATCATATCGGGCGCATAGCGGACACCCTCCTCGTTGGTGAAGGCAGCGACGGCTATTGGACGCGATGGCGCAAACCCGGTTTCCCTCAGCGTCTCGATCACCTCCAGGCCAGAGAGAACGCCATAGCATCCGTCGTAGATCCCGGCATCGATCACCGTATCGATATGCGAACCGATCAAAAGTGGCGCCTTGCCTTCATCCCCGCCGGCGTTCCAGATGCCGAAGATGTTGCCGATGCGGTCGATTGCGACATCCAGTCCGGCCTGATGAAGCCAGAAGACGAACAGGTCGCGACCTGCCCTGTCTGCATCCGAGGCTGCGAGACGGGTGAGCTTTCCGTCCTCCCGGCCGACATCGCCAAGCTGACGGATACGGCCGACAAGGCGTTCCCGGTTGACGGAACCTTCGCTCATGCTGGAGCTCCTGATCGGGCAACATCATCGGGCGCCATTCCGACAAGTTCCGCGTAGCGCTGCGGATCGGTGGCCCCTTCGGTGTTGATGACGAAGACACGGGATTGATCGTTCAGGCCGAGAGCCTGCCTTGCGGCCGGATCGTCCAGCGCACAGATAAGGCCAGCCAGGCCGGCGCCGCCGCTTTCGCCGGCGACGATCGGCGGATCGCCGGCGGACGGACGCGCCAGCCGGTTCATGGCGGCAATCGCATCGTTCTCGTCCACCGTCATGAAGGCGTCCGCCACGCGCGACAGGATACGCCACGCGACCGGTGACGGATCGTAGCACTCCAGCATGGCCATGACGGTCGGTTCGCCATGCCTGATCCTTACCGGCCGGCCGGCTCTCGCCGCTTCGAACATGCAGGCCGCCCGTGCGGGATCGACCACGGTGAAGACTGGTCGCGCCGCTCCGAAAACCTCAAAGAGGTGGGCCGCAACGGCTGCGGCAACGCCGCCGACACCGCATTGTACGAAGACGTGGGTCGGAGGGGCCTGCATCTGGCGCAGCGCCTCCCGCACCATCGCGGTATAACCCTGCATCACCATCCCCGGAATGAGCTCATAGCCGGGCCACGAAGTGTCCGACACGATCGTCCATCCATTCTCGGTCGCGACACGCGCGGCTTCGGCGACCGAATCGTCGTAGTTGCCGTCGACCCGGACCATCTCCGCCCCGAAACGGGCGATGGCGGCGACGCGTTCGTCGCTGACGCCGGCATGCACCGAGATGATAGCCCGGGCGCCGACAAGCTTCGCTCCCTGTGCCACCGAGCGGCCGTGATTGCCATCGGTCGCGCAGGCGAAGGTCATGGTTGCGGCGACTGCCCGGACTTCGGGCGCCTGCAACTCGGCAACATCGACAGCACGACCGAGACGCAGTCCAGCCTCGTCAAGCACCAGGCGAATAACGGCATACGATCCACCAAGCGCCTTGAAGCTGCCGAGGCCGAGGCGATGCCCTTCGTCCTTCACGTGGATGGATTGAACACCGAGCTCGCGGGACAAAGCCGGCAACGCGTGCAGCGGCGTTTCCGCGTGGTTCTCGCGATGCCGGAGATAACGCTCGGCATTTTCGGACGCCGGCACGCCGAGCGTCTCGGCGTCGGTTGCGGACAGAGGCGCGTTGTGGTCGATGTGGGTATTTTTCAAAAACATGTCGATCGCTCCCTTCGCCAAGGATATATTGCAAACAAAGCGAAAAAGGCGCTGCAATTGCGCCCCTCAATTGCAAGTTTGTTTCGTGGAGCATCTGATGCCACCCAGCCAAGCGGCGCTCGACGCCTTCGACATCGCAATCCTGCGGATCCTTCAGCAGGACAATACCACGCCGCAGCGAACGATCGGCGAGGCCGTCAATCTGTCGGCGCCGGCGGTCCAGAGAAGGATCAAGCGGATGGAGCAAAGCGGCATCATCCGGCAGAATGCAGCCCTGCTCGATCCAGCAAAGGTCGGCCAGCCGATCACCATCTTCGTGGAGGTGGAAGTCGAGAGCGAGAGAGCGGAGTTGATCGATGCGCTGAAGCAAAGCTTCGCCGCCGCTCCCGAGGTGCAGCAGTGCTACTATGTCACCGGCGAGGCCGATTTCGTTCTGGTGGTGCTCGTGCCTGACATGGCACACTACGAGCGGCTGACGCGGCGGCTCTTCTTCGACAGCGGCAACGTCAAGAAATTCCGGACCTTCGTCGCCATGGACAACGTCAAATCGACGCTCGCCGTGCCGCTCTGACTCTCCGCCGCTTTAGGCGCTCATCGCGCCGGGGCGCCGTCGAGAACGCGCAACTGGATGCGCCGCGAACCCTTATAGTGTTCGGCCCCCAGCGAGCCGGCAACATGCAGGCTGGCACCGCGCGCATTCAAAAACAGGTTGCCGAGCTGCGTATCGGCGGCACGGAAGGCAATTCCGTCGAGACGGGCGCCGTCCATCGCTTCGAGCGTCACCTTCACATGCTTTTCGCCGACGATGCGGGCATCGCGCACGCGGTGCGCGGGGATCGCAAAGATCGGCTGCGCGTGACCGGAGCCAAAGGGACCAGCCGTCTCCAGCCGGTCTACCAGATCGACGGTCGCACCGCTTGCGCCGATCGCTCCATCGATCTTCAGCGTCTCGTTGGCGACGAGGCTCGCTACCGTCTTCTCGGCGCGCTCCGAAAAGAAGCTGCGCAGGCGGCCGAGCTTTTCGCGCTCGACCGTCAATCCTGCCGCCATCGCGTGGCCGCCGCCCTTGACGAGCAGACCGTCATCGACGGCCGCGCGCACCATCTTGCCCATGTCGAAACCGTTGATCGAGCGTCCCGACCCCGTACCCCGGCCCGACGGATCGAAGGCGATCGCAAAGGCCGGGCGCTTGAACTTTTCCTTAAGTCGCGCAGCAATCAGCCCGACGATGCCGGGATGCCATTTCTCGTGCGCGGTAACGATCACCGAAGCGCCCTCGCCGTCGCCGTATTCGGCGAGCGCCTCGGCCTCGGCCTCCTGCAGCATCGCGGCTTCCATGAGCTGCCGGTCGCGATTGAGTTCATCGAGCTTCTGGGCGACTACCTCGGCTTCGCCGGTGTCCTCCAGCGTCAGCAGCCGGCTGCCCAGCGCAGCATCGCCGATGCGGCCGCCGGCATTGATACGCGGGCCGATCAGGAAGCCGAAATGGTATGGCGTCACCGGTCCGGCAAGCCCGGCCTTGCGAAACAGCGCCGAAAGCCCGGCATTGCCCTGGTGGCGCGCGGCAATCAGGCCCTTCACGACGTAGGCCCGGTTCAACCCCTTCAAGGGAACGACATCGCAGACCGTCGCCAGCGCCACGATATCGAGCCACTGCAGAAGATCGATGGATCTCGCACGCGGGTCGCCGGCCTCGCGTAAAAGGCGCAACGTGGCAACGAGAACGAGGAAGACGACGCCGGCTGCGCAGAGATGCCCCTGACCGGAAAGATCATCCTCCCGGTTCGGATTGACCAGCGCATGGCAGGGCGGAAGCTCGTGTGTCACCTGGTGGTGATCCACGACCAGGACATCGACATGGCGCCGGGCGGCCGCGGCCAGCGCCTCATGGCTCGTGGAGCCGCAGTCGACGGTCACGATCAGCCGGGCGCCGTTGTCGATCAACTGATCGATCGCGGCGGCGTTCGGCCCATAGCCTTCGAAAATGCGGTCAGGAATATAGATCGCGGCCTTGACGCCAAAATGCGTCAGGAAGCGGTACATCAGGGCCGAGGAAGAGGCGCCATCGACATCGTAGTCGCCGAAGATCGCCACTTGCTGCCGACCGCGGATCGCCTCGACAAGCCGCTTTGCGGCCTTTTCGCAATCGGTCATTGTGTAGGGATCGGGCATCAGGTTGCGCAGCGTCGGATCGAGGAATTCAACAGCCTCGTCAACGCTGACGCCACGCCCGGCCAGGACGCGCGCAATCAGATCCGGCAGGCCGTGCATCTGCGACATCGCCAGTGCACGGTTTTGGCCGGCCTGGTCCAGCCGCGATATCCAGCGATTGTCGAGAACGGATTTCTCAACGCCGAGAAACGCGCGCTGTACCGGATCGGCGGGTATTTCCACTCTGTCGCCTCTTTGCCTCGTCTGATGTCACCGCACCGGGACCGGAGCTGCGTCGGCACATCTAAGCGGCTTCCGGCGACGTGGCAACGCCCGCTCGTTCCTTCTCCCCAGCGGGAAGAAGAAACGGCTGCGGATCAGGTCTCTTTCGGGCGCTCGATGCGGATGACCTGCGGCTCGCCGACGTGGAAGCCCTCTTCCTTGATCGCGTTGACCGCCTTGCGCACGGACTGCTCGGTGGTCGCATGGGTGACCATGATGATCGTCTGGTGGTGCGAAGGCGCCAAGTGCTGCTTCGAGCGCTGCACGATCGATTCCAGCGAGATCTGGTTCTCGGCCATGTGTGTAGCGACGCTCGCAAAGACGCCGGTGCGGTCGAGCACGGTCAGGCGGATGAAGTAACCGCCTTCGTGGCTCTGCATCTGCGCCTTGCGGTAGGGCTCCAGCGACTTCGCGGGATGGCCGAGGACCGGAACCTGCTGCACGCCGGGGCGGCTCTTGGCGATGTCGGCGATATCGCCGAGAACGGACGACGCGGTCGCGTTGCCGCCGGCACCGGGACCAACCATCAGCAGTTCGCCAAGGACGTCCGATTCGATCGCCACGGCATTGGTGACGCCATCGACCTGGGCGATGACGGAATCGATCGGTACCATGGTCGGGTGCACGCGCTGCTCGATGCCAGATTCCGTCCGCTGGGCAACGCCGAGCAGCTTGATGCGGTAGCCGAGATCGGCAGCCGCATGAATGTCCTCGATTGAAATATTGGTGATGCCTTCGAGATAGATATCGTCGACCGCGATCTGGTTGCCAAAGGCAAGCGTCGTCAGGATGGACAGCTTGTGGGCGGTGTCATTGCCTTCGATATCGAAAGCGGGATCGGCTTCCGCATAACCGAGGCGCTGCGCCTCCTTCAGGCAATCTGCGAAGGACAGGCCTTCCTTCTCCATCTTGGTCAGGATGTAGTTGCAGGTGCCGTTCATGATGCCGTAGACGCGCGCGATCGTGTTGCCCGTCAGGGATTCACGCAGCGCCTTGATGACAGGAATGCCACCGGCGACAGCCGCTTCGAAGTTCAGCAGCGCGCCCTTCTCTTCCGCAATCGTCGCCAGCTCGACGCCGTGATAGGCAAGCAGCGCCTTGTTGGCCGTCACCACATGGAGACCACGCTGCAGAGCCGTGCGAACCGAGATGTTTGCCGAGCCTTCGGCACCGCCCATCAGCTCGACGAAGACGTCGATATCACCCTTTGCCGCGAGATCTTCCGGCCGATCGAACCACTCGATGCCGCCGACATTGATACCGCGGTCCTTGGTCTTGTCGCGGGCGCAAACACCCGTAATCAGGATCGGACGGCCACATGTTGCGGCAAGCTCGTTGCTGCGCTGCTGAATGATACGGACAAGCGAAGCACCAACGGTACCCAAGCCCGCAATGCCGATTTTGAGGGCATCTGCCATGGATCGATCCTGAGATTTGTCATGAGGGCAGCCGCCCGAAGCGGCTGCCGTTGAGGGATTATATCAGCGGTGAGCGTTCAGCGAGACGACATTGTGCATCGTCTGGTCCGCAGTCGACATGAACTTCTTGATGTTGCGGGCCGCCTGGCGAATGCGATGCTCGTTCTCCACCAGTGCAAGGCGAACGTAATCATCGCCCTGTTCGCCGAAGCCGATGCCGGGCGCTACCGCGACGTCTGCCTTCTCGACCAGCAACTTGGAGAACTCCAGCGAACCGAGATGCCGGAACTTCTCCGGGATCTTGGCCCAGGCAAACATCGTCGCAGCCGGTGGGGGCACGTCGAAGCCGGCCTTGCCGAAACTATCGACCATGACGTCACGGCGGCGCTTGTAGACGCTGCGAACCTCCGCAATGTCGGAACCGTCGCCGTTCAGCGCGTGCGTGGCCGCCACCTGGATCGGCGTGAAGGCGCCGTAGTCGAGGTAGGACTTGACGCGCGTCAGCGCCGCGATCAGGCGCTCGTTGCCGACGGCGAAGCCCATGCGCCAGCCGGGCATGGAAAAAGTCTTCGACATCGACGTGAATTCGACAGCCACATCGATCGCACCCGGAACCTCCAGAACGGAGGGCGGCGGAGCGTTGTCGTCGAAATAGATTTCCGAATAGGCGAGATCCGATAGCACGATGATGTCATGCTTCTTGGCGAAGGCGATGACGTCCTTGTAGAAATCGAGCGTCGCAACATAGGCCGTCGGGTTCGACGGATAGTTGAGGATGAGCGCGATCGGCTTCGGGATCGAGTGTTTCACCGCGCGCTCCAGCGGCGGGAAGAAGCTCTCGTCCGGCTCGACGGACATCGAGCGGATGACGCCGCCTGCCATCAGGAAGCCGAAGGCATGGATTGGATAGGTCGGGTTCGGGCAAAGGATCACATCGCCGGGCGCGGTGATCGCCTGCGCCATGTTGGCAAAGCCTTCCTTGGAGCCCAGCGTCGCAACGACCTGAGTGTCCGGGTTGAGCTTCACACCGAAACGGCGGGCGTAGTAGCCAGCCTGGGCGCGGCGAAGGCCGGGAATGCCCTTCGAAGAGGAGTAGCGATGCGTGCGCGGGTCCTGCACCACCTCGCAAAGCTTGTCGACGATTGCTTTCGGTGTCGGAAGGTCAGGGTTTCCCATGCCGAGATCAATGATATCGGCGCCGCCCGCTCGCGCGCTAGCTTTCAAACGGTTAACCTGTTCGAAAACGTAAGGCGGCAAACGCCGGACTTTATGAAACTCTTCCATCTCTTTCCCCACGGAAATGCGGCCACTGCGGTCGCGCTCGAAGTTCGTCCTAATTCCCGGCTGCTAGCGACACGAACTTCACAATCGCCAGCGCCGTATTGATCAGACTTTCAACGCGCGGCGATTTTTTGACGAAACGTCGCACAGACTGCGCATTATCAGGAAAATTTCATCTTCCGCTACTGGCGGAAGGCTTTGCTTCCAAATCGCCTCGAAGGCAAGGCCTAATTGGCAATTTCGGAGAGCGTATCGGCGCCATGCTGTTCAGCAAGCTTGCGGTATTCGGCCACGCGGCGCTGATACTCAGCTTCCGAGATCGCACCCGCCTTGCGCTGCGCACCGAGCGCGGTCAGCTTCTGCTGCAGGTTGCCAGCTTCCTCGTCGCTCATCTGGACGTTCGCGGCCGTGAGCGGCGCACCGAATCCGGGGTAGCCATCCTTATAGTGCGACAGGCCGCTCTCTGTGGGTGCAGCACCCTTGGTGGGCTCCATGATTACGGCGGTCGGGGCTGCCTGCTTCGCAGCGAAAGCTGCCTTTTCCTCCGGCGTTCGCATGCATCCCGCAAGCGCCATGGCCGCGGCGGCGCCGATCAGCGCGATGCGGGCAACGTTTGCGATAGTGCGAATGCCGTTCTTCGTCATGCCAGAGGTTCCAGATCCTTAAGCTGCTTCGACTTGTTAAATTCGCCGCAGGCACAAAGCAATAGCATGAACGCCCCACAGCGGAACTTGTTTTCTCGATCTTTCCAGATGTACAACTTGATTTGCAGAAATATGCTGCCGCCGGAGGAGACGCGTGACCGACAGCAAGCAGGAGAACGCCGACAAGGCGAAAGCGCCAGGCTTTGACGCAAAGGACCTCGATCCCTACCTCATGAAGGATCCCGAGGCGATGGCGATGAACTTTGCCCGCGCCCTCGAAAACCTCGGCAAAGCGGCTTCTGCATGGCTTGCCCCCCGCGAGCGCAGGGAGATCAGCGAGAATGCCGTCGAGCCAATGACCGACATGGTCAAGACGTTGTCCAAGGTCACCGAATACTGGATTTCGGACCCGCGCCGCGCCTTGGACGCGCAGACGCAGCTGATGAGCAGTTTTTTCGGCGTCTGGATGCGCTCCCTGCAGCGTATCCAAGGCGAATCGGCTGCGCCGGAACCAGAGCGCAAGGACAAGCGGTTTTCGGACGACGACTGGCAGAAAAACCCCTTCTTCGCGTTTCTGAAACAGGCCTATTTCGTGACCTCGGACTGGGCCGAGAAGCTGGTCACCGAGACCGAGGGCCTCGACGAGCACACCCGCCACAAGGCAGGCTTCTACCTCAAGCAGATTACCGCCGCGCTTTCGCCGACCAACTTCGTCGCCACCAATCCGCAGCTCTACCGCGAGACCATCGCGACCAGCGGCGAGAACCTGGTACGCGGCATGCAGATGCTGACCGAGGACATCATGGCCGGTCATGGCGATCTGAAGCTGCGCCAGACCGACATGAGCAAATTCGCGGTCGGGCGCGACATGGCGATGACGCCGGGCAAGGTCATCGCACAGAACGACATATGCCAGATTATCCAATACGAGCCCACGACGGAAACGGTGCTGAAGCGCCCTCTCCTCATCTGCCCCCCGTGGATCAACAAGTTCTATATTCTCGACCTCAACCCGCAGAAGTCTTTCATCAAATGGTCCGTCGACCAGGGACATACGGTCTTCGTGATCTCCTGGGTCAATCCCGACGCACGCCATGCGCGGAAAGACTGGGCAGCCTATGCCCGCGAGGGTATCGACTTCGCGCTGGAGACGATCGAAAAGGCGACCGACCAAACGGATGTGAACGCAATCGGCTACTGTGTCGGGGGCACTCTGCTCGCGGCGACGCTTGCGCTGCATGCCAAGGAGAAGAACAAGCGCATCAAGACAGCGACGCTCTTTACCACCCAGGTCGATTTCGCCCACGCGGGCGACCTCAAGGTTTTCGTCGACGAGGAACAGCTCACGCGGCTTGAGAAACAGATGGAGGAGACCGGCTATCTCGATGGCTCGAAGATGGCGATCGCTTTCAACATGCTGCGCGCGTCCGAGCTCATATGGCCTTATGTCATCAACAACTACCTGAAGGGCCAGGAGCCGATGCCCTTCGATCTTCTGTTTTGGAACGCCGATTCGACGCGCATGGCGGCAGCGAACCACGCTTTCTACCTGCGCAACTGCTACCTGAAAAACGCGCTGACGAAGGGCGAAATGGTCCTCGACGGCCAGAACGTCTCACTCAAGGCCGTCAAGATCCCGATCTACAATCTGGCGACCCGCGAGGATCATATCGCTCCGGCAAAGTCTGTGTTTGTCGGCAGCCAGTTCTTCGGTGGCAAGGTCGATTTCGTGCTCGCGGGCTCCGGCCATATTGCGGGCGTCGTCAATCCGCCGGACAAAAAGAAGTATCAATACTGGAGCGGAGGCGCCGTCAAAGGCGACTACGAGGACTGGCTCGACGCCGCCGACGAAACGGCCGGCTCGTGGTGGCCACATTGGCAGATATGGATCGAAGCCAAGGATGCAAAGCGCGTTCCGGCACGCAAGCCCGGAGGCGCCGCGCTGAACGCGATCGAGGAAGCACCGGGTAGCTATGTCATGGAGCGGACCTGAGTAGCGGGCCCGTCCCTCACCAGATCACTCGAAGAAGATCAAGCTTGCCGGCGACGGCGGCAGCGGCTTGGTGACGACATCGCGGAAGCCGGCGAGCCTCGCCATATCGGCGAGTTCGCGCGCCGTATAGGCATCGCCCCTCGGCGTCGTCGCCAGCATCACCCAGGCAAAAGCCGCCGGAAATTCCGGCGACACCCTGTCGTCGTTCGGGACGAACTCAACGACGGCAACCCGCCCCCCGGGCGCCAAGCTCGCTCGCACCTTCTTCAAAAGCATGACGCAGCCATCGGTATCGAAATGGTGAAGGAAGTTCGGCAGCAGGACAAGGTCGTATGCACCACCCCAATCGACGTCGAACGCGCTGCCCGGCACGAAGCTGAAACGGGCAGCCACGCCAGCATTCCCAGCATTCTGCTCGGTCACGGCAAGGACCGGCTTCCAATCCAGAGCGACGATCCTGGCGGACGGTGCCACCTTTGCAATTTCGATCCCGAAAGCCCCCGGACCGGCTGCGATGTCCAGTACCTTGGCTGGTAGCTTCGACCATCCGGCGACCTCCGATGCCAAAGCCTGTGCGCTGCCGCCGGTGAACGCGCCCATGGCCCGCGCAAACCTCACCCATACGGGATTGTCGGGCGCCACGTTCGCCAGACCGACCGCACCGCCGTTGCGCACGCAGGCAGACGGGTCGTCGAGGAACAGCGACAACATCTCTGGGGATGCCAGGAAATCGATCGCTGCCCCCATATAGGCAGGCGAACGCCGGTCGAGGAAGACCTGGCTGGACGGCGTCAATGCATAATCCTCACCACTCTTCGTCAGGAATCCCGCCACCACCAGAAAATCGCAGAGAATGCGCAATCCGCGCTCGGCGTATCCCGACTCTGCCGTCAGCGACTTTGCCGTGCGTTGTTCACCACCGATCATACTGAAGAGATCGAGTTCGATTGCAGCCTTCAGCGCGGCCGTCTTGCGATAGGCAAACATCCCATCAACCACCAAGGCCGGCGAGACATCGCTCATGGCCAAACCATCCGTCGAAGACATCGGCTTCCCCTCCCAAGCAACCCAACGCCACACTCTGTAGCAGAATCTGGATGCAATTACACCATTTTCTAATATTGCATTCGGATCAGATGGATAGAGACCGAAATTTGGTCGAGTGACAGAGCCGGTGGCCCGCGGAGGGGCGTCACCGCGGGAAAACCATGCAAAACCGAGAGCCTCCTCGCGGCGGTTCGGTGCAGATAAATCGAGCACGTAAAGAAATTGGTTACCATAATTCGTCATCCTGCAACTCGGCGGCAAATGGCACCGGGCCGCAATTTGGCCCTGTTGCTCCGTTACCCGCCCCGGCGAAGAAGTATCCATGTGTCAGTACCGCCGGCCTAGTAACGCGTTGTGAAAGACGAGTGCCATGGCGTTTGCGGTCGATGTGTTTGCCAATACCAGGCCAATAGGTAAGTCCATTTCTCGTTTACGCCGCTCATTCCGCTTCCTCTCAGGTGCAACTCTCTTTGGTGCCGGCTTCGCCGCTTCCGCATGGGTCGTCACGACGGTCGCGGCAATGCATGCGATAGCGCCTTCGACACAACCCGGCTCGCTGACGGACATCGCGCTCAAGCCCAGGGTCGCCGCCGTTGCGCCGACCAGGGAACGCATCGTCCACGTCACCAAATTTTCACGGTTGGGTGCGCTGACGGCCAAGGACGAGCGCGCCGTTGCGCCTTCCGCTCTGACGACGGCGTTTATCGGCAGCTCCGCTCCACTCGTCGTTGCGGAAGCCGCTCCAGCGCGGCCCACGACACTCGCCGCAGCAACACCGGTTGACCCGAAATCAAAGGATGACGCTCTGGCAGCAGTGCCCGCCGTGACTGTTGCCAGCGCCGCGACGAGCGATCGCATCGTCATCCCATCGAAGGCAGAGGTCGCGGCGATCGAAGGCCCCGCTCTTCTCGCGCTCGCCGCTGCGCCGCGTGCGGCAGCCGGGCCGGAGGCGCAGCCCGCCCGCAACCCGAAGATTCCCGAGAAGCCCATCGAGGTTGCAAGCGTTGCGGCTGATGCAGAGATGAAGGACGCTGTTGAAGAAGGCTCCGCCCAGCCATTCGATCTCGTCCTGAGCAACAGCAATGCTACCGTGCCGCTGCCGATGGCGCGTCCGGACGGCTTGAACAAGCGAGCCCCGGCAGCTGAGCGCGCAACCCGCCCCGCAGAACCGGTGCTTGCCTACGCGCGACCTGACGTCGGAGACGACGAGGGTGAGATCCCCGTCGTTCCCAAGCGGCTTTCCAACCCGGTCGCCCGCAACGGCGTCGCGGTCTACGACATCTCCGCCAATGTCGTCTACCTCCCGAACGGCGAGCGCCTTGAAGCCCATTCCGGCCTCGGAAAAATGCGCGACAATCCGCGCTACGTGCACGAAAAGAACCGGGGACCGACACCACCGCATACCTACGCCCTGACGATGCGCGAGAGCCTGTTCCACGGCGTGGAAGCAATCCGCCTCAATCCAGTCGGCGGCGCCGGCAATGTCTACAACCGCGTCGGCCTTCTTGCCCACACCTACATGCTCGGTGCCCGCGGCGATTCCAACGGTTGCGTTTCCGTCAGGGATTACAAGCGCTTCCTTGCCGCCTTCAAGCGCGGAGACATCCGCCAGCTAGTCGTGGTCACCAGCATGCCGAACAAGCCGGCATCGCGCCTCGCGTCGCTGTTTTCGTCCCGATCGTGAGCGGCGAGCGCGGCTGTCGAACGCTGGCACTTGCCGCTACCGGCGAATGCCCCTTGCCAAAGCATCGATCTCCTTGCTTCCAAGCACCGCACGTCCCCTGCCGGTCCTGGCCGCCTCAAGCATCGCCTTTCCGATGACCTCGGTCGTCAGGACAAGACCGGGCAGCAGCCGCCGGAAGACCGGAAGCACAAGCGCCGTGACGCTGTAGAGAAGCCGATAGGACCGCGTCTTCGATCGGATGCCGTGGAGCGGCTGGATGATGCCCGGCCGAAACAGAAACACTGCGGCAAACGGCAGGCGTTGCAGTGCGTTCTCCGTCTTGCCCTTGACGCGGGCCCACATGGTCCGCCCGGTCTCGGTCGCGTCCGTACCTGCTCCCGAGACATAGACGAAGGTCATCTGCGGGTTCAATCGCGCCAAAGCTTCCGCAACCGCCATCGTCAGATCGTAGGTAACGTGCGTGTAGGCGTCTTCTGTCATTCCGCCGGACGATACGCCAAGACAGAAGAAACACGCATCAAAGCCGGTGATCTGGCCCTGGATATCCTTGTAGTCGAACAGGTCGGCCATGACGACCTGCGTCATCTTGGGCTGGACGGCTGGTATCGGTTCGCGACCGACAACCGTGATCTGCCGGACGTCGTCGGCAAGCAGGCACTCGCGCAGTACGCCCTGACCGACCATGCCGGTCGCTCCGAATATCAGTATGTTCATTGGAATGTCCCTGATGACGCCGAAACGGCTCAGTCAAACCTCTTTCAAGTTTGTTGTCTTGTCGAGACGTCCGACCAGCGTCGCACTGGCCTGATTGAGCCCCGCCACCTCCACTTCTATGCCGTGCGACCTGAACCGCTGCACGACCCGCTCGCCGGCCGGCCGCCTGTAAAGGCAATGGCGATGCCGATGACGAAGGAGGCGAACAGGCCGACCTGCGGGTCTACGCCCGCGACAAAGGAGAAGGCAATGACCTCGGGGATCAAGGCGAATGTGGCGACTGCTCCAGCGAGCATCTCGCGCGTCGGACTGGCGAACCAATCCCTGCGGATGGAAGAAAATTGCATGTGCTGGATTCTCGCAAAGCGTAGCCGAACGCACTCTATAAAGCGTAGCCGAACGCACTCTATGGAGCGGTTGCATATGGCGTGCAGGTTTTGCGCTGTCTGGCGGATCGGCGGCCAGAAGAGCCACCCGGAGTTTCACCGGGTCCGTGGTGCGTGGGCGGTTTATAGACCGCATCGTCGACCCGATGCAACGTCGGTCTGCGATTTGCCGGTCTTGGGGCTATACCGTTGCGTGCATCGCCGGCGGCACGTCGGCGCCGTGTATGGCTCCCCGTTGTCGGATGAAGAGTTTTCCGCACCCAAGGACTTAGGTGCACTGGATTCCTGTGACAGGCACAGGAATGGGGGGATGTTGATATTGGCACATATGAGCAAAGTCAGTGGCTTAGCGGAAGTGCGCCACTCGATTACCTCCGCTCCGCAAACCCATGCCTGCAATTGCAGCGTCCCGGCGTCGGATGCACCGCAAAGCGTTGCGGCGAGGTGGGATCGGCGCTGGGTGTGGGATAACGACGCATGCTCTCCTATCTGGGGTTCGCAGAAAATGGTCTCCCTCTGGAGACGGCGGGGCTCCGTTGAAAAACGCCCCCCCCGAAATGAGCTTCGGACGTGCCTGTGCGCCACGCAAGGCCCCCAGGGGAAGTGCAAGCTTCTCCCCCGGCGAAGTTGGGAGGGGATACAGAGAGACCGGAGTTGCGAAAAAACCGTCGAACGGGGTGCTGGGAAGCGCTTTGTATTTTTACTCAATCGCGGAAATTTCCAGCGCCCCGTCCGAGTAAGCCTTGCCTTTCAAACCACAGGCTAGCCGGCCGCGTGGAGGAGAACCCGCGCCGTGGGCGAATGTGCGAAACGCGAAACTACTATCCCCTCGGCCGATCCACCACGGATCGGCAAGGTCGCAGGCAAGGGCGCACGGCAAGGGCGGTGCCCCATAAATCACCCCTGGCCCATTGATCCCGATGGACGAACCCGGCATAGCTGCATTATGTACGACGAAGACAGTTTCTGCTAAGGCCCTGCAATGGTAAATTACATCGAAGCCTCCTCCGCGCCGTCGAAGAATACCGGCGCCATCAGGCTCTACGGTTCTGAGGCATTCGAGGGCATGCGCAAGGCCTGTCAGGTCACGGCGCGCTGCCTGGACGCGCTTGCCGCGATCGTGCAGCCCGGCGTCGCTACCGACGCGATCGATCGGTTCGTCTTCGAATTCGGCATGGATAACGGCGCCTATCCGGCAACCCTCAACTACCGCGGCTACACGAAGTCGACCTGCACCTCAATCAATCACGTCGTCTGCCACGGCATTCCCGACGGGAAGCCGCTTCGCGAGGGCGATATCGTCAACATCGACGTGACCTATGTGGTCGATGGCTGGCATGGCGATTCCAGCCGAATGTATCCTGTGGGATCGGTCAAGCGTGCGGCCGAAAGATTGCTGGAAGTCACTTACGAGTCGCTGCTGCGCGGCATTGCCGCCGTTCGCCCGGGCTCGCGCACCGGGGCCATCGGCGAAGCGATCCAGACCTATGCGGAGGTGGAGCGTTGCTCGGTGGTGCGCGATTTCTGTGGCCATGGGGTGGGCTCGCTGTTTCACGACTCTCCAAATATCCTGCACTACGGTCGCGCCAACGAAGGGCCGGAACTGCGCGAAGGCATGATCTTCACCATCGAGCCGATGATCAATCTCGGTCGTCCGCATGTGAAGGTTCTCGCGGACGGCTGGACCGCCGTCACCCGCGACCGCTCGCTGTCGGCGCAATACGAGCACACGGTCGGTGTAACCGCCGATGGCTGCGAGATCTTCACGCTCTCGCCTGCCGGCCTCGACAGACCGGGGTTGCCGCCGCTCGGCCGATAAGTCGCTGATGGAGAAAGGACCCGCTCCGTTCAACGGCGATGAAGAGCCGCCTTTCGAGGCAGCCGATGAAACGGCCGTCGACGAGCGGGCGTTCTTGCGGAGCAGTCCGCCAATGCGATCTCGCATGGGCCGCCGGCCCACGAGACATGCGAGCAGTTCCGCATTCTCTTTCTCGACAAGCGCAATGCACTGATTGCAGTGCAGGGGTCGGCACGGTCGATCATACGCCGGTCTATCCGCGCGCGAAGTGGTGAAGCGCGCACTGGAGCTTTCCGCGACCGCCCTCATCCTCGTGCACAACCATCCCTCGGGCAATCCCACCCCTTGCCGTGCGGACGTCGACATGACCAAGATGATCATCGATACCGCGAAGCCGCTGGGATCACCGTTCACGATCACATCATCGTCGGCAAGGATGGGCATGCGAGGCTGAAAAGCCTGCATCTGATCTAAGTTCGTTTTTCGTTTTCAGGTGTCCGTCAGGTTTTGGTGGCAGAGCAGCGATGCTGCAACCATCCTGATCAGAGACCATTGATGACGAAGAAAATCGCGTCCCGAAATTCCTCCCTCTATCGGAGGATGGCATTATACCCAGCCATACTGTTCTTTCTCATCGTTGGCGGCTATTTCTCCTATCTCGCGGCCACGGACAACTTCCATACGGTCATTCCCGGAGAGGTCTATCGCTCGTCGCAACCGTCCGCCGAAGCGATCGCGGACCTGGAGAAGCGGTACGGGATCAAGACGATCCTGAACCTGCGCGGAGAATCCAACAAGCCGGAGTGGTACAACGCCGAAGTTGCGCAAGCCAAGGCGCTCAACATAACGCACATCGACTTCAGCATGTCCGCCGCCAGGGAACTGTCCGAGGAAAAGGCGCAGGCCCTCATCAAGATCATGCGCGATGCGCCGAAGCCCATCCTGATCCACTGCCGGTCCGGCGCCGACCGGACCGGACTTGCCTCGGCGCTCTATCTGGCGGCGATCGCCAATGCTAACGAAAAGACAGCCGAAGGCCAGATGTCGATCTTCTACGGCCATCTCGGGCTGCCTATTTCCCGCTCCTTTGCCATGGATCGCACGTTCGAGATGATGGAACCCCTACTTGGCTTCGCTCAATCCTGATTGTCGCGCGTAAATCAATCTGCAACATTGACCAGCTACCCGTGATCGCGCGACATTTTGCGTCGCAATGATTCCAGCTTTCCAATCGGGGCCAGCTCATGTTCCAGTACGATCTCGTTGTTGTGGGTAGCGGCCCGGCAGGCCGCCGTGGCGCAATCCAGGCCGCCAAACTCGGCAAGAAGGTGCTGGTCATCGAACAGGGCAAGCGTGTCGGCGGCGTCTCCGTTCATACCGGCACGATCCCGTCCAAGACGCTCCGCGAAACGGCGCTCAATCTTTCCGGCTGGCGCGAACGCGGCTTCTACGGCAAGGCTTACCGCGTCAAGGACGAAATCAGCGCCGACGATCTCAGGCGCCGACTGCTGATCACGCTTGATCACGAAGTCGAGGTTCTCGAGCATCAGTTCGCGCGCAATCGCGTTCAGCACATCCGCGGCAAGGCGAGCTTTGCCGATCCCTCGACGCTCGAGGTCGTCAAGGACGATGGCGAAGTGCTGAAGGTGACAGGCGCGAGCATTCTGCTTGCCGTCGGCACCAAGCCGTTTCGGCCGGACTACATTCCCTTCGACAACAGGACCGTTCTCGACAGTGACGAACTGCTGGAAATCCAGGAGCTGCCGCGCTCGATGACCGTCATCGGCGCAGGCGTCATCGGCATCGAATACGCGACGATCTTCAGCGCGCTGGACACCGCAGTCACGGTCATCGATCCAAAGCCGACGATGCTCGACTTCATCGACAAGGAAATCATCGAGGATTTCACCTACCAGCTGCGCGATCGCAACATGAAGATCATGCTCGGCACCAAGGCCGACAAGGTGAAGCGGCTAGACAATGGCAAGGTCGAACTGCTGCTCGACAACGGCCGCCGGTTGGTGAGCGACATGGTTCTGTTTGCAGCCGGTCGCATGGGCGCGACCGACACGCTCAATCTTGCTGCTGCCGGCCTGGAGGCAGACAGCCGCGGTCGTCTCAAGGTCAATCCCGAGACCTTCCAGACCTCGGTGCCGAACATCTATGCCGCCGGCGACGTCGTCGGCTTCCCGAGCCTTGCCTCCACCTCAATGGAACAGGGGCGCATCGCTGCGCGTGTCGCGATCGGCGCTGTCGCCAAGGAGCCGCCGAAGTATTTCCCCTATGGCATCTATGCCGTGCCGGAAATTTCGACCTGCGGCCTTACGGAAGAGGAGATGAAGGAGCGCGGCATCCCCTACGAATGCGGCATCGCCCGTTTCCGCGAGACCTCGCGCGGTCATATCATGGGTCTCGACACCGGACTGCTGAAGCTGATCTTCTCGCTGAAGACGCGCCGTTTGCTGGGCGTCCATATCGTCGGCGAGGGTGCGACCGAACTGGTCCACATCGGCCAGGCGGTGTTGAACCTTAAGGGCACCGTCGAGTATTTCGTCGAGAACACCTTCAACTATCCGACTCTCGCAGAGGCATACAAGATCGCTGGCCTCGATGCCTGGAACCGCATGGGCGACATCAAATCGGAACTTTGATGTCGTGCCCACCAGAAGACCGTTCCGGGCTTCTGGTGGTATATCCTTCTAAACCAATGACTTACATACGATATCGATCGTTCCGGGCAGAACGCTTTTCCGCTGGGTGACCCCGGGCAAAGCTTCCCTTGTAATATTCGCCGTCTCTGATAGCGTCCCCTGCATGGGGTTCTCTCTTACCAGCGAGTAACCGTGCGAGATCTGTCCGAGACTTCTGAACGGAATTTCCAGCTCATCCTGATCAAGCCGTCTCACTACGACGACGATGGCTATGTGATCCGCTGGTGGCGAGCGATGATCCCATCGAACTCGCTGGCTGCGCTCTATGGGATTGCCGCCGATTGTGCCGAGCGCAAGGTGCTCGGGCCGAATGTGGGCATCGACATAACGGTCATCGACGAGACCAACACCCGGGTCAACATCCCCTCCCTTCTCAGCCTTCTGAAGGCAAACGGCAATTTCGGCATGGTCGCTCTGGTCGGCGTACAGTCGAACCAGTATCCCCGTGCGCTGGATATCGCCCGGCCGTTCCGCGATGCAGGCGTTGCCGTGTCGATAGGCGGCTTCCATGTTTCCGGATGCCTTGCAATGCTCGACGGCAAGGCGGTGGGTCTCGATGCCTGCCGGGAGATGGGAATCTCGATGTTTGCCGGAGAGGCGGAAGGGCGTCTCGACAAGGTGCTGCAGGACGCCGCTTCCGGCAGGCTGGCGCCGCTCTACAATTTCATGAACGACCTGCCGAGCATCGAGGGCGCGGCCGTTCCCTTCCTGCCGAAGGCCAATGTTGCGCAGACACTCGGCCTCAGCACAAGCTTCGATGCCGGCCGCGGCTGTCCCTATCAGTGCTCCTTCTGCACCATCATCAACGTGCAGGGTCGAAAATCGCGCTTTCGCACCGCCGACGATGTCGAGAAGCTGGTTCGGATGAACTGGGCGCAGGGCATCCACAAATTCTTCATCACCGACGACAACTTCGCCCGCAACCGGGATTGGGAAGCGATCTTCGACCGGCTGATCGAGCTGCGGGAGAAGGATGGCATTCCACTCGGCCTGATGATCCAAGTCGATACGCTCTGTCACAAGATCCCGAATTTCATCGAGAAATCCAAGCGTGCCGGTGTGACGCGGGTATTCATTGGCCTGGAGAACGTCAATCCGGACAACCTGACGATCGCCAAGAAGAATCAGAACAAGATCACCGAATACCGCAAGATGCTGCTTGCCTGGAAAGCCCAGGGCATCATGACGCTTGCCGGCTACATTCTCGGGTTCCCCGCCGATACGGCGGAATCGATCAGGCGCGACATCGCCATCATCCAGCACGAACTTCCCCTCGATGTGATCGAGTTCTTCTGCCTGACGCCGTTGCCCGGCTCGGAGGATCATCAGACGTTGTGGAAGAAGGGTGTCGAGATGGATGCCGATCTCAACATCTACGACGTCGAGCATGTCTGCACCGCGCATCAGAAGATGAGCAAGGCAGAATGGGAGAGCATCTACCAGGAGGCTTGGTCTCTCTATTATACGCCCGAGCACATGAAGACGCTGCTGCGCCGCGCCGTCGCGACCGGCGTCCCGCTTGCGAGCCTCGTCAAGATCCTCGTGTCCTTCGCCACGACCGTGCCCCTTGAAAACGTGCACCCGCTTCAGAGCGGCCTGCTTCGGCTGAAGCATCCGTCGGAGCGACGCCCCGGATTGCCGCATGAAAGCGCACTCGTCTTCTGGCCACGATTCATCTGGGAGACAGCCGCCAAACATGCGTCACTGGGCGTAACCATTGCGCGGCTGGCGACAACTGCATTCTTCATTGCGCGCGACAAAGCGACGAAGACCTATATGGATCAGGCGCTGACCCCGGTCGGCGACCATGAGGACGAGACGCTCGAACTGTTCACCAAGACGGCAGGCGGCCTCGCAGCAGTCTCGCATATCAAGAAAATTGCGGAGCTGACGCATGCACACCGGGCCGGCTGAGCCTGATGAAGGGGCGTATCGTCTTTCCTGAACCCCGTCCAACGGGGCAGGTCGGGTTGGAGTTTCTCGCTACATCGGCGCGACAGCGGCTGGATCAGATCGAGCACCACGGCAGTCCGAAGCGTAGCGATGAATTCAACGCGCTCCTTCACCCCGCCGTCCTCGAGTTTCGCGTGGGAGAAGCCGGGCTAACCTGCGCCGGAACGCAAAAAACCCCGCAACGAGGCGGGGTTTTCCATTGGGATCGAACGGCCGAAGATTACTCGGCGCTGTCCTCGGAAGCCTTCTTCTTCGGAGCGGCCTTCTTCTTCGGAGCAGCGGCTTCTTCGCCTTCGGCGGCTTCAACCTTTGCAGCTGCCTTCTTCTTCGGCGCAGCCTTCTTGGCTTCGTTCTCGGAGCCTTCACCTTCTTCTTCGGCGAGCAGCTCTTCCTTGGTTACCTTCTTGTCCGTGACGTCGATCTCGGTCAGCAGGTGGTCGATGACCTTTTCTTCGAAGATCGGCGCGCGGATCGAAGCGGCGGCACCCGGCTGGCTGCGGAAGAATTCGAGGATCTGCTTTTCCTGGCCCGGGTACTGACGCAGCTGTTCGTAGATCGCGCGCTGCATTTCGTCTTCGCTCACTTCGACGCCGGCCTTTTCGCCGATTTCGGAGAGGACGAGGCCGAGACGGACGCGGCGCTCAGCGAGCTTCTTGTACTCTTCGCGAGCCTGTTCTTCAGTCGTGTCTTCGTCTTCGAAGGTCTTGCCGGACTGCGCGAGGTCGTTGGAAACCTGGCTCCAGATACCGTTGTATTCAGCTTCGACGAGCGAGGTCGGGGTCTCGAACTTGTACATTTCGTCGAGCTGGTCGAGGATCTGACGCTTCACCTTCTGGCGGGTCAGCGAGCCGTACTGCGACTCGATCTGTCCGCGGACGATTTCCTTCAGACGGTCAGCCGATTCAAGGCCAAGCTTCTTTGCCAGTTCGTCGTTGATTTCAACGTCAGCTGGAGCAGCAACATCCTTGACGGTGACGTCGAAGGTGGCTTCCTTGCCAGCGAGGTTCTTGGCCGGATAATCAGCCGGGAACGTAACGTTGACGGTCTTTTCTTCACCGGCCTTGGTACCGACCAGCTGATCTTCGAAGCCGGGGATGAAGCGGCCGGAGCCGAGAACGAGTTCAGCGCCCTGATCGGTGCCGCCTTCRAAGGCTTCGCCGTCGACCTTGCCGACGTAGTCCATCGTGATGCGGTCGCCGTCGGCAGCCTTGCCCTTCTTCGTTTCGTATGTACGGGCGCTTTCAGCGACCTTCAGGACTTGCTCGGTGACTTCCTCGTCGGAGATGTCAACGACTTCGCGTGTGATCTTCACACCCTTGACGGACTTCAGTTCGATCGGCGGCAGGACTTCGTAGGAGAGCGTGAACTCAAAATCCTGCTCAGCGGCGAGGATCTTGTCCGCTTCGTCCTTGTCTTCCGTCATCGCGACCTCAGGCTGCGTTGCGGACTTTTCGCCACGCTCGGCAAGGATGGCGGTCGGCTGCTCGCGGACGATCTCGTTGACGAGGTCGGCCATGATCGACTTGCCATACACCTTCTTCAGGTGTGCAGTCGGAACCTTGCCCGGGCGGAAGCCGTTGATCCGGACCTTGTCCTTCACGTCGGCAAGACGCTCGTTCATCTTGACTTCCATGTCCTTGGCCGGGATTACGACCTTGATTTCGCGCTTCAGCCCTTCAGCGAGCGTTTCGATAACCTGCATGTCTTCCTACCTTCATTTCGTGGCGGCCGTGCCCAGACGCCGTTCGTTTCGATGAGCACGACGCCGGAAAGTTGCCGGGCGTGGCTTGTTCTCAATTCTTATTCATTCCGCCCCAGGCGGAACGGCGCTTGCTACCGGGCAATCGAGGGACACCTGGTCGGTCCCCCCGCCTGCAAGCTCTTGGTGCGGGTAGAGAGACTTGAACTCCCACGCCTTGCGGCACCAGAACCTAAATCTGGCGTGTCTACCAATTTCACCATACCCGCGTTCTCAAAAGCCGCATGCATATGCCTGCACATGAGGCCTTCCGGAGCGCGGCGTCTCTATAACACCCGATTTGGTAGAGGCAAAGGAAAAATGAAGGCCTGATGACAGGGATTTTTGCCTATCCAGCCGGCCTTCCACACGATACCGCTCCAAGTCAGTAAAGGGGCTCCTCGTAGGCAGGCTTGCCGTCCACCAGCAGGCTCCGTATCTGGGGTGTTCCGTCGGCGGCAACGCGTACCGCAATTGAAACCTCGCCCTCCTGCCGCGCCTGCTCCAGCGCCAAGCCCGCGCCCTCAGGCACGTAATAGCGCTCGATGCCATAATCGACATGGATGCCCTCGGCCTGAGCGGTGCCATAGCTGTAGAATGGCCTTGTATGCAGAACGGCCGTGGCCTCCTGTTCCGGCAGAGGCTGGAACGATGATTCGACAACACCCCAGAAGCCGCCCTCGCCTTGCTTCACCCGCACCCAAAGGCTCCGTTCTCCCGGTTCCTTGGGAATCTCACCGGTGATCGACCGAACCGGAACCGAGGATATGTCATAGTTCAGCACGACATAATCGCCCCGCAGGAAATCACGCGGGTCGACAGGTGCGGTCTTCAGCAGCACATCCGTTCCGTTGCGCAGGATGGCCGCCCGGCTTTCGATCACATAACCAAGCACCGCCGTCTGGAGGGCGGCAACAGCGACGGCGGCGACGAGGTAGCGACGCCCGGACTGCTGTTTGAGTGAAAAGATACTCATAGGCTTGCCTCCCCTCCTGCCTTGCCGGCAAATCGGCGTTCGAGCCGGATGACGACCCAGGCGAGGAATGCCACGAACAGGCCTGAGCACAGGAAGAGACCGGAGGTCCCGAGGATCGAGCCAACCGTGACCGAAGCCAGGTAAAGCATCTCGACGGCAAACACCGTGTAGGCAAGGTAGCGAACGGCACCGTTGTCGCGCCCCTGCAGCGCAATGGCCAGGATGGCGGCCGCCAGCGTGACCAGCCCCAGGACAATGAGCCGTCCACCTTCGTCAATATCTACATGGAGGAAGAACAAGCCGATGACGGCAACGAGGAACACGTAGAAGGCCGGTGCGGCGCCGGCACTCCTCACCAGACCGGACAGCCGGGGCACAGGAAGGCTTACAAGAATGAAGGCCGCCATGCCGCCTGCGGCATAGAGCGCCGCAAGCCGGAGATCGGAATCCAGCGTATACAGCCATGCGAGCCAACCGACGAGCAACAGATAGGCAAGATGGCGGGCGCGATCCGCACCGGTATAGCGCACGAGGCCAATGACGGCCAAAGCCATGACCGGCGCCATCCAGGCATCGAAACGCATCCACCGCATGTTGGAGGCGTCGAGATAGACTGCAAAACTTGCCCAGGCCAGAAACCCCGCCACAGCGGCGACGACGCCCGAGCGAAACAAGACGGCCGAAACGGCTGCCATCGCGAACCAGAGATACATCACCGTCTGTTCGTCTCCGGACAGATGATACATCTGCCCGACGAGCGAGATCGCCCCGCCAAAGCTCAGAGTGCCGATGACCAGGAGCCCGTTGGCGGCCGCTACCGCCCCGCGCGCAAGCATGGCTGCTGCACCGAGATGAACGGCCCAGATCAAAGCTATGATCAGGCATACCCGCACGAGGCGTGGGATCGCCTCCCAGTTCGACGCAACGACGAGAAGGATTGCTGCGGCCAACAATATGGCCGCGAGGATCATCAGCACGTTGCCGAGGCTGAAGCTTGCCGGGCGCGCGTCATATTCCTTCAACAACGCATCAGCCGTTTCCCCAGCCAGCAGTCCCTTGCCGACCCACACCGATAAATCTCTTTCCAGACGCCCGCGGTACATGCCCCACTCCGCAATATGCGCGACGACGCGCCCTCAATCTGCAACGTTATAGACGGTGATTGGCCGCCGAGGAAACGGCCCCATGCAAATTCCTGTCTAGGGAAATTGGGGGCGGATATTAATTAAACGATAAGCTTCATTTGCTAATATAAATCCATCATGAAAGAGCTATGCGAAATCCGCATTGGTGCCACGAGAATATTGCACTGCAATATTTCAATAAGTCATACTATTTAGATCTCAAGAAGCATCGGGGATCGTTCCCCGATCTGGTACGCCGAATGCCTGCGGAGATGATTTCCGCAAAGAGATTCGGAGCTGCGCACTCCTCCTCCCAGCGCGCTCTGATAGACTGACGACGCTCCTCCTCCCAGTTGTCAGTCATTTACACAACGCCCACCGGATCCTCCCCCGGTGGGCGTTTTGTCTTCTCACGCAACATTTGAGTTAAGCCTCGGAAACCTCTAACCTTGCAGGACTTCAGCGACATCCGAATTCCGGTATTGGCCGCCTCCGCCGTACCGATGATCAACAGCAAAACTCCTGAGGCAAAAGACGGCTAGTGAGCGGGCAAGAGCAGGCACCAGGCGCCCACACTCGCCGATTGTCGAGATATTGCGACATACTCGGCGCCGAAAACACCTAACCGCACAGATTCTGCCTATTCATTAACCAGACTACGATGAAATCGCGTATTTCACACTATGAGCTTTGCATCCTGCGCATATGTGTCGTGAAAACTTGGCTCTACCGCTCCTTCGCGGTGCAACATATATTCTGCTCATCAAATACAGGTCAGCGCCGATGGGCGGCAGCTGGCAGACGCAGCCCTCGGAAAGGGGACCAAAATGAACATCACTCGCTCTTTCAACAACTGGCGCAAGTATCGTCAGACCATCAGCGAACTCGGCCGCATGACCAACCGCGAATTGCATGACCTCGGCATCGACCGTTCGGACATCCATCGCGTTGCGCGCGAAGCAACCCGTTAATACCAAGAGATCAGCTTCCTCCCAAGCAGATCGCCTTTCAAAAAAACGCCCGCTGCCTTCGGCAACGGGCGTTTTCTTTTGTCCAAATCACGGGATAACGCACTGGTTGCACAAAATCCTCCGCTCCCCCGTCTGCTCAAAAATTATCGCCTGCACGTTCCATGTGCATCACATGCACAATTGCATGGCAGGAGCCTAATAATTGCACTGCACAATTTCGCGGCGAACGCCTATATGAATGTCAACGGTTGAGGCGGCAATCACGCCGCCCACGATCATCATTCTGAGGAACAAGACCATGAACCCGATCCGCATTGCAAAGAGCTGGCTCAGCTACCGCCGCACGCTTAGCGAACTTGGCAGCCTCTCCAACCAGACGCTCTCCGACATCGGCGTAAGCCGCTACGAGATCCGCAACATCGCTTCCCGCGCCTTCCGCTAATAGCGGGGCGCGTGAAGCTTCCAAGACGGCGCCATCAGGCGCCGTTTTTGATTCCAGGGCCACGTTTTCCGGCCAGCGCGGTTTCGAAGAGACAACGGGTTGCCGCGCTCCTCATGAAGCGCCCGAGGCTCAAAGTTCGAGCGCCCGCAGTCTTTGAACCGCGAAATCCACGAAGCTGCGCGTCTTGGCGGACACATGCCGGCCCTCGGTGTGAACGACATGGATGGGCAGCGGCTCCTCCTCATAGTCTTCCAGAACCATCCGCAGCTGGCCGGCGGCAACCTGCCTGACGACCTGATAGGAGAGCGCGCGCGACAGCCCCCAACCCGTCACCGCCGCGGCAATCGACGCATCGACGGTGTTGCAATACAGGCGCGGATGAAGCGTCACCGCCGCATGGTTCGGAGCAAAGTGCCAATCGAGCGGCGCCGAAGAGCCGGTGTTCACGATCGTGACGTGCCGGGAGAGATCGCTCGGTGTCTTCGGCTCGCCACAGCGCGCGAAATAGGATGGCGCTCCGCAAACCACGCGGCGGACGCTCCCGACCTTGATCGCAGTCTGATCGGAATCCTGCAGGTGCCCGATGCGGATCGCGACGTCGATGCCCTCTTCCACAAGGCTGACTATCCGGTCGAACAGCAGGGCTCGGCCTGTGACGGCTGGATGCAATGCCAGAAACTCAGTCATGACGGGGATGATATGGAACTGTCCGAACAAAACCGGGGCGGTGACCGTCAGTATTCCAGACGCGGTGGCATGGGAGCCGCCCGCAGATGCTTCCGCCTCCTCGATTTCGGCGAGAATTCTCCTGCAATCATCGACATAGCGACTGCCGGATGGCGTAAGCTTCACGGAACGGGTCGATCGCACGAACAGCCGCGCGCCCGTGGCATCCTCCAGAAAGGCAATGGCGCGGGTAACCGCCGGAGGGCTCATGTGCAATTGCCGCGCCGCCTCGGCAAAGCTTGCCGTCTCGGCAACCCTAACCAACACCCTCATGCATTGAAGTCGATCCATCGCTCACCTGTTGGTTATTCCATTTTATGAAACAGTATCTTTCTAAATTTTGAAATTCCATATGCCTGGTGAAACAATTATCGTTTGCTCAATTCAACCGGAGACCAGGCCAATGAAACTCCATGTCCATCCCCTTTCGGGCCATTCCCATCGGGCTCGTCTCTTCCTCTCGCTGATCGGCGCCGACGTGGATATTATCGAAGTCGATCTTGCTTCCGGCGAGCACAAGAGCCCGGCCTTTCTCTCGCTCAATCCCTTTGGCCAGGTTCCGGTACTCGAGGACGGTGATGCCGTTATCACCGACTCCAACGCGATCCTTGTCTATATCGCCAAGAAGCATGGACCGGAAGGTTGGCTTCCGGATGATGCCGCGGGGGCGGCTGCGGTGCAGCGCTGGCTGTCGGTTGCTGCCGGCGAGATCGCTTACGGGCCAGCTGCCGCCCGGCTGGTGACCGTCTTCGGGGCCAAGTTCGACGCGGAGGAAGTGATTGCACGCGCTCACCGGATTCTCGCGTTGATCGACGCCCAGCTTGCCGATCGCGACTGGATCGCGGGCGGCCGGCCGACGATTGCCGATGTCGCGCTCTACAGCTACATCGCCCGCGCGCCAGAAGGAAACGTCGATCGTTTCATCTACCGTAACGTCACGGCCTGGCTTCAACGGGTCGAGGGCCTGCCCGGCTTCCATCCCTTTCAAAAGACACCTGTCGGGCTAGCCGACGCGGCCTGATATCCAATTGGCCCATCACGGCGGATACTGCCATCCGCGAAGGAGCGAGCCATGCTCACGAACGAGAAAGGCGAGACGCTCTCTCCCTGGCATGGGGGAGAGATTGCGCTGCAGGAAAGGGCGGGCGTCGCCGAGCGCATGGGCGAAGTCGGCCGGCGCGTCCTGCGCGATCACCTGATTGATCAGCACCGGCAGTTCTACCCGCAACTGCCTTTCATTGTCCTTGGGACGGTGGACGCCGAAAGCAATGCCTGGGCGACATTGCGCGCCAACCGTCCGGGCTTTCTGGAGAGCCGGGATCCCCATAGCCTCAGCGTCAACCTCCCGCGCGAGCCTGACGACCCCGCAGATCGAGGCATGGAAGACGGCGATGCCATCGGCATGCTCGGCATCGAACTGCACACGCGCCGGCGCAATCGGCTGAATGGGACGATCAGCCGAAAGACGACGGACCGCTTCGATGTGCGTGTCGGCCAGGCCTACGGCAACTGTCCGCAGTATATACAGCTGCGGGATTTCACGTTCGTGCGCGAAGGCATGCAACCCTCGGGGCAACGTCCGGTCGTGCTTGACAAGCTCGATCGGCGCGCCGCGGAGATGATCCGAAATGCGGACACCTTCTTCGTCGCCTCCTACGTCGAACGCGAGAACGGCGAGCGGCAGGTCGACGCCTCGCATCGCGGCGGCAAGCCGGGTTTCGTCAGGATCGGCGACGACGGCGCTCTGACGATTCCGGATTTTGCCGGCAATCTATTCTTCAACACGCTCGGCAACATCCTCGCCAATCCACGCGTCGGCCTCGTCTTTGCCGATTTCGAGAGCGGCGACATGCTGCAATTGTCGGGCGATGCCGAAGTTGTGCTCGATTCGCCGGAGATTGCAGCCTTCCAGGGTGCCGAACGCTTATGGCGCTTTCGTCCCCGGCAGATCGTCTACAGACCCGATGCACTGGCGCTCAGATGGCAATCGCGTGCCGACGGACACTCTCCCAACTCCTCGATGACCGGGAATTGGGATGAAGCGGCCGGCCGGATGCGCGCGGCGGAGCTTTCGCGCAGTTGGCGACCGCTGCGCGTTGCACGGGTCGTCCAGGAAAGCGCAAGCGTTCGCTCCTTCTATCTCGAGCCAGCCGACGCCGGCGGTGTTGTTGCTCATCTTGCCGGGCAGCACCTGCCGATTCGTATCAGACTGAGGGGATCGGACGCGCCAGCGATCCGCACCTACACGCTTTCAGTGGCGCCGTCCGATGGCATCTACCGCATCAGTGTCAAGCGTGAAGGCGTAGTCTCGACGCATCTGCACGACGCCATCGGGCCGGGCGACATCATCGAGGCGCGGGCGCCGACGGGTGCCTTCACGATCGACGCGCGGGAGGCGCGGCCTGCTGTGCTGCTTGCGGCTGGAATAGGCATTACGCCTCTGCTCGCAATGCTTCGGCATGTCGTCTATGAGGGGTTTCGAACGCGACGGATCCGACCGACCTGGCTGATCTACTCTGCGCACAGCAAGGCAGAGCGCGCGTTCAACGACGAGATCCAGTCACTCGTCGCAGCGGCCGGGGGCGTCGTCAGGTTCGTTCGGCTGCTCGGGGACGCCACAGGCGCCGTCGCCGGAGACTATGAGAAGCAGGGCCGTGTGGATATGGCGCTGCTCTCGGCGCTATTGCCGTTCGACGACTACGACTTCTATCTCTGCGGTCCGCCTGCCTTCATGCAATCGGTCTATGACGGCCTCCACGGCCTCAACATTGCCGATCGCCGGATTCACGCCGAAGCGTTCGGAGCAGCATCGCTTGCTCGCGCCGAAGACACCGCTGCAAAGAGTGCGCCGTTGCGCCCGGCAGCCGATAGCCCGGTGCCAGTGTATTTCATGCAATCGGGAACGGAGGCGCGCTGGGAGCCAGGTGGCGGCACACTGCTAGAACTTGCGGAAGCGCGCGGGCTGGCACCAGAATTCAGCTGTCGGCTCGGCCAGTGTGGAAGCTGCCGGACGAAGGTTTTGTCCGGCGCCGTCGCCTACACCCGGATGCCGACGGCCGATGTCGCCGAAAATGAGGCGCTGATATGCTGCAGTGTACCGGCTGCGGACAGTAGCGGCGCACGCCTGGAACTCGATCTCTAGGCTCCTCCTCTGTAGGATAAAGGTCGTGCGCGCATTTCGATTCTTCGGTTTCCTGCGCCGGCTCGGCGTGATAATCAGCCACGCATGAATAAGACCTCTTCCCAAACTCCCATCCACGTGGTCGGCGGCGGACTCGCCGGCTCTGAAGCGGCCTGGCAGATCGCCCAAGCGGGTGTCCCGGTCGTCCTGCACGAGATGCGCGGCCTTCGCGGCACCGATGCGCACAAGACGGACGATCTTGCCGAGCTCGTGTGCTCGAATTCGTTCCGCTCCGACGACGCGACCAGCAATGCAGTCGGCGTGATCCACGCTGAAATGCGGATGGCCGGCTCGTTGATCATGGCCTGTGCCGACAAGCATCAGGTGCCGGCCGGCGGGGCGCTTGCCGTCGATCGCGACGGCTTTTCGGCTGCGGTGACCGCGGCTGTCCACGGCCACCCGCTGATTTCAGTCGTTCGCGAAGAAATCACCGGCCTGCCGCCGAAGGAATGGGATCTGGCAATCGTTGCAACCGGACCACTGACGGCACCCTCGCTTGCAAGCGCCATCCAGGCGGAAACCGGCGCGGATGCGCTTGCCTTTTTCGACGCCATCGCCCCGATCATGTACCGCGAGAGCATCGACATGGATATCTGCTGGTATCAGTCGCGCTACGACAAGGTCGGCCCGGGCGGTACCGGCAAGGACTATATCAACTGCCCGATGGACGAAGCCCAGTATAACGCCTTCGTCGATGCCCTGATCGCCGGCGACACGGTCGGCTTCAAGGAATGGGAAGGCACGCCCTATTTCGACGGCTGCCTGCCGATCGAAGTCATGGCCGAGCGCGGGCGTGAAACGCTGCGCCACGGCCCGATGAAACCGATGGGACTGACGAACTCCCATAACCCGACCGTGAAGGCCTATGCGGTCGTTCAGCTGCGTCAGGACAATGCGCTTGGAACGCTTTACAATATGGTCGGCTTCCAGACGAAGCTGAAGTACGGCGCTCAGGCGGATATCTTCCGGATGATTCCAGGCCTGCAGAATGCGGAATTCGCCCGCCTCGGCGGCCTTCATCGCAATACCTACATCAATTCGCCAACGCTGCTGGACTCTTCGCTGACGCTGAAATCCCGGCCCGGCCTACGCTTCGCCGGCCAGATCACAGGCTGCGAAGGCTATGTCGAGAGTGCCAGCATCGGCCTGCTGGCAGGTCGTTTCGCGGCGGCGGAGCGCAAGGGCGAGGCAACATCGCTGCCTCCTGCGACCACGGCGCTCGGCTCGCTGCTTGGTCACATTACCGGTGGGCATCTCGTCACCGACGAAGAGCCCGGCAAGCGTTCGTTCCAGCCGATGAATATCAACTTCGGCCTGTTCCCGGAGCTTGAGCCGGGCTCGATCGTCAAGCCGGAGGGCGTCAAGCGCTTCCGAGGCAAGGACAAGACGATCATGAAACGGCAGCTGATCGCCAAGCGCGCACTTGCCGATTGCGCGGACTGGCTCGGCCATACCGTGCACCTGGCTGAAACAGCCTGATTCCAAGGCGGCGGATACTTACGGGTCCGCCTTCTCGTCGTGTCAGTGAGTGACCGGGCCGCTTGCCTTCTTCCAGGCGTCGATGCCGCCTTGGATATGAAAGGCAGACGCAAGCCCGGCGTCGTGCGCGGCTTGAACCGCCATCGCCGAACGTTCGCCGAAGGCGCAATAGAAGACGAGGCGCTTGTTGGTGGATTGCGCCAGCGCATGCAGCATGCCGCCGTCCCCGATGTTTTCCTCCAGGTCGGGATAGGGAACATGCAGCGAGCCCGGGATCGTGCCATTTCGCTGCCGTTCGCCGTTTTCGCGCAGATCGATCAGGGCAACATTGGCATCGCCGAGAAGCCCTAGCGCCTGCTGGGCCGTCAGTACCCAGCCATGACGGACGACCTCTTCCTGATTCAGCCCGACGTGCATGTTGGCCGGCACGGCAACATCCATCATCTTCGGGTTGGCGAGCTTCAGGTTGTTCATCACGTCGGCATATTCATCGACCGAGCGCACCTGCAGACGCGGATTGTATGCCTTCTCCTCGCCAATCGTCGAGACCGTGTCGCCCTTGTAGTCGTGGGCGGGGTAGACCAACGTGGTATCGGGCAGTTTCAGAAGGCGCCCGAAGATGGATTCGAATTGCGCCCGCGGATCGCCGTTCTGGAAATCGGTGCGGCCGGTCCCGCGAATGAGCAGCGTATCGCCGGTGAACACCCGGTCAGGTAGCGCAAAACTGTATGAATCGTCCGTGTGACCGGGCGTGTATATGACATCAAGCGACAGGCCTTCGATCGTAAGCTTGTCGTTGTCCGAGAGACGCATGGAGACGATATCGGCCTTCGTCTGCTCGCCCATGACGGTAATGCAGTGGGTCTTGTCGCGCAGGGCGCCAAGACCGGTGATGTGGTCGGCATGGAGGTGAGTATCCACCGCCTTGACGAGCTTGAGGTCCAGCTCGTGCACGAGCTGCAGATAGCGATCGACCTTCTCGAGAACTGGATCGATGATCAGCGCCTCGCCGCCCTGTCTGCTTGCCAGCAGATACGAATAGGTACTCGACGCGGGATCGAAAAGCTGACGGAAGATCATCCTCATCTCCTGCTTCCGTTTAGAGTGACCCTGCGACCCGGCTATCCGTGCGGCTGCGGCACGATCCGGATATAAGGCTTCGGAGCGGCCCAGCCTTGCGGATACTGCTTCTTGGCGTCGTCGTCGGAGACCGAGCCAGCGATGAAGACATCCTCGCCTTGCTTCCAGTTCACAGGCGTCGCAACCTTGTGCTTGGCCGTCAGCTGCAGGGAATCGATGACACGCAGCACCTCATCGAAATTTCGCCCGGTGGTCATGGGATAGACGAGGATCAGCTTGATCTTCTTGTCGGGACCAATGACAAAGACGTTGCGCACCGTCTGATTGTCGGCAGCGGTACGGTCGGTCGGATCGCCGGAGACCAGAGCCGGCAGCATGTTGTAGAGCTTCGACACCGCGTAATCGATGTCCGCGATCATCGGATAGTTCGGCCTGACGCCCTGCGTCTCTTCGATGTCCTTCAGCCAGCCGGCATGGCGTTCCAGTGGATCGACCGAGAGGCCGATGATCTTGACGTCGCGCCTATCGAACTCGGGCTTGATCTTGGCCATGTAGCCGAGCTCCGTCGTACATACAGGCGTAAAATCCTTGGGATGGGAAAACAGCACGGCCCAGGAATTACCGATCCAGTCGTGAAAACTAATCTTTCCTTGGGTGGTCTGGGCTTCAAAATCTGGAGCGATATCATTGATTGCGAGAACCATCTTGCACCTCCATCGCGTTGTGAACCGCGTACAAACGTTTGCCAGATGATTTAAATCTTGCACTTGTTTGGGTGGCAAGGCAACGCAAAACGGCGGCAGGCAACTCATCAAACCGGATGAGGCACTGCTTCAATCCATCGCTGCGCCAGCAAGGGCCACCCCGTCCCTATGGCCCTAGTGGCGGTTGGCGGCTGTGGGAATGCTCGCCTGAACCTCCCTGTCCGGCTCGGCGACATAATTGCCGAGCAGCCAGAGCGAAACTTCCGATGCCTCCTTGGGCGAGGCAAACTCGAACGTGCCGTTATGGTGGGGGGCGTCGAGGAATTCGATGGTCAATCCCTTGCCTGTTTCAGAGCTCAAGACACGCACCCTGCCCGGCTCGATGAGGTGGCAGGCATAATGTCTGAGCATGTTGCGCATGAGGCCCGCCTTGTTGTCGTGCAGGCGGACGAACACGGCCTGGCCGTTGGCGGTCGCCTGCAGCTGGCGGATCGCCTCGTTGGGGAATGCACGATTGAACTCGATGATCGCGAGCCCGGTATCGTGCAAGCCCTCTTCCTGGTTCCGTGCGGCCATGCGCACGCAGATAAAAGCGATAACGATCACGATGGCAAAAAGAACGCACCAGACGATAATGCTCACGCCGCTCTCCGTTCAAAACTGGCAACAACGACCATCATAGCGCACGAGGCTTGCGCGAGTTTAAACAGCATCAGATTTTCTTCCGCATGAGGGCCCGCGTCATGCTGATCTGCCGGCGCCACTGAGATTGTTGAAGCGACCGCTCGAACAGCGCCGCGCCAGCCTTCTGTGCCTTGACAAGGACGGGCCCCGCCAACGTGGCGGGCAGAAAGGCAGGAAACACGACAGATGAGATCGAGACGCCTCTCGCCCTTTCGAGATGATCGCGCCCGAGCCCGGCAAAAGCCTCGATCGCCGCGGAAATGCGCATCTTGTCGGGCCCCGCGAGAAACGTGTCTCGGTCGAGACCGGTCGCAGCGAGAATTTCCAGAGGAATGTAAAGTTGGCCCCGATGACGATGCAGCGGCATTAGCAGAAGCAACCCGGCGATCGCCTGGGCCACCCCCGCATGGCCGGCGGCTTCGGCGGAGCGCACCGCGTCCTCCGGCCCAAGCACGAGACTTGCGAGTTGGATCAGGGCCGACGCCGTTTCACCGGCATAACCTTCCAGTGAGACGCGCGTCTCCATCGGATCATCGTAGAGATCGAAAATGCGCGCATCGATCATGTCGACAAGCGTCTGCCGAGGCAAGCGGTAGGCCTCGATTGCCGACAACAGAGCAGACGCAACCGGGTTTGCTTCCGTCGCTCCATGCGCATTGCCTTCCAGAAGATCACGCCAGTATTGCATGCGCACTTCACCGGGAAGCGGTTCGTGGACGAGGTCGCGGATGCGGGCAAGCTCTGCGTTGAAGGCATAGAGTGCCGCCAGAGCGCCGCGCTTGTCCAGCGGTGACAAAAGGCAGGCAAGATAGCGGTCGCGATCGCTGTCGCGCAGCATCGCCAGGCAGATATCCTGGTTCTTCGACAACAGATCGGCCATGCTCAAACCGCGATCAATGCCGCGGCCACAGCGCGGGATTCCAGAAGCATGATGTTGAATGTGCGCACCGCCGCGCCGGTATTCATCGGATCGGAGGAGATCCCGGCGGCTTTGAGCGCCGCCTTCAGATCGGCCGGTATCAACCGCATGTCAACGCCTGTGCCGACCAGCAGGAACTCGATATCGCCCGCCTCGGCGAGGACCCGCTGGAAATTCTCGATCGACAGCGGTTTCGTCGCATCCATGTCCCAGCCATGGATGCCGGAGGGCAGGCAGAGGATCGAACCGCGATGCGACATATCGGCAAAACGGAAGCCGCCATTTCCGTAAGTGTCGATCGGGGCGCGTCCGGGAAAATGCGCCTCACGTATTTCTATGCCTCTAGCCATATTCTCACACTGCCGGATTGCCGGATCGGGAATCCGGTTCCGCTGCTTTCTTGTCTTGATCATTGTCGAGCGCATCCGGGCGAAGTTTGAAAACAATCAGCACCGGTGCTGCGATGTAAATGGAGGAGAAAGTGCCCAGGGCAACGCCGATGAGCATGACGAATGCAAACGAGCGAATAACCTCGCCGCCGAAAAGCGAAAGTGCCGCGAGCGCGAGCAGCGTGGTCGCCGCCGTCAAGACCGTGCGTGACAGCGTCTGATTGATGGACGCGTCGATCAGGATCGGCAGCGGCATCTTTCGGTAGCGCTTCAGATTTTCGCGCAATCGGTCGTAGACCACCACGGTGTCGTTCAAGGAGTAGCCGACGATCGTCAGGAGTGCCGCCACGCTCGTCAGATTGAACTCTATTCCTGTGAGGACGAATAGGCCCAGCATGAGGATGATGTCATGCAGCGTCGCCACGATAGCACCTACGGCGAACTGCCATTCGAAGCGTGCCCAGATATAGATGAGGATGACCAAGAGCGAGGCCAAAACGCCAAGTGTCGCGGCCCTCGTCAGTTCGCCCGATATCGCCGGACCGACGACTTCGACGCGGCGGAAATCATAGTCCTGACCGAGCTCATCGCGCACCAGCGTGATCGCCGATTGCTCGGCATTCTCACCGCCACCCTGGGACTCCAGCTGGATCAACGCGCTTGAGGTATCCTCGAGGCGACGAGCCGAAATATTGCCGATATTCAGATCGCTGAGGCGCGCGCGGATATCGTCAGTGTCGGCTGCGCCCTGCCTTGCCTTGACCTCTACGATCGAGCCGCCGGCAAAATCGACGCCGAGATGCATGCCGACGGTGGCGAATCCGATCATCGCAGCAATCGACAAGGCCGCCGATACGGTAAACGTGTAGCGGCGGATCCCCATAAAGCGAATGTTTGCGTGGTCGAAGATGCCTGTGTGAACATCCTTGGGCAAATGCTTCGGGTGACGTCTGTGAAGCCAGGTTACGACAATCCAGCGTGTCAGCGTGACGGCTGTGAAAACAGTCGTCACGATGCCGGCGGCAAGCGTCACCGCGAAGCCGCGGACTGCGTCGTTGCCCAGGAAATAGAGGATCACGGCCGCAATGAAGATCGTGACGTTCGCATCGAGGATCGTCATGATCGCCTTGGAGAAGCCGCTCTCGATCGCCTCGGCAAACGGACGGCCGCTCTTGGCCTCTTCGCGAATGCGTTCGTAAATCAGAACATTGGCATCAACGGCCATGCCCATGATGAGGACGATGCCGGCTATTCCGGGCAACGTCAGGGTCGCGCTTATCAGGCTCATCACGGCGAGAATCAGGATAAGATTCAGCAGCAGCGAAAGCGCGGCGATGATACCCAATCCGCGATAGAAGCCGAACATCAGGCCTATCACCAGCATCGCCGCCACGACCCCGGCCAGGAGGCCCGCCCGTGTCGATTCAGCGCCAAGAGCAGGGCTGACAGTGCGTTCTTCGACGGTCGTCAGCGTGGCGGGCAGTGCCCCAGCTCTCAGCATCAGTGCGAGATCGTATGCTCCGTCTTCGGTAAAGCTGACGGGGATGATACCCGTGCCGTCGACGATCGGGGCGGTGATGAGCGGTGCTGCCATCACCTGACCATCGAAGATGATCGCGAGATGGCGGCCGATATTCTGCCGCGTCTTCTGCGCCAGACGCTCAGTCCCTTCCGCATCGAGCTTGTAGCTGATCGACACCGCCTGCGTCTGAGCATCCGCCGCCGATTGCACGTCGGTGATGTTCTTGGCCGCGATAAAGTCCGTGCGGTCAACGAGATAGGGAATCGGCGGGTCGTCCAGCGAGTAGAGTACCTCCGAGGTCGCCGGCCAGCGTCCACCAAGCGCGTCCTGGCCCGACATGCTCTCGTCGATCATCCGAACGGAGAGCTTGGCGGGTTCGTTCAGAATTCCCTTCAAGCGCTCGGCGTCGACGGCGCCGAATACCTGCACATCGATCCGATCTGCGCCTTCGGCCCGAACCTCGAAATCAGCGCTGCCTGCCTCAGCAATGCGGCGACGGACGATCTCCACGGACTGCGCCTGCGCAGCGGCTATGCCGCTCTCGATCGCGGTGTCGCCAATCTGAAGGGTGAGTTGGCCGCCATCGCTCTGCTGCAGCCTGACGTTCTGGCTCGAACCACCGAGCAAGCCGCTCTTGGTGGTCGCAGTCAGGCCCTTGAGGGAATCGATTGCCACCTGAACCTGGTTCGGATCGGTGATCTTCACGGTAACGGTCTGATCGTTGCCTGTCAGCCCCGTATAGCGAATGTTGGCCCGGCGCAGCGTGCCGCTGATCTCGCGAACCGTACTCTCTAGCCGCTCCCTGGCGATATCGGCGCGCTCGATCTGGAAGACCAGATGCGTGCCGCCCTGCAGGTCCGCCCCCAGGGCGACGCGATTGTGGGGCAGCCAGGACGGCAAAAAGCCGAGTTTCCTGTCCGACAAGAGATTGGGGGCCGCAACCATCACGGCCACCAGAACCACGAACATGATCAGAACGGTCTTCCAGCGGGAAAAATGAAGCATTTTCTCTCGACTATTTCAGATCCGGGCAATCCGGTTCGCGGATATGTATGGTCTCTGTTACGCGGCGTCTGCCTTTACAGGTTCGCCCTTGACGCGGACTTCGGAGATACCGGTGCGGACGACGCGAACGCGCACGCCATCGGCAATTTCCACTTCGACTTCCTTGTCGTCAATGACCTTGGTGACCTTGCCGACGAGACCGCCACCGGTGACGACCTGGTCGCCGCGACGGATCGCCTTCAACGTCTCCTCGCGCTTCTTTGCCTGGGAGCGCTGTGGACGGATCAACAGGAAATACCAGACGACCATCAGCGGCACGAACAGGATGATCATTTCAAAGCCCGAACCGAACGGCGACGCCGCGGTGTCGGTTGCGGCCTGGGCGAATGCCGGGGTGATGAACATGCTAAACTCCTCAAAACTTTTCCGGTGGCGAAACGTCGCCATTTCTCGGGTGGCCGGACTATAATTATGGTCTTTGCGATTGCAACAGAAACAGCTGGAAACCGTACCGATTCCAGTGCCTCTTAACCTTTCCGCTGGCAAAAGGCCATGCTACCTCCCAGCGAAATCAATAAACTGCATCCGGGAGGAGCCGCCATGACCGAAGAGTTGAATAATAGCGTCATTCTGGCGGAACTGCGCCGTCTGGCGGATGCTGTCGAGCGCCTTGCTGGCCCGGCGCCCGGAGCCAACGACTGGGACGCGGCAGACTGCTTCGTGTGGTCTCCTGCCCGCCTCCACCTCCAGCCCGTCGCGCGGCCGAACCGTGTCGCCCTGAAGCTCATCCGCGGCGTCGACCGTGTGCGCGATATCCTGCACGAGAACACTGTTCGCTTCGCCGATGGGTACCCGGCCAACAACGTTCTTCTTTGGGGCGCGCGCGGCATGGGTAAATCCTCGCTGGTGAAGGCCGTGCACGAGGATGTCAGGAGCGAAAGCGGCGTCTTGTTGAAGCTGGTCGAAGTCCACCGCGAGGATATCGCCAGCCTGCCGACGCTGCTTGACCTGCTCAAGGACACACCCCACCGCGTCATCGTCTTCTGCGACGATCTGTCCTTCGACCACGACGATACCGCCTACAAGTCGCTGAAGGCGGCGCTTGACGGCGGCGTCGAGGGCCGGCCGGACAACGTGCTGTTCTATGCGACCTCCAACCGCCGGCACCTGCTGCCACGCAACATGATGGAGAACGAGCAGTCGACCGCGATCAATCCGTCCGAGGCGGTCGAAGAGAAGGTGTCGCTTTCCGACCGCTTCGGCCTCTGGCTCGGCTTCCACAAGTGCAGCCAGGAGGACTACCTGACAATGATCGATGGCTATGCCGATCATTTCAAGCTGACCCATGACCGCCAGAGGATGCACGCGGAAGCGCTCGAATGGGCAACGACGCGCGGGGCGCGCTCCGGCCGCGTCGCGTGGCAGTATATTCAGGATCTCGCCGGCCGCATGCGGATCCTTCTCGATCGCGCCTGAAACGCCGAGGATGCTCCTCCAAACGACAAAAGCCCGGCTTTCGGCCGGGCTTTTGCATAGTCCTCGAGACGCAATACCTATTCGAGGAAAGTGATCGGGTTCACAGGGGTCGCGTCCTTGCGGACTTCGAAGTGAACCTGCGGCTGCTTGACGTTGCCGCTCATGCCGGAGACTGCGACCGTCTGGCCGCGCTGGATCTTTTGGCCACGGGCAACGCTCAGCGTGTCGGCATTGCCGTAGACCGTGACGGTACCGTCATCGTGGCGCACGAGAACTGTGTTGCCGAGCTCCTTCAGGCCGTTGCCGGCATAGATGACCACACCGTTTTCGGCGGCCTTGATCGGCGTGCCCTGCGGCACGGAGATGTCGATACCGTCGTTTCGGCTGCCGTTCACATTGGCCCCGTAGGCGGCGATGACCGCTCCACGGACTGGCCAGCGATACTTGGAGATTCCGGTCGCCTCGGGGGCAGCGGACGCAACCTCCTTCTTGGCGGCTTCATCGACGGTTTCGGTCGCGACCGGTGCCTTGTAGGTGGCCGGCTGAGCGGCTGCCGTGGCCGTTGCAGCCGCTGGCTGCGCGACCGGCTTCGGCTCGGCCTTGGCCGGGATCGACGCCGTCTTCATGCCATCCGGGGAGCTGGCGCCATTCGGCAAGTTGAGTTCCTGGCCAATGCGGATCGAACCGGCCGAAAGGTTGTTTGCAGCCTTCAGCTCATCGATGCTGCTGCCGGTCGCCCTGGCAATCTTGGCAAGCGAGTCACCCGGCTTTACGACATAGGTGCCACCTGCGCCCTTCGGGCTCTTGCCCGCGCCCGGCGCCTTGCTGGTCGGATCGGCGTTCGCCAACGACTTGTCGCGGGCGGAATTTGCTCCAGGAACAACCGCGAGGTTTTGCTCGTGCGATTTGCCGGGCTGTGGCGACTGGCCGTTCTTCGAGAGGTCGGCGGCCTGGGCCGATGCCTTGGCGGCATTGCCTCCATTGTAGGTCGGGATCAGGACGACTTGACCGGGCTTGGCGGCGGAAGCCGTCTTCAGGCCGTTGGCACGCAGAATTTCCTTCTCCGGAACACCGTAGCGCTTGGCGAGTATCGCAACGCTCTCGCCGGGCCGGAGCGTCACGGACGGTGCGTTTGTGGAGGACCAGCCGGACACCTTAGGTGTCGTACCGGTGACGATCGCGTCCGTGTCCACCTTCGGCGGCACCAAGACCGACGCAGATCTCGTGGGTGTGGTCGACGCGGGGAAAGGCTGAGCGAGCGCGACTTGCTTTTCGCGGACCGGCGCGACCGTGCCTGGTGCTGAAAGTTCCGATCGCTGCACGGAGACGGGAGCCGAGGCCATGCGGGCGCTGGAGCCGTAAGCGGGCTGGGCCGGATAAGATTGGCTCATCGCCTGACCGCCTGCCGAATAGCCACCTTGCAAATCCGCTTGCGGCACAGGATCAGCCTGCAAGCCGCTGGCGCTTCTGCGCGGAATGGAACCGGTCGTCAACTGGTCCTGACCGGACGAAGAAAACAGACCGCCGAAACGTGTCACATCGGAACTGCATCCCGTTGCGACACTCGCCAGGAAAGCCGCAATCAGGACATTACTGGCAGACTTCCCGAACTTTGGCGAAAGACTGAAACGCATGACTCGACCCACTAAATGACGCAACCGTTTGTGGGATTATTAAAGCGCGTTAGTATTACCACCCGGTTAAGGCGTAGGAATCAGTGCGATTTTTTTGAGAGATTGCTAACCATAGACGCACGAGGCGTTCAGAGCTGGGATGCAATGCGCGGCACGATGGGCAGGTAGGGAGAGTTGAACAGCTCTTCGCGCTCGAAACGACTGCCGGTCTTCGTCAAGCGCACAAGACGGCATTCCGTGTCCGAAATCATCAGCGGGGCGATCATCGAGCCGCCCGATACAAGCTGGTCCGCATAAAAGCGCGGCATCGCATTGAATGCTGCGGTGACCAGTATGCGATCGAAGGTCCCCTCGCCCTGCAGGCCGGCGCTGCCATCTGCCTGACGGACAATGACATTGCGGATCCCCATCGACTCGATGCGCCGCTGCGCGTTGCTCGCGAGCGTCTTGTAGCGGTCGATCGTCAGAACGCGTTCGGTCATGCGGGCCATGACGGCCGTCATGAAACCGCTGCCCGTGCCGATTTCCAGGACGCGCTGGCCAGGCTTGACCTTGAGGCTATGCAGGACGCGCACCGCCAGATCGGCGCCCTCGAGGAAGGATCCGCATTCGATGGGGATTGTACGGCTGGAATAGGCCTGTTCCGCAAACTGCGGCGGCACAAAAAGCGAGCGCGGCGTTTGCTCGACGGCGGTCAGCAGGTCGATATCGGACACGCCTTCCGCACGCAGCCTCAGAACGAGCGCGGCAAACCCTTCCTTCTCCATCAGACGTGACGTCAATGCGATTTACTCCGTACCCGAAAGCGTCCGCCTCACGCGGTCCTGTACGGAATAATCAGTCAGATCCAGTTTCAAAGGTGTTACCGAAACCTTGCGATGTTTGAGGGCGTGAATATCCGTGCCCTCAATGAAGGCGCCGGCACGCTCTCCGAACTTCAACCAATAGTAGGGAAATCCGCGGCCATCGGCGCGGGCGTCAACCTGCAGGTTGAAGGCAAGCTTGCCCTGCGCCGTCACCTCAACGCCCTCGACCTCTTCGGGCCGACAGTTCGGGAAGTTGAGATTGAGGAAGGTCCCCTCTGGCAGATCGAGCGATATCAGCTTTTCGAGTAGTGCTGGCGCGTGCGCCTCGCAGACGTCCCAAGGAACGATGCGTGCACCGTCCTCATGGAGATAAGCCTGGCTCAAGGCGACGGAGCGCACGCCCTGCATCGTGCCTTCGATGGCCCCGGCGATCGTTCCCGAATAGGTAACGTCGTCGGCAACGTTGGAGCCGGAATTGACGCCCGAGAGCACGAGGTCCGGCTTCAGTTCCATGACCTGCTTGATACCCATGATKACACAATCGGTCGGCGTGCCCCTCAGCGCAAAGTGCTTGTCGGATATCTTGCGCAGGCGCAACGGCTCGGAGAGGCTCAGCGAATGCGCAAGGCCGCTCTGGTCCGTTTCAGGTGCGACAATCCAAACATCGTCGGAGAGTGTGCGCGCAATCCGTTCCAGCGTTGCGAGGCCTTCTGCATGAATGCCGTCGTCGTTGGTGAGCAGAATGCGCATCGTCTCAAGCTGCCCGTTCGATCTTCGTCAAGCCGCCCATGTATGGCAGCAGCGCGTCCGGCACCGTGACGGAGCCGTCTTCGTTGAGATAATTTTCGAGTACTGCGATCAGGCAGCGTCCAACCGCCGTCCCCGAACCGTTCAGCGTGTGAACGAACTTCGTCGCCTTGTCTTCTTTGCCGCGATAGCGCGCATTCATACGGCGCGCCTGGAAATCGCCGCAGACGGAGCAGGACGAGATTTCGCGATAGGTATTCTGTCCCGGCAACCAGACCTCCAGGTCGTAGGTCTTGCGCGAGCCGAAGCCCATATCGCCAGTGCAGAGCGTCATCGTGCGGAAATGCAGGCCAAGCCGCTTCAGAACTTCTTCGGCGCAGGCCGTCATGCGCTCGTGCTCTGCGATCGAGCTCTCGGCATCGGTGATCGATACGAGTTCGCACTTCCAGAACTGGTGCTGGCGCAGCATGCCGCGCGTGTCGCGCCCGGCCGAACCCGCCTCGGAGCGGAAGGACGGCGTCAGGGCGGTGAAACGAAGCGGCAGCTTTTCGTGATCGAGGATTTCCTCCCGCACAAGGTTGGTGAGTGTCACCTCGGCGGTCGGAATGAGGTAGCGGCCATCAGTCGTCCTGAAGAGATCTTCCTCGAACTTCGGCAGGTTGCCGGTGCCGAACAGCGCTTCGGCGCGCACCATCAGGGGAGAGCTGACTTCGGTGTAACCGTGCTCGCTCGTATGGAGGTCGATCATGAACTGGCCGAGCGCTCGCTCCAAACGCGCCAAAGGGCCCGTGAGCACCGTGAAGCGCGAGCCGGAGAGCTTCGCAGCCTTTTCGAAATCCATGTAGCCGAGCGCTTCGCCGATTTCGTAGTGTTCCTTTGGCGTGTGGTTCCAGCGCGGCTTTTCCCCCACCACGTGGGCGACCACGTTGCCATGCTCATCCTCGCCGACCGGGACGTCGTCGTGCGGGATGTTCGGGATGCGCGCAAGCGCGTCGTTGAGTTCTTCCGAAAACTTGCGGTCGTCCTCTTCAGCCGCTGGAAGCAGCACCTTGAGGTCACTGACTTCCGCCTTCAGCTTTTCGGCAAGCTCGCCGTTTTTCTGCGCCATCGCCGCGCCGATTTCCTTCGAGGCGGCGTTGCGGCGGGACTGCATGTCCTGCACCTTCTGAACGGCGGAGCGGCGTTTCTCGTCAAGCGCGACCAGGCTTTCGGACAAGGGCACGGCGCCACGCTTGGCAAGGGCTGCGTCCAGCGCTTCGGGATTCTCACGGATCCATTTGATATCGAGCATTGTCGTTCCAGGTCGTTGCAAAAGGGATAACCCGGTCAAAGCCTGACCGGGCTTCGACCGGATGTTCGGAAGCGCTCATCGAGAGAATTTCGGGAGGACCGCTCAGACGCTGTCCGTCTTGGCAACGTCCGCGGACCCGTCAGCCTCTTTGACCGTCTCACGAGCACGCTGGCGCTCCACGAGTCGCGCCGCGTAGATGGAAATCTCGTAGAGAATGATGGTCGGCAGTGCAAGGCCGATCTGGGACATCGGATCGGGGGGCGTCAGCACCGCCGCGACAACGAATGCGAGCACGATCGCGAACTTCCGCTTCTCCCGAAGCCAATCCGACGTCAGAAGTCCGACACGTGCCAGCAGGGTTGTGATCACAGGGAGCTGGAACACGAGGCCGAAGGAGAAGACCAGCGTCATGATGAGACTGAGATATTCGGATACCTTCGGCAACAGCGAGATCGCGACATCGCCCTCGCCCGGCGCCTGCTGCATGGTCAGGAAGAACCACATGACCATCGGCGTGAAGAAGAAATAGACCAGGGATGCGCCCATGAGGAACAGCACCGGCGACGCGATCAGAAACGGCAGGAAAGCGGCGCGCTCGTTTTTGTAGAGGCCGGGCGCCACGAACTTGTAGATCTGCGCAGCGATGATCGGGAAGGCGATCACAAGACCCCCGAACATCGCGACCTTCACCTGCGTGAAGAAGAATTCCTGGGGTGCAGTGTAAATAAGCTGCGCCTTGGACACATCGAGATGCGCCCAGATGACCGCCCATTTGTATGGAAAGACCAGGGCATTGAAGAGATGCTTGGCAAATACGAAGCACACGATGAAGGCAATGAAAAACGCACCGATCGACCACATGAGCCGCTTGCGCAGCTCCATCAGGTGCTCGATCAACGGCTGCGGCTTGTCTTCGATATCACCGCTCATGCGTCGTCCTTCTTCTTTTTCGCTGCCGTCTTCTTCGGAGCGGCTGTGGCCTCGACGGCGACGGCTGTCGGGTTCTTTGCTGCCGTGGTTTTTGATGGTGCCCGCTTGGGCTTTTCGGCCGGAACAACGGCAATGGCCGCAGCAGCATCGGCCTTGTCCGCTGCTTTGGCGCGTGGCTTGCGCGCTGCCTTTGGCGTCGCCGAAACGGAGGTGCCTGGCATTTCAGCTGCGACAGCCGCCTGAGGCGTCGGAGGCGACATGACGGGAGGTGTCTCCGGCAGGATCATCGAAGGCTCAGGGGTAGACATGACAGTCGGCGGGACTTCGGTCTTGTTTTCCACCGTCGTCGACTTCTGCAGGTCGGCCTTGATTTCATTGCCCATCTGCCTGAGCGGGTTCATGGCTTCGCGCAGACTGTTGACAGGGTTCAGCTTCTGCGCATCGCTCAAAGTCTGCCGGACGTCATCCAGATCCGCCTCACGCAACGCTTCATCAAACTGAGCCCGGAATTCGCCTGCGACCTTTCGGGCACGCTGCATCATTTTTCCGAACGCACGAAGCATCGGCGGCAGATCCTTGGGACCAACCACTACAATCAGTACGACCGCGATGACAAGCAGCTCGGTCCAGCCAATATCGAACATTCAAGGCTCCTGGGCGGGAAACGCGGGGGCTGCGTTTGCCCGGACGTAGTTACTTCGTTTCGTCGGCCTTGTGATCGACGGTCTTGCCGGTGGTCGTGGCCTCCGGGGCGTCATCCTCGGTAATGCCCTTCTTGAAACTCTTGATGCCCTTGGCGACGTCACCCATCAGTTCCGGAATCTTGCCGCGACCGAACAACAACAGCACGATGACCAGAACGATCAGCCAGTGCCACATGCTAAAAGAACCCATTACGCTAACTCCCTGTTGCGATGTCTCTTGATGTAAGAATTTCCAGCATCAATTCCAACATCTAAATTCGCCTTGGATTGATGCTTAATGTCACGGGATCGCCCATTGTGACAAGTCGTCCAGTCTTCGAAAAGTTCGGATGCGCATTGTTTTCGCCATCAGTGGCGAAACAAAGACAAGTCGAACTATTCTTCGGCTGCACCGCCGGGCGCCAGAAGGCCAAGCTCCTCGAGATCCAGCTGCGTAATCGGATCTTCGTCCTCGGTCAGCTCGTCACTCATCAGCGGTGACGGGATGTTGAAATTTGCGGGGATGCGACCGGAGAGCAGGCCTGCTCCCTTCAGCTCTTCGATTCCCGGAAGATCGCGCAGTTCCTCCAGCCCAAAGTGGTCGAGAAAGTCGCGCGTGGTTCCGAGTGTCACCGGCCTGCCGGGCGTGCGGCGGCGACCACGAAAGCGAACCCAACCTGCCTCCATCAGGACATCAAGCGTGCCGCGAGAGGTTTGCACGCCGCGGATATCCTCGATCTCGGCACGCGTCACCGGCTGGTGATAGGCTATGATCGCGAGGACCTCCAAGGCCGCGCGCGAGAGCTTCCTTACCTCGTCCTCGTCGCTGCGGATGACGAAGGACAAGTCGGCGGCGGTGCGGAAAGCCCACGCGTCATCGACCTGCACAAGGTTGACGCCGCGATGCGCATACTGATCCTTCAGCCGCAGCATGATGGCGCGAACGTTGAATACCCTCGACAGCCTGTCGGCGATGAAGCCTTCAGACACAGGCTGTGCAGACGCGAAAACCAGGGCTTCGGCGATGCGCTCGGCCTCAGCCTCCGCACGGAGGTCCTCGGTCGCCTCCCCGTCGCTTTCGCGGTCGATTGCATCTTCGAGATCAGTCAAGCCGGTTGCTCCTGTTCGACGATCTGTAGTGTCGCATGTCTTGGTCCTCGCCGCAGGTATATCGGCTGGAAAGCGCCGTCCTGGCGGATCTCCAGCTTACCCTCGCGCACCAGCTCCAGCGACGCGGCAAAGGCGCTGGCAATCGCTGTCACTCGATCTTCGGGGGACGCCATGTAGCGATATAGATGCTGTTCAAGCGCTGTCCAATCGACAATTTCACCGATCAGGCGCGTCAGCAGTTCGCGGGCATCGGTCAGCGACCAGACGTTGCGACGCGCAATCGTGACCTGGCTCACGGCCTGACGCTGGCGCAGCGAGGCATAGGCTGTCAGCAGATCGTAGAGACTGGCATCGTAAGCAGACCGCGGCCGATCCGGAATATGCTCCGGAGCACCACGCGCGAACACATCGCGACCGAGGCGATTTCGATTGATCAGCCCGCCGGCGGCCTCTCGCATTGCCTCCAGGCGTTTCAGGCGGAAGGCAAGCGCTGCCGCCATTTCCTCGCCCGATGGGCCGTCTTCCTTGGCCTGCTGGGGTATGAGCAGCCGCGACTTCAAATAGGCCAGCCATGCCGCCATGACGAGGTAGTCGGCTGCAAGCTCAATCCGGATGCGTCGCGCGCTGTCGATGAACTGCAAGTACTGTTCGGCAAGCGCCAGGACCGAAATGCGTGACAAATCGACTTTCTGGTTGCGAGCGAGATAAAGCAGAAGGTCAAGCGGGCCTTCGAAGCCCGCAACGTCGATCAGCAGCGCCGGGTCGTTGGACGCGCGTTCGACACTATTGTCCTGCCAAAGCTTATCCATCGGCGCTACGGCCGCCCGTAGCCGTTCCGGGGCTTTTGTCGTGTTCACGCGCCGTGCTCCTTCTGCGATCAGACCGTCGCAAACATTCCATCGAACTCGGCCCGGATCGTAGCCTCCTGCGTTGCGTCAGGCGTCGGAAAGCCACTCTCCACTGCCGTCGCCCGCTCAAGCGGCTTGCCATCGAGGACCGGCACGTTGGCCACGATCTGTTGCATCTCGTCCATATGCCCATTGCAATGCAGCACGATATCGCATCCGCCCGCAATAATATTCGCTGCACGCTCGCCGATCGATCCGGCCAGTGCGTTCATCGACGTATCATCGGAAAGCAACAGGCCATTGAAACCGATACGCTTGCGAATGATCCCGTCTATCACCTTGCGGGACGTCGTCGCCGGATTGTCCGGATCGATCGCGGTGAAGACGACATGACACGTCATTGCCAGGAGTTCGTCCTGCATGGCAATGAACGGCGGGAAATCATGCGTTTCCAACTCGTCCAGCGAGACGCCGACAGCCGGCAATTCATGATGGGAATCGGCCAATCCGCGACCATGGCCCGGCATGTGCTTCATGACAGGCAACAGCCCACCGGCCTTAAGCCCTTCGGCGGCCGCCATGCCCATCTCGGTCACTGTCGTCGGATCGCCGCCGTAGGCACGGTTACCAATGACGTTGCTGCCGCCTTCGACCGGAACGTCGAGAACCGGAAGGCAGTCAATATTGATGCCCAACTTCGACAGGTCGAACGCGTGCAGGCGCGACATCAACCAGGCGGCGCGCTTGCCTTGCGCTTTGTCCTGGCGGTAGAGGTCGCCGAGCTGCTGTCCAGAGGGGTAGTGCTGGAAGATCGGCGGACGGATTCGCTGTACGCGCCCACCTTCCTGGTCAATCAGGACCGGCGCGTGCCAGCCGACACTTTCGCGCATTTCAGCGACGAGATCGCTGATCTGCTGCGGTTCGGAGATATTGCGTCCGAAGAGAATGAAGCCCCAAGGGCGTTCGGCCTTGTAGAAGGCCTTTTCATCGGGTGTGAGGGAAAGGCCGCTGCAGCCCAGGATCATTGCTTTTGATTCGGTCATACTCGAATCATAGTGGTGCGTGGCCGAAATACGAGCGGCGTCAACCATCATTCACAAAAAACGGCGGGACATTGCCCGCCGTTTCCAATCGATTTGTGTCGAGCGTTACTTCGAAATAAGGCACGAGCCGCCAGCGGCGCGATACTTTTCGCAGATTGCCGCTGCTTCATCCTTGGAGGAAGCAGGAATGCGAACGCGGTAGAACGTCCCCTTGCCGGCGACTTCCGCCTTGCGGATCTCGTAGCTGCGGCCGCTGAGCACGCCCGCGAATTTCTTCGACAGGCTGGCATAGGACTTCTTCGCCTCCGCTTCGGAGGGCAGCGACGCAATTTGCACGCCGTAGCCGCCGGATGGGGCGGTGGCCGGCTGAGGCTGCGTTGCAGCCGGCGGCAATACGGCCGCCACGTCCTTCGGCGCGGGCTGTGCCGATACGGCGGGTGCAGGTGCGGCGGGTGCGGCGGCTGCGACCGGGCGCGTCGCCGGAACCGGCGCGGTGTCGGTCTTCGTACTTGTTACGGCACGTACCGGCGGATCGACGTTCTCAGGCGTTGCTGCGGCAGCCTTGGCAAGGACATTCTCGGAAGCCTGCGCAGAAGACGGCGTTACGCCTTCGACAGGCGTCGAGCGGATGTCTGCGGAGGTCATCTGGCCCGAAGACGGCACTGTCACAGCCGGTGCGACGGCCGGCTTGGCACCCGCGGTGATTTTTTGCGTCTGCACAGTGGTCGGCTTCGGAAGCGTCGCCTGGGCGGGCTCCGGCTCCGACGCCGGCTCCTCGCGAGCCACCAGGGTGCCGTCCGGCTTGACGATCATAGTGCGGACCTTGCGGGCAGAGACAGCCGGCACCTTATCGACGTCGTCCGCATTGTCAGCAGCAGCCTGCGTGGCATCATGCGTCGGCAAAAGACGTGGATCCTGGGTATCGCCCACCGGCGTTGCCATTGGCGGCACTGCAGTATCGCTGTCGTTGTCCTCCGGCAGCGTTTCAGGTGTCAGCGTACGCTGAACAACATCAACCGGCTGTTCATCGCTTGAAACCAGAGCCTTCTGCTTCGGCGCTTCGGCCGAGGCGCCGCCAACACTGTCGTAGACGGCCTTGTCTTGGTTCGGCACTGTTTTGCCGCCCGGATTTTCGGGCACGACCTTCACCGGCTCCTTGTCGGCGGTGATGACGCGCGGCTCGCCGGAGGCAATTCCGATGCTGCCGTCCCGCATCAGGAACGAATAGCCTGCATAGGCCACACCTCCAAAGACGACGATAACGGCGGCCGCCGCCAGCATGCGCTTCATCGATCGGGCGCGGCTCATATCCTCGGCATCGCTCGCCGATTGGATCTGAACCTCGGAAATGTTCTCGCGCCGCTGCTGCAGAGGCTCATTGACGCTGCGGCGGAAATCCTCTTCGAGGGCCCGCTCGAACTCGTCGAATCCCTGTGACTGAGGCGGCTGGCCGGCTGCAGGAATCGGCGCCACTGACATCGGGGCGCGGGTCCGCCAATCCTCGGCAGGCGCCCTTGCGGGCGTTTCGATCGGCTTGGCAGGCGCGAGCAGATTGGCGATCTCGGCATCGACGTCGAAGTCGAAGTCGGAGGTTGCGACGACCGGTTGCGGCTTGTCGACCGGTGGGAGCGTCGGAACATGCATTTCTTCGACGGCTTCCGGATGATACTCGGCGTCCGAGATCATCGACGGGTCGAACGGCAATTCGTCAGCGGCATCGGCAGCAAATGCGGTCGAGATCGGCGCCACCGCGACCGGCACAGCGGCAACCGCCGCCGGTTCACGGGAGACAGCGGCCGGTGCCTGATACACCGGGGCAGACGGGATAGCAGACGCGGGGCGCGGGGCCGGCTGGTGGGCCGCCGCAGCCGCTGCCGGTTTCGGCTGTTCCACCTCGCGGGCGAAGACCGGCTCGACGAAATCGAGATCGGCTAACTCGAGCTCGATGCCTTCGAGGTCGAGTTCGAAATCATGCCCAGCGAACGGGTCTTCCGCTTCAGGCTGCGCCTTGGCGACCGCGGGCTGCGGCTCCGGCTTGCGTTCAGGCGCCGCTGCAACGGGAACGACCTGTTCGGGTGCGTAGACCGGCGCAGACACCGTCGGCGAAACGGGTGCAGCTTCCACCGCGGAAACCGCCGCGACCTGACGCTCCGGCACCGGATAGTGCGAAACATCCTCAAGAAGGTCATCGATGTCGAAGGCGATATCGTCGAGTTCGGCAGGCGGCGCTTCTGTCAAGGCGGCATCGGCCTGAACCGTACCGTCCTTTGCGGCGGCTGCCAGATCGAATGCCTCGTGGTCAATCAGCGGCTCAGCAGCCGGTGTCTCTGCTGCTGTTTCGAACGTCTCGTGGCGGTCGATTTCCGCTGGGAACCCCGCCGCCGCAGACATTTCGAATTCGGTCACGGGCAAAGCGGCAACCGGCTCGTAAGTCTCAACGGGCGCTGGAGCCGACACATCCGCGGCGACAACAGGCTCTTCGCGACGCGCGGGATGGAAATTGGCGATCGGCAACCGGATGCTGGCGGCCGACCATTGCGGCGCCTTTGCCGGCTGCACCGGGGTTGGAGCAGCACTGATCGAAAGCTCCAACTCCTCGATCAGGTCACGGGCACCGCCGGATATCGGCTCAACCGGCCGAGACACGGCGGACGCTGCCCAGTCGACGGAGGAAAGAACCGTACGCATATCAGACTGCTGCTCGACCACGGGAAATTCGTGTTCGCGGCCCAGGTCCGCAACAGGCGAAACGTCATACGCAACGGGCTCGGCATCGTATGCAGGCTCCGGTTCGACGAAGGCAGGCTCGATCGGCAAATCAACAACCGCAGGCGCAGGCGGAGCATCATAGCGCTCAAATTCGCGCAGCAACTCGTCTTCAAGATTGAAGGCAGGCTCCTGCCGTGCAGCATCGGCGACCGTATTGGCCGCCACGCGAGGTTCAAAGCCGACGATACGCGCAAGTTCCGCCAAAGGATCGTCGTCGGCAAAGAGGTCCGTATTCTTACGCGTGTCATACGCCCGCTGTTTGTCTGCCATACTCATCCACTCGCAAATGCAAAGGTTTCGTGCCAGCGCATTGTGGGTAAATGGTGACGCTACCGCATCTCTTCCGGCGCAGCGGTCCCTGCAATCGCAAGTCCCGACTTCAAAACCGACGCAACGGCGTACACCAGCCCTAGTCTGGCTATACTCGATTCTCGGCTCTTATCGTTAATAAATCGTAAGTCTACCTGATCCTTGCCTTTATTCCAATGCGCATGGAAAGAACTTGCCAGATCGTAGAGGTAAAATACCACACGATGCGGCTCCTGTGACTGGGCTGCCGACTCGACAAGCCTCGGGAACTCCGCAACCTTCGCAACCAGCTGTAATTCCGCGGGATCCGATATTTCGGACACCGCTGCGGCAAGGTTCGCCGGGGATACGTCGAGGTCGGAAAACGCCCCTTTCGCCTGCCGGAAGACGGACATGCAACGGGCATGAGCATACTGCACGTAAAAGACCGGATTGTCTTTCGATTGCTCCGTTACTTTGGCGAAATCGAAGTCCAGCGGTTCCGAACTCTTACGGTAAAGCATCATGAAGCGCACCGAATCGCGGCCGACTTCTTCAACCACATCGCGGAGCGTGACGAAATCACCCGAGCGCTTCGACATTTTCACCGGCTCGCCGTCGCGGAACAGCTTGACGAGCTGGCACAGAAGAACGGTGAGCTTCGCCTTGCCTTCAGAGACGCCGCGCGCGACTGCTTCCAGGCGCTTGACGTAGCCCCCATGGTCGGCGCCAAGCACGTAGATCATCTCSTCGAAACCGCGGTCGAACTTGTTCTTGAAGTASGCRACGTCRGCGGCRAAATAGGTGTASGAGCCGTCCGACTTGATSAGCGGGCGATCCATGTCGTCGCCGACTTCAGTCGAGCGGAACAGAGTCTGTTCGCGATCCTCCCAGTCTTCCGGCAGCTGGCCCTTCGGTGGCGGCAGCGTCCCCTTGTAGACATGGCCCTTGAAGGTCAGATCGTTGATTGCGGTGCGGATCGCGGCAGCGCCGTGGGCATGCAGCGTCCGCTCGGAGAAGAAGACGTCGTGATGCACGTTCAAGGCCGCGAGATCTTCGCGGATCATCACCATCATTGCGTCTATGGTGCGATCCTTAACGATCGGCATCCACTGATCTTCCGGCATGTTGTGCAATCGGACGCCGTAGTCACGCGCCAGTGACTCGCCGACGGGCACGAGATAATCGCCCGGGTAGAGACCCGACGGAATCTCGCCGATCTTCTCGCCGAGCGCCTCGCGGTAGCGCAGGAAGACCGAGCGAGCCAGGACGTCGATCTGCGAGCCGGCGTCGTTGATGTAATATTCCTTCACCACGTCGAAGCCGGCAAAGGACAGCAGATTGGCCAGCGCGTCGCCGACAACGGCGCCACGGCAGTGGCCGACATGCATCGGACCTGTCGGATTAGCGGAGACGTATTCGACATTGACGCTCTTGCCGACGCCAAGCGTCGAGCGGCCGTAGTCGGTGCCTGCCTCGATCATCGATGCCAGAATGCGCTGCCAATAGCCGACCGCGAGCCTGATGTTGATGAAGCCCGGACCGGCAACGGAGACGTCGGCGACGTCGGCATCTTCCTTCAGCTTGGCAGTGATGATCTCCGCCAGGGCACGGGGGTTTGTCCCCAGCGGCTTAGCCAGGACCATTGCAGCATTGGTCGCCACATCGCCATGGCTTGGATCGCGCGGCGGCTCAATAGCGATGCGGCCGAAATCCAGCTCGGATCGCTTTTCCATGACCAGATCAATCTGTTCAAGGGCGGTCTTAATCCTGGCTTCGAAATCGGTAAAAAGGTTCATCGCACTGTTCCACGCATAGGCTAGCCACAAGGGCATTTGCCCGACTTTTGCCGGGCGACCGCTGCCTATCGCAAATCCGGAGTATGGTCAAACAATCGCCTGTGGGCACTGATCGCATAGGTATCTGTCATGCCGGCGAGATAATCGCCGACGTGACGCGCCTTCGGAGCCGTGGAAAGGCCGGCGATGTGATCGACCCAATAGTGGCTCTGCATCTCCTTGGGATTGGCCATGTATGCCCCGAACAGATCCGTAACGATCTGCGCGGCGCCAGCGCGAATGCGCATTATCTCGGGATGACGGTAGATGCGCTTGAACAACATCGCCTTGATCTGGCTGTCCGTTTCCGCCATCGCTGGAGAGAAGGTCGCGATCACGCGATTGGCCCCGCGGACGTCATCGGCGCTCTGCGGCTTTACCTCGACCAAGCGTTCCTGCGCGACCGAAATAACGTCTTCGACCATGCGCGTGATCTGGCGGCGCATGATCTCGTGGGTGAAACGGCTCGGCTCGAGGGTGGGATAGCGTTCCCTTACCTCACCCATGAGGCCAGCGAGGAAAGGTATTTCCTCCAGCATGTCAAACGTCAGGTAGCCGGAGCGCAGTCCATCATCGATGTCATGCGTGTTGTAGGCAATATCGTCCGCTATCGCGGCCGCCTGCGCCTCGAGGCTGGCAAAGGTATCGAGTTCGAGGTCATGAAGCTCGCAGTAATCGAGGATCGGTTGCGGCACCGGGCCCCGCGTTCCGACGCCGTCACTGGTCAGAAGCGGGCCATTGTGTTTGACGAGTCCTTCAAGGCTTTCCCAGGTCAGGTTGATGCCGTCGAAGTCGGCGTAGCGGCGTTCGAGCTTGGTGACGATGCGCAGCGACTGGGCATTGTGGTCGAAGCCGCCGTAAGGCAGCAACACCTCGTGCAGGGCGTCCTCGCCGGTGTGGCCAAAGGGCGTGTGGCCGAAGTCGTGGACGAGAGCCACGCCCTCCGCCAGATCCTCATCCAGCTTCAGCGCCCTTGCAAGCGCACGGGCGATCTGCGCCACTTCGATGGTGTGCGTCAGGCGCGTCCGGTAGTGGTCACCATCCTGGGCAATGAACACCTGCGTCTTGTGCTTCAGGCGGCGGAAGGCGGTGGTGTGCACGATGCGGTCTCGGTCACGCTGAAAGTCCGAACGGGTCGGGCTGGAGCCTTCCGGATAGAGCCGTCCGCGCGTCGTCCAAGGGTCCGCCGCATAGACTGCCCTGTCACTGTTGCCGAAACCTAATGCACGCCTGTCGATCGTCATTCTTCACCGTCACTCGCCATCTCGCCGCGGCTGCCCATTGACGCCGCTTTCCGCTCTTCATACCTATAGAGACGGTAAACGGCAAAGAGGCCCTTTCTTAGCCACTTTTCCACAAACCGCACTTTCGTGATATAAAGCGCAAGTGTCTTTGAAATCAGTCGTTTGTAACTGGCGGCTGCAACACCGTTCTCTCCGGATCTTGACCCCGGCAGGAGTAGATATGACTGATACGAGTGTAACCCTTTCCGACGCCGCGGCAAAACGAATCGCAGTGATCGTCGGTACCGAGCCCGGCAAGAGCGCATTGCGGGTGTCTGTCGAAGGTGGCGGCTGTTCGGGCTTTTCCTACAAGTTCGATCTCGCCGATGGCGTACACGATGACGACATCGTCGTCGAGAAGAACGATGCCAAGGTGCTGATCGACAGCCTCTCGCTCGTCTACATGGCGGGATCGGAGATCGACTTTGTCGATAACCTGCTTGGCCAATCTTTCCAGATCAAGAACCCGAACGCCGTCGCTAGCTGCGGCTGCGGAACCAGCTTCTCGATCTAGTTCCTTTCCGATCTATCCACATCGAACCGGCCGAAGAATGCCTTCGGGCCGGTTTATCGCCTTGTGGTTGGCTGAAAGAGCGCGGTAGAAGAAGGCGACCAGCGGAAACAGGACCACCCATGAAGATCGCGACCTGGAACATAAACGGCGTCAAGGCGCGCATCGACAATCTCACGCAATGGCTGAAAGATTCCGACCCGGATATCGCCTGCCTGCAGGAGATCAAGACGGTCGACGAGGGGTTTCCCAGGCTCGAGATCGAGGCACTCGGCTATCACGTGGAGACGCATGGCCAGAAGGGTTTCAACGGCGTGGCGATCCTCTCCAAGTCCAAGCCGGACGAGGTCAGCCGAGGACTTCCGGGCGATCCGCTGGACGAGCAGGCCCGGTTCCTCGAGGCGGTGTTCTCGCTGCCGGGCAACCGCGTCGCCCGCGTCTGCTGCCTCTACCTGCCGAACGGCAATCCAATAGAGACGGAAAAATACAGCTATAAGCTCGCCTGGATGGAGCGGCTGCGCAAATTCGCCGCGGAGCGCCTGGCCTACGAAGAGATCCTCGTCCTCGCCGGCGACTACAACGTCATCCCCGAGCCGCATGATTGCTTCGATCCGAAAGTCTGGGAGAACGACGCGCTCTTCCTGCCGCAAACGCGCGAGGCCTTCCGCAGGCTGGAAAGCCTTGGCCTGACGGATGCCGTCAGGGCGACCACAGATGCGGTTCCGGCCTATACGTTCTGGGACTATCAAGCCGGTGCCTGGCCGAAGAACAATGGCATCCGCATCGACCACCTGATGCTCTCGCCGGAGGCAGCCGACCGCATGACGTCGACGGCAATCGAAAAGCATGTTCGCGCCTGGGAAAAGCCCTCCGACCATGTCCCTGTCGTCGCTTATTTCGACTTTGCGGCCTAGTCAAAACGTCAAGTGACTGCGGCATTCGCCCCGAGGGTCTAATCCGTGTTGCTTGTGGCGATCTTGTGCGACATCGAGATCGCGGTCCGGCGGTCGCTCTCGGTCGCCACCGAAAACGCCTGCTCCTGCAGGGACTCCATCCAGCTGCAATCCTTCGGCTTGCAGCGGTCGAGCGCCGCGGTCATCAGCGCCAGGCCGTTGGCGGCCTGCCCCTCCTGGAAGAGAATATTGCCGAAAACGGCCATGGCACCCGGATGGCCGCTCTTGCGAGCCTGATTGAGCCATTTCTTGGCCTGCTGGGCGCTGGTGCCGCCGCCTTCGCCCGCAAGCATCATCTGCGCGAGCTGGAACTGCGCTTCCGGCACGCCGAAGGTGGATGCAACCTGGAAATAGAGCTGGCGCGCCTGGCTGAGATCAGTCTTCACCGGGCTACCCGGAATACCATGCTTGTAATAATTGGCGAGCGACAGCAGCGCATTGACGAAAAAACCGGTATCCTCGGAGCCCGGCTCCACGCCCTGCTGCGCGATCTCGCTGTAGATCTTGAAGGCTTCGAAATCATTCTGCGTTACGCCATCGCCATCGGCATACATGTTGGCAAGCGCCCAGCGCGAACCCGTATGCCCCTTTTCTGCTGCATACTTGTATGCTTCGACGGCCTCTTCCTTCTGGCCGTTCTTGTATGCCTTGAAACCGAACTTGAAGAGATCGAACGGACCGGATTCCTTGGTGACGCCCGACTTTATGTCGAACGCGCCGGCCGGACAGGCAATCGCCGCGCAACACGCGACGGAAAGCCCCATAAGCATCAATCTGAAAGGTCTGAACTCGAACGTCAGCATTTCACTCGATTTCTTTCGTTTCCACCCATGCCAGCCATCGTGGACGTTCCGTCTCTACGACCTGCTGACGCAGTCCCTTCGGCGAGCGATCCCGCGGTGAGCTCAAAGGCCCCTTTGCCCGCGTCGCATCCAGCCTCGCGCTCTCCTCCAAGAGCTTCCATTCCATGCGCATCGACGCTATCCGCCCGCTTTCCGGCGCGGCACACCTGCGATGCCACCAACTTCATTTTTGCGAGGCCGCGGTACGGCATTTCGCTTTCAGGACATAGGTAATCACCAATTGTGACAAAACCTGAGCGATTGTTACCCGACACCGATTCCGGCAACCGCAACGTCCTGAAAAGCGAAGAGAAGGAAAGACTGGAAGGCGCTGCATCCGAGCGAAGGGTTTTGACTGAAACAGCCTGCAACCAAAGCGAAATGACAGAAACGGCATCAATATTGCCGCACCTCTCGTTTGCCTTCTCTGCACTTGATAAAAACCGATCCATCTTACTCTTTACGCGCATCCCAAGCCTGTCATTCCCTCGCCCCGAGCTTAGCGCTGCGCCTAGTTTGTGGCGGGAAATGGACATTTTGCCGTGAAGCGGACCTTACGTGAATGCTGGTAAAAAGCTGTTGCTGAATCGTCACAAAATGACACGGTGGTTGAGCATGATTAACGGTCTGTAGACAAAGAAAAGCCCGACGATTTGCCGGGCTTTGATTTGCACTGATCTTCGAGGATCAGAACTTGACCTTGATGCTGGTCGAAATGGCTGCGACCAGATCATTGCCGAAGGAATAGCTTACGTCGTTGCCGTAGGTGACACCATCCTGCGTCAAAGCACCGGAGGATCCACTGGTAAGGACACCGACAGCACCTGCGAGGCGCCATTCAATATTTTCAGTAGGGCTATAGGCGGCTCCAAGACCAAGCGTCCAGCTATCCGTCTGCGCACCGTAACCGTGACTGGTTCCACGATCCCATGTGACGCTTACAGCCCCGCTCCATTGATCAGTGAACTTATGCCCCACTCCCCCAGTGACCGTCCAACCGTCCTGATAAAGCAGGTCAAGGGACGTCAACTGGTTCTTGGATGTGCAGCTCGTGCCCCGTGTTGCCGTTGGGCACAGGGCGATCGATTGCAACACGCTCCAGTTTGTCCACTTAACCGAACCGAATGCTAACCAATCTGGGGCAATACCCGTCTGCAGCCTCATTTCAAGCGAGTCTGGGGCTTCGGTCTCCCCATAGACATTGGTAATTGCACCGAACGGTGCCGCATTCAGAGGTGCAAACGGCGCCGAGACTTGCGTTAGGTCAACCGTACCGCTCAGGCTGTCATACTTAACTCGGCTATTGTAAACCAAGCTTGCACGCATCGCATACTCAGGAATTTCGTAAGCCAAGCCGGCCCGCCAACCCCAACCGCTATCCTCAAGGTCCAGACGACCGATGCCGGTCCCAGTGCCAAGTGCCGCAGGAATCGTGCTGACGAGCCGTTCCTTGAAGCCATCCACCTCTTGATAGAACGTACCGCCGATTAGGCGAAGCTGCCCTGGTCCCACGTCAAATTTGTAAGAGCATGTTGCGCCGTAGTTATGAGTCGAAATCTTCGTCTCAATATTATTATTGGCACCTGCCCAATTCGCGCCAGGGTTCGTATGAGCACCGAATGGTTCGGAATAATCGAACAAGCAATCGACAGCATCACCAACACCGGCCTTGAAGCCAATGTACGGAACCGCGTAGTTCTCCGTATCATCCGCAGTGTTTGGTCGGTTGTTCAGGTTCCCGCCACCGGGGTATGGAGTCGTGTTCGTATCCCTGGCATTATCCAGCTTGCGCTGCGGCATGACGTAGATCACGCCCGCCTGAATAGAAAACTGCGAGGCATCGAACAGCTGGTCGATGTTGTAGCCGCCGCGATCAAGCCCGCCCGCGAAGGACGGCTGCGCCAGCGTTGAAAGTAGAGCAAGCGACAAACCGCCTGCCAAAGCCATACGAGATGCCAATGTGTCTCCCCCACTCCGGCAATTACAATGGCGAGACTGTGCAGGCGATCCCGGCAAATGGCAACTTTGGCACGGGATACGATTGGAAAGTGAGCTAATGGATCATTTACGTAAAAAATTGACGGGCACGTCAATTTTTTAGCTATTTAGAAAAAACTTCCAATATCTACCTGATAGCACTCCAAAATGAGGATGATCGTGCCCCTTCCGGACCCGTCTGTAACCCTCAGACAACACTCTTATTTTTCGCCGGAAGAGCGTGGAAAAGATGTAAAATCAAGCGCAGACAGTGCTTTGGATGCCAAGCCACCATAGTGAAATGGCGAAATGCTAGCTCACCAACGAAAAAGGCGCCCGATTCTCTATCGGGCGCCTTGGGAATTAAATACTACTTTCCGTTGATCTTACGCCGCTTCGGCTACACGCGAGAGTGCAATACGCAGGCTGGCGATCTGCCCCGTCAGCTCTTCCAAGCGGTCGCGCTCGGCGGTCACGACTTCCGGGTTGGCGTTGGCCACGAACTTTTCATTGGACAGCTTTCCGTTGATCCGGGCCATCTCGCCTTCCGTCTTGCTAATCGCCTTTTCGAGGCGTGCCTTCTCCGCGCCGAGATCGATGAGCGCACCGAGCGGCAGGCAGGCAGTCGCTTCGCCGACGACGATCTGAGCGGCCCCCTTTGGCGCCTCCTGGGTCAGCGAAATGTGATCGACGCGGGCCAACCGCTTGATCGCGGCATCATGCCGGGCCAGGCGTTCGCGCGTCAGTCCGTTGGCGTTGACGACGACAAGCGGCGCGATCGCTGACGGCGGCACGTTCATCTCGGCACGGACCGAGCGAATGCCGGAAACGAGGTCGATCAGCCAGTTGATCTCGTCTGCTGCCGCGTCGTCGGCGTAGGACGGTGCAGGCCACTCGGCATGGCAGATCAGGTTGTCACGCTCGACGCCCTCTCCGGCGGTATGGGCCCATAGCTCTTCGGTCATGAAGGGCATGAAGGGGTGCAGCAGCTTGTAGATCTCTTCGAGAATATAAGCGCTGCAGGCCTGGGCCTCCTTCTTGGCGCCTTCATCAGTACCGCTGAAGACCGGCTTCAGCAGTTCGAGATACCAGTCGCAGACCTGGTTCCAGACGAAGCGATAGAGCGCGCCGGCGGCGTCGTTGAAGCGATAGGCCTCGATCGCTTCCGTGACATCGCGCTCGGCACGGGCAAGTTCCGTCAGTATCCAGCGGTTGATCGTCAGTTCCGCAGCTTCGGGAATGAAATGCGGATCGCTAACGGCGCCGTTCATCTCGGCAAAACGCGTGGCATTCCAGAGCTTGGTGCCAAAGTTGCGGTAGCCGGCGATGCGGGCTGGGTCGAGCTTAACGTCGCGGCCCTGGGCAGCCATGATCGCCAGCGTGAAACGCAGTGCGTCGGCGCCGTATTCGTCTATCAGCTCCAACGGGTCGATGACGTTGCCCTTCGACTTCGACATCTTCTGGCCGTTCTTGTCGCGGACCAGCGCGTGAATGTAGACCGTGTGGAAGGGTTCGACCGGATTGCCGTCTTCATCCTTCATAAAATGCATGCCCATCTGCATCATACGAACGACCCAGAACGGGATAATGTCGAAACCGGTGACGAGGACATTGGTCGGATAATAACGCGCAAGTTCTGGCGTCTGCTGGGGCCAGCCGAGTGTCGAGAAGGGCCAGAGGGCGGACGAGAACCAGGTGTCGAGGACGTCCTCGTCGCGGGTGAGGATTTCGCCTGGCCTGAAATTCTCAAGCAGGTCCTCGACATAAGCCTTCATCGGCCCCTCGTGCGACAGGTAGTGCTGGATGGCGGCCTGCAGCGCTTCTTCTTCGGATTTCTCGACGAAAACCTGACCATCCGGACCATACCAGGCCGGAATCTGATGTCCCCACCAGAGCTGGCGAGAAATGCACCAGGGCTGAATGTTCTCCATCCATTGGAAGTAGGTGTTTTCCCAGTTCTTCGGGACGAACTTCGTGCGGCCTTCGCGAACGGAGGCAATAGCCGGCTGGGCCAGGGTCTTGTTGTCCACCCACCATTGCTCGGTCAGGCGCGGTTCGATCGGCACGCCACCGCGATCGCCATGCGGAACCATGTGCTTGTGCGGCTCGATCCGGTCGAGCAGTCCCGCCTCTTCGAAGATCTCGACGATGATATTGCGCGCCGTGATACGATCCTGGCCTTCAATCCGATCCCAGGCTCCGTGCAGGGCGGCAGGATGATCGAGGCCTTCCAAGAAGTCCTCGTTCTCCTTGATGTTGATCGTCGCATCGACATTCATGATGTTGATTGCGCGCAGCCCCCTGCGCTTGCCGACTTCGAAGTCGTTGAAGTCATGTGCGGGTGTCAGCTTGACGGCGCCAGTACCGGCCGTCGGATCGGCATAGTCGTCGGCAACGACGGGAATTCTTCTGCCGACGATGGGCAGGATGACATGCTTGCCGATGATAGCCTTGTAGCGCTCATCGTCCGGATTGACCGCAACGCCGGTGTCGCCAAGCATGGTTTCCGGCCGGGTCGTGGCAACCGTCAAATAGTCCCGCGTCTCAAATTCGGTCGGATTTCCGTCCTCGTCAAAGGCAACGGGGTGCTGGTAGGTAACACCCTCTTCCAGCGGATAGCGCAGGTGCCAAAGATTGCCCTTGACCTCGATCTGCTCGACCTCCATGTCCGAAATCGCCGTCAGGAGTTTCGGATCCCAGTTGACGAGTCGCTTGTCCTTGTAGATCAGCCCTTCCTTGTAGAGCGTGACGAAGACTTCGAGAACGGCGGCAGAAAGCCCCTCGTCCATCGTGAAGCGTTCGCGCGACCAGTCACAGGAAGCGCCGAGCCGCTTCAGCTGATTGAAGATCAGGCCGCCGGATTCCGCCTTCCATTCCCAGATCTTCTCGACGAAGGCCTCGCGGCCCATTTCGCGTCGGCCCGGCAGCTGTTGCTCCATCAGCTTTCGCTCGACAACCATCTGCGTGGCGATGCCCGCATGGTCCATGCCCGGCTGCCACAGCACATCCTTGCCGCGCATACGCTCGAAGCGGACCAAGACGTCCTGCAGCGTATTGTTGAGCGCATGGCCCATGTGCAGCGAACCGGTCACGTTCGGCGGCGGGATGACGATGGTGAATGTCTCGGCGCCCGGCTTGGCATTGGCGCCCGCGCGGAAGGCATCCGCCTCATCCCATTTCGCGGCGATTTTCGGTTCGACGGCAGCGGAATCGTAGGTCTTTTCGAGCATTTGGGGACCAGATCTGGAGGTTCTATGATGCGGTTGGTAAATAGGATGGTTGCTGGCAAGTCAATAAAAAAGCCGCCCCGGAGACTGGAGCGGCTCTAAAGACAAAGCGGTTCCGATCAGCGACGCGGACCGCGCGCCACGCGCTCGATTTCCTCGCGCACGAGCCGTTCGACGAGCGTCGGCAGGTTGTCATCAAGCCAATCGCGCAGCATCGGGCGCAGCATATCCTCGGCGATCTCGTCCAGCGAGCGCCGCTCGGCACCATCGATTGCGGCAGCAAGCTCTTCGAACGAACGGGCGATCTGCAAACCCGCATCCTGCGAAAGGAGCGCCTGCTGCGTGTCTTCCATGATGCTGGGGAGCAAGCGATCCGAAAGCGGAGCAGCGACGGCGACCTCCTGTGTGTCCGCTGTCTGGACAAACTCCGGCTGCAGCTGCATTGCGGCCGGCCTCGGCAAGTCGTACTGCGGCTCTACCGGCTTCTCAGCCGCAATTGCCTGCGGCGCCGGCGTTGCAACCGGCGCGACAGAAGCTTCGGCGATACGGGGCATTTCGACCGGGTGCTGCGGCGCCTCGAACATATGTGCCGGAACTTCGCCGCGCATTTCCTGCTGACGGAACCCGGCCGGCACTTCGCGCTGAAGCTGAACGGTGTTTCGCTCGGAGGCAGCACGAACGCGAGCGGCAACATCTGCAAGCGACATCGCGCGAGCAGGCGCTTCCAGCGCCGGCGCGTAGCCCGCAGAATTGGCTGCGACAAAACGGGGATCGGGCTGAGGAATCGTCTCCGGGAACTCCACGCCGGCATAGGCCTGGTCGACGGTCAAATGGATATCGGAGTCGCGGTCGTCCTCATCCGCACCGTAAACAGCAGGCAGCGATGCGGAAAGGGCCTTGCCCGCTCCTGGTTCATTGCTTTCGATGATCTGGCGGATGGACGCCAGAATTTCTTCCATTGACGGTTCACGCGCTACGCTTGGCTGAGCCATATCTATCCCCGTTATTCAGAAACAACGACCGGATTGCGTGAAGTGGGCATCCGAATCACCCGGACTGTAGGATAGCCGAACGGGGAAAAAAATCATCGCGAATCAAATGAATGCCGCCATGCACAGTTTTCTCCGGGGGCCGAAACATGGTGCAGAAGCGACGAATCAGGAACGGGAGCCGAAGGCGCCCGCAACCGAAGCCCAATGTGGCAAAAAGCGTCTAGAATACGAACTCGCGCGCCTTGGCAAAACCCGGAAGCGGCTTCACGGAGGCATTGAAGAAGACGTTTTCCGACACCGCGCCACGCTCGCCGACGAAGACCTTTGCGCGCGCCGAGCCGCCGTATCCCTGAACCGTCACGAGGCGGCCGCCATCGCGAAGCTGGGAAAGCAGCGCCTGCGGAACCTCCTCGACAGCACCGCTGACGAAGATCAAATCATAAGGCGCGCCGGCGGCGCTGCCCATGCCGAGCGGCCCTGTCACAACGGAGACATTCGGATATTCGACCAGATTGGCTTTGGCTGCAGCTGCGAGGTCCTCGTCCTCTTCGACCGCAACCACCGAGCCCGCGAGCAGAGACAGTAGCGCCGACACATAGCCAGTACCGCAGCCGATTTCGAGAACGACGTCGTCCTTCCCGATCTCCGCGAGCTGGAGAAGCTTGGCTAGCGGGGACGGCTGCATCAGGAAACGAGCCAGCTTGCCGGCGGCTGCCGGACAGATTTCGACATCGTTGTCGACATAGGCAAGTACCTTCGACTTTTCCGGGACAAAAGCCTCGCGCGGCACCGCAACGAACGCCGTCAGCACGGAATGCGAGGTGACGTCCGTCGTGCGGATCTGGTTGTCGACCATATTGGCGCGTGCTGTTTCGAAATCCATCTTGTCCTCTCGCCCAAAAGCGGTTCTGTCTGCTCGTCTCTTAATCTTCGGGCAACTGCCTTTCAAGGCTTACCCTCCACCTGCGGCAAGAATTAAGGACGCAGCCGCCTTCGCGCAGCCCCCAACGCAATCGCCCATGGAATAAACCCCGCCTATGTGATATTATTGCAACCGAGGGTTCTACGGAGGAGGAGCATCATGTCCATGATAGTTCAGAATTTTTCGGTGTTCGACTTTTTCATCGTTGCGACGCTGCTTGGAATCTTCTGCTGCGGCCTGTTCGACGGTGAAACAAGCTGAAGCCTTGTCGCGCCTGGCGGTAGCCGACACGAGACTGTTCAGGTTGCTGTCAGCTTCGTGACCAATAGTCATATCCTTTGAACACGCGGCGAGTGAAAATGACCAGATCTATCGTATTCGGCGGGGTCTTTGTCTGTACTCTGGTGACCCTGGTGCTCATGATACCGCTCGTTCACGGCGGCGCACCCAATGTCACCACCAATGGTATTTCACCAATGCCTACGCTGCAGCGGATCAATTGAGTGCCGCATAGCGGATTTCGGAAGGCGCCGCGACCGCACAGGCTACCCGTTCAAGCCCGAAAGCAAAATGCCGAAAACATCGGCGTATTTCAGACGCTTAATGACCGCTGGATATAGCGAAATCGGGCGATATCAAGCGCTTGCCGGCCATCCTGCCACACTCAGCCTGAAATTAATTCCTTGCTGCCACACTCTGCCACACCCTACGCGCCATCATCATTGGATTCTGCAATCTCTCACGGCGAGATCGTTTTCTAAATGAGAGACATCCACCACTTTGAACAGATTGTGCTGGGAGTCGCCATTCGCTGTCACGGGCGATCATAACACACCAGCGCCCGTTCAAGAGGTGGTGCCACTACTCGTACCTGGAGATGCTCAACCGGATTATGACGATCAGGATCAGCAGAAAGATGCTCGCGGTGCCCCCCGACGAACAGAACCAGTACCCATTCCCAAAATCCGCGCGGCCACATTTCGACCTCCCATCCGACCCTAGCTTCAAAACCATGCAGATCGCGATAGTGAAGCTTATCAGCTGGCCGAACAAGCTTTCACGGAATACTTCGTCCGCAACTATCCGGGCCCTGACACCATCATCTTCGATCCGAAATGGCATGCCCCGAAGCTATTCGCGGCGGCCACTCGCGTATGGGACACCCCACCGCCTGCACAGAATGTAGTGGTGAAGCCTGCCGTCACCACCACGGAGGCGACGCCCAAAACGGAGCAGAGCACGAGGGAGCCGTTCTGATGGCTGCCTTACACCAACACATGAGCTTCTGCTGCCGCACATATGAAGGCTTCCCGGGCAACATCGATATGCGCCATGTGGTTCATAGCCTCCACGCAACGGCGCTTGGCAGCGTCAAGATGGGGGCCATCGCGCAATGGCCACCTGTGCTCCAGGTAGTTAATGGCCTCCGCTGGGCCGCGAATGAACTCGGATGGGCGTTTTCCAATGTGAATGGCGACCGGCGCCGCCCACCGGACCTCGATGGCATGGCTGTGTGTGTTCATGGCAAACCTCCATCTTTCCAAAGCGCCGTTTCTAGACCGGTACAGCCCGTAAATTGGGAGGCGTCGGAATGTTCCTAGTCCAACATAGACGCCTCAATCGCAGCGGCGACAAAGGCCTCCCTTGCGTTATCGAGGGACCCATATTGATGGACCGCACTCTTGCAAGCAGCTACCGCTTTTCGATAGGCGGGACCTCGCTCGGTCGACCATCTGATCGAAAGGTAGGTCAACGCGTCATCAGGGCCATTGATGGTCTCCGACACTCCGTCACCAACCATGACATAGACGGGGATATTCCACAGGCTAAGGATCAGACCTTCTTCATTTTGAGCGCTCATCTTCCTGCTCCATTTGCTCTCAGATCGCCCATTAGTAGTTATTTAGTTCACGCAATCACTGGGGCAATGGTTCTCAAGGAGACGCCCGTGAAGCGCGGCATTGGCGGCATCCGGCAGAGATCCGACGGCATTCCCGGCTACGGAACCTCGGCCCCACCACCTGCAGAGATGACGGGGGTTACCGAGCCTGTCGACGATACCGGTGAAAAGCGGGGATAGCATGGGAACGACCGTTGATATCAGCCGCAATGTGCCGCGCCTTGAACTGAACAGGTCTGAGGTCGCTCTTGCCATTGGCGTGAGCGTAAACACGGTCGATCTCATGGTTGAGGAGGGTTTTCTTCCGAGGCCGCGGAAGTGGCATAGCAGAAAGGTGTGGCTCGTCGCTGAGGTCGCCGCCGCTATGTCTGAGTGGCCAGAGGACGGCATTCCGAAGCAGGGGGAAGACGCTGACGACGGTGATGACTGGCGGGCGTCTGCATGACAGACGTGGCCAATATCGATCTGCCTTACGTGGAAGAACAAGATCCGCCATGGCACGACGCGCTATTACCTGCGCATCGATGGGGCCCGCATCTGCCGCCTTCCTGACGACATTAACAGTGAGGAGTTCACCTCTACGTATTGGAAGGCCCGCAAGGCCGCAAAGCCGGCCATGGAGAGCGTTGGCGAGCCAAAGGCAAAGCCAAACAGGTTCAGGTGGCTCTGTATGGAGTATATGCGGAGCTATTCCTTCACCTCGCTCGACCAGACAACGCAGACGCGCCGTCGCAATATCATGGAGAGCATGTGGGCGGAGCCACTGAGCGACAAAGATGATCGGCCCTTTTCCGATATCCCTCTGCCCAAGTTGACGGTGTCTCACCTCGAAGTTCTCAGAGATCGCAAGAGGGAGGCGCTGTTCGCTGCCGACGAGCGGCTGAAGGTCCTGCGCCAGGTGTTCGACACCAGGAAGGACGCGAAGCCCATCACCACGAACATCGCGCGACTGGTCGAGCCCTTCAACGAGCATTCCGACGGGCACGAGACCGCCACCCCCGACGACATTGCCAAGTTCATCGAACACCATGGGACCGGATCCACGGCGGTGCTCTACGTCGCCATCCAGATGTACACCGGCTTTCGAGTGTCGGATCTCGCGGTCCTCGGCCCCCAGCACCGCCGCAAGGATTCCTTCAAGCTCGGCCTGTTCAAGAACTGAAACCGAACCCCGTCGACATCGACATCACCATTCACCCCATCCTTGAGGCGGTACTGGCCACGCACAAGGTCACGGCTATGACCTTTCTCGTGACCGAGTTCGGAAAGCCGTTCAGCGTGAAGGGCCTGGGAACCGCATTTCGGACTGGTGGCGACAGGCTGGCATGCCTCACCTCACCTCACCTCTCATTCGGTGCGAAAGGGACTGGCTACGGATGTCGCCCACAACGAAGCGACCGACAGCATGCTCGAAGCCATGTTCGGCTGGAAGGATTCGAAAACGTCGAAGATTTACACGCGGAACGCGGAAAAAGCGCGCCTTGCACGGCAGACCGTTGAGAAGATTAATTGGGATGGAATCGGTACAAAATTGCTGCCGATGAAGGACGGAATCGAGGGCTGAAACGGGAACGCATTGCCACACCTGCCTTTTGGTGTGGCGGAACGGTTCAAGTTTAAACTGCCACACCTCTAATAATACGCAGCAAAATCAAACACAATGTGGAAAAAGAAAAATTGGAGGCCTCGCCCGGAATTGAACCGGGGTGCAAGGATTTGCAGTCCTCTGCGTCACCACTCCGCCACGAGGCCTCACAACGCTCGCTGTATCGAAGCGCTGGCGGGCATTTAGAATGAATAGAAATCGAGCGCAAGAGGGTTGTTTCAAACTTATCGCATTTTGATGGATCGTGTGACGCGCAGGGCTGCCGGATCGATGAGCCTCAGCGCTGCGCTCGATTTCAGAATGACGATCAGGGGTTTGACCTCATCCAGTCCGCGTCGTCACCATCGCGAAACGCACTGGCGTCGCGAGCCATAGTTTGGCTGATAAGTGTTGTCGGATGCGCGGTAGGACCGATAGCGGCTATAGCACCAATCGACGTGGGAGCTGCCGTAGGATCGAGCACGCGGCTGCGATGCGATGATGCCGCCGATGATCGCCCCTACCGCGAGGCCACCGATTATAGCAGCGGCGCCGTTGTCATTGTGGCGGTAGTAGCCGCGATCGTTGTAACCATCGCGGTAGTATCGATTGCTGTTGCGGTATCCGTTGTCACCGTAGCGATAGCGACCGCCGCAGCGATAGACATTGCACCCGTCGTACCGGTTGTTGTTCGCACCCGAGTCGCCAAAGCTTCCACGGCTTTGGGCGGAATGCGGATCGCTGGAGTTTTCCGCAAATGACGGCGAAAAGCTTGTCAGCGCAGTTGCGAGTGCCAAAACGATGGTTGCCAGTCTTTTCATTGTCGTACCTTTCAAAGCAAACTCAATCTGTCACGCATAGACATATAAACCTAACGCTGCGCAGAGGCGCATGTTCCACCCACATCCATCGTTGTGGCGTAGTGGCCACCGCAGACAACAAACAGAAAAAGAATCGGCCAACTCCATTTGTGACACTTTTATTGCACGTCCCGCTATTTTATGACGGGCAACCAAAAATTATCGAACGGATGGATCGAATGCTCAGCTGGTTTCGCAAACTTCTGCCACGAGAAGACCGGTTCTTCGACCTCTTCGCTCAGCATTCAAGGACCATCGTCGGCGCCGCCGAAGCGCTGAACGAACTACTTGCCGGCAAGGATGCGGAGCGCCATTGCGAGCGCATCGTAGCGCTTGAGCACGAGGCGGACGATATCACCCGCGAGGTACTGCTGGCCGTGCGGCGCAGCTTCATCACGCCATTCGATCGCGTGGACATCAAGGATCTGATCCAGTCGATGGATGACGCCATCGACATGATGCACAAGACGGTCAAGACGATCCGTCTATTCGAGCAGAAGGAATTCGACCCCCTGATGCAGGAAATGGGCGCGGCGATCGTGCAGGCCGCGCATCTGATTGCGGAAGCTATCCCGCTGCTCGACCGCATCAACACCAACGCTCCCAGGCTTACGGCGATTGCCGAAGAGGTCACGCGCGTTGAAGGGCGTTCCGATGAACTGCACGACCGCGGTTTGAAGGAACTCTTCTTCCGCCATGGCGCGTCGAATGCGATGGCCTATATCATCGGCAGTGAAATCTACGGCGAACTTGAGAAGGTCGTCGACCGCTTCGAGGACGTCGCCAACGAGATCAGCGGCATCGTGATCGAGAACGTCTGATGGACGCCACCCTCGCCTTCCCGTTGCTCGCCGGATTGATCGCGATCGCGTTGTTCTTCGACTTCCTGAACGGTCTTCACGATGCGGCGAACTCGATCGCGACGATTGTTTCTACCCGCGTCCTTCGCCCGCAATATGCGGTCGCATGGGCGGCATTCTTCAACTTCATCGCCTTCCTGTTCTTCGGCCTGCATGTGGCTGAGACACTCGGCACCGGCATCATCGATCCCGCCATCGTCTCGCCGCTTGTCATTTTCGCAGCGCTGATGGGCGCCATCGTCTGGAACATCGTCACCTGGGTCTTCGGCATCCCATCCAGTTCCTCACATGCGCTGGTCGGTGGTCTCGTCGGCGCCGGGCTTGCCAAGGTCGGATTCAGCTCGATCGTCTGGAGCGGCCTGTTGAAGACGGCGGGTGCCATCGTGATGTCACCGATGATCGGCTTCCTGCTGGCGCTCTTTCTCGTGCTTATCGTTTCCTGGATCTTCGTTCGGCAGACGCCGTTTGCGGTCGACCGCACCTTCCGCATCTTGCAGTTCGTGTCCGCATCGCTTTATTCGCTGGGTCATGGCGGCAACGACGCGCAGAAGACCATGGGGATTATCGCCATTCTTCTCTATTCGCAGGGCTATCTCGGCGGCAGTTTCCATGTTCCGCTGTGGGTCGTTCTGTCCTGCCAGTCGGCCATGGCGCTTGGCACGCTGTTCGGCGGCTGGCGCATCGTTCACACGATGGGATCGAAAATCACCCGGCTCAATCCGATGCAGGGCTTTTGTGCGGAAACGGGGGGCGCGCTGACGCTCTTCGGCGCAACGTGGCTGGGAATTCCGGTCTCGACCACTCACACCATCACCGGTGCGATCATTGGCGTCGGGGCCGCGCGGCGGGTGTCGGCGGTGCGCTGGGGTCTCGCGGGCAACATAGTGGTCGCCTGGGTCGTAACCCTACCGGCGGCAGCGCTGATTGCCGCGACGGTCTATTGGGTCGCAGGCTTCTTCGCCTGATCAGGAGGCGGGCTTCCGCCTCCTCTGCCACCACACGGAAAATCGCCGCCTCATCCGGCGTGCGACGTGCAGGTCGTGCGACAAGACCAAAATGCCGAGCGGCACCATCCAGAATCCGAGAATCGGCAAAAATCCCAAAAGGCCGCCAGCAACAAGCAACCCGCCAATCGACACGCGGGCCGCGCGCGATCGCGGCAGCGGGATGCGTGTCGAGCCCATTACGATGTGACCAGTCGAATGATCGATGCCAAAACGCTTGGCGCCTGGTTTTCCGGTGGTATCATGCCTGTCAGTCATCCACAGGAGATGGGGATAAACAGGCTGAATGCAAGCGGATGTCATTTTTTTGAAAAAACCGCTTGGCAAATCGAGCAAGCATTTGTATTAGCCCACTCACACCGCGGCGAGCGGTGATCCCTGGTAGCTCAGCGGTAGAGCATTCGACTGTTAATCGACAGGTCGCCGGTTCGAATCCGGCCCGGGGAGCCAGATTTAGAAGGGCTGCGTTACAAGCGCAGCCCTTCGTTTTTCCAGCGTTTGCAAACATTTAGAGACACCCCTTCAAGCTGGATCATTGGCGGCATTTGCTAGCCTCTTGCGGTTTTGGCTACATTTTGGGATACATTGCGGACTACATCGGGACTAAACCGCCGAAGGAAGCCGCCCTCATGGCCAATGACGATATCTCGCGATTCGTGGTCAAACACCGACTAGCGGCATTTATCGGTACTACAGACGCGTACCGATCGAGGTCGCGCCGCTCGACGGCCGCGTCCACGTCAAGCAATCCCTGAAGACGAAGAATCACAAGGAAGCGCTCAGCCGCGCCGCGAACGTCCACCAGGCGCTTGAGACGCTGTGGAAGGCCCTTCTGCATGGCGAGGGCAAGGAATCGCCCGTGGCACGCTACGAGGCCGCGCTGAAGGCAGCCCAATCGCTGGGGTTCACCTACAGGCCGGCAGCAGATGTTGGGGAAGCTGACCTCGTCGAGTTCGAGCGTCGCATCGCCGTTGCGGAAGACGCGTTCGACCAGTCAGAGACAATCGTGGACGCCGTCATGGGGACAGCCGACGAGCCGACCCCTACACTGAACGACGTCTGGAAGCTCTACGAAGAGCATAACGAGGCGGGATGACAGGAATGTCTCCCGACCAGTTGCGCAAGCACAAGAACTCACGCCTGCGCGCCATCGACTACGCCAAGAGCCAACTTGGCGAAGACATGGAACTCGGCCGGATCGTTCGCGCCGACATTCTCCGCTACCGCAGCTGGTGGACCCAGAAGGTGAAGACCGAGAACCTGAAGGCCTATACGGCGAATCGCAGCTTCAGCGACATGCTCGGCATGCTGACGGTGGTCGATGAAGCGCTCCACACGAACTACAAAGAAGTCTGGACAAAAAGCCGGATCAAGGAAACCAACGCCAACAAGCTCGACAAGCGCCGACCCTTCTCGGTCGACTGGATACGGAGCAAGATCCTTGCCCCCGATGCACTGCAGACCATGAACCTCGACGCGCGCCCCCCTCGTGGGTGTCGCCCTATGGGCTGCGAAGCAATATCCGGAAGGCTTCCCCCGCTACCAGGACAAGGCTGACGTCGCGTCTGCCCTGATCAACAAGATGATGAAGAAGGAGGAGCTGCGCCCTACCCGCCTTCACACGCTCTACTCCTTCCGCCACACGTTCCAGGATCGCATCGAGAATGCCGGTTTCCGATCGCATGCAGACTGATTTGATGGGTCATGAGTTCGGCCGGCCGGTCTACGGTGACGGCTCGGAAATGAAGCGGCGCCAGGCGCTGCTGGAATCCATCAAGTTTCAATGGGCCGAGCCAATCGCATGACCGACCTAAGCCGTTACCACCTTCTGTATGTGCCCGTGAGGTACTTCTTGACCTCTCATCGAGCCGCATCTGATGGCAGGTCTGGAATTCGGCATCTGGACGAATACCTCAGCTCCAGTCATTTCCTTATCGCTGATTGGAAATCATCTGGACCGGGGTTTGCGCCACCCTGAGAACGTCAATTGACCTCTTTCAGGTCGACGCTCGCTCCTGCATCAACGAAGGCCTACGAGAAGGTGTGAAAGCCGAATTGGCCGAAATTAAGCAGCGGCGCTCGGAGTATCCCATCTGCTGGGAGTTTCTGAAAAAGGAACGAGACGACATCATGCACGAGTATCAATGGTCGGCTTACGAGATGTGGATGAACGCCGAAGGCCATATGGAGCCGCCTAGCCTATCCCTTCTGAGCACTCGCGCCGATGATTATCGGTCGGTTTTGGTGATGAAAGAGGGACACTACAAAGGTCACGACTCGGTCGAATTATTGCGCGAGGCGGCAGACTGGGTTGATGCCCGGATAAATTCGGCGATCGTAAGAGCCGGCCTTGACCCAAACGAAGATCGCAATCTGGTGAATTTTCAAAAAAGACCGCCTTCACACGATGTGCCGCCGCTGCTTTGGACAACAGTGCTCGGCGGTGACGAACCCTAGGGCGTAGCGCCCTACGTCCCGAACGACGTGGGGGCTCTCGAAAGCCCGCAACTCCAGGCTTTTTCCATCAGGGTTTTGTATGTTTGTTCTATCCCTAGAAATCCTCTCGCTTCCGCCCATATCGGCCGCCTGGCGAAACTTCGGTTGTTAAGGAGAGGCGGCGTCATTCGAGGGACGGGCGCTTGTGCCGCCCGCCCTCGGGTTTCACCTCTGTTCAATTGCTGCCCTTGGCAGCGATCGCCCTTTGCAGGTCTTCGAGTTCCTCGCAGCCGCGCGGGCAAAGCGCTTTCAGCGACGACACCTGCTGCTCGGCCTTGGCCATCTCGCCGGTTTCCACGTAGAGTTCGCCTAGATATTCCCGCGCTGCTCTGTGATCAGGCTGTAGCTCAAGCGCCTTCGTGTAGTAGGTCAGCGACGTTCGGTAGTCGCCCGTCTTGCGCAGCGTATATCCCATCAGATTGTAGACATCCGCCTGCTGGTTGTCTTCGGCAAGGCCGCGAAGCTCCGAAAGCGCTCCAGCATAGTCTCCCGCCCCGATCTTGGCGCGCACCGATGTCAAATCGGGAGCGTCCGTGGATTGCATGTTGTCGACAGCAAAGGCGGGAAGCGCCGTGACCGCCGAAAAGCCGGCCGATATGGCGCAAAACCAGATGAATCCAAGAATTGCATACTTCGTCATGGTAATTCTCCCTGCAGCCTTTCAGGCCTGGATAGTTGGTGTGAAGCCATAGGCGTTTCCGTCCTTGACGAACGTTCCCGAGCCGGGAAAAGGAAAATGGGAGCCGCAAATGGCGATTTTGTCGGCGATGACGCGGTCGATGAGACGGCGGCGCGTGTCGATGGCCGTCGGTCCGTCCTGGTCGTAGCTGCCCTGCCAGTCAGGATGGGGCGCGAGCAGTGCCGGCACATACATGATGTCGGCCGACACGAGCAGCTGGCTCTTGCCGGACGTAACGAGATAGGCGGAATGGCCAGGCGTGTGGCCGGGAGCTGCAAGAAGCTGGACGCCGGGTGCAACGTCAGCACCGTCGTCCACCAGCTTCCAGTTCTTCCATTTCGGAAAGACTTCGCTGATGCGCTTGCCCGCGGGCCTGCGGCCTTCCGCTAGCTTTTCGACCCGACCGGGCTCTGTCCACCAGTTGTATTCGACGGCGTTGACGACAAGTTCCGCATTGTGGAAGACAGGATCATTGGTTCCTTTTTCCATCAAGCCCCAGACATGGTCCGGGTGAAAATGCGAGAGCATGACCGTGTCGATGGCCCTGTAGTCGATACCGGCGGCAGCCATGTTTGCGGGCAGATGCGTTGCATTTGCCTGCCATTGCCCAACGCCCGATCCGGCGTCCATCATCATCAGTCGGTCTCCGATCTTCAGCACGACCACGGTCAGCGGGATCGGCATGAACTCGGTCGTGAGCCCAGCCCTGGACAGGGCCTCCTTGGTGTCTTCGATCGAGGCGTTCTTGATGAAAGTCGCGTCATGCGGCTTCTTCCAGATCCCATCGTAGATCGCCGTAACCTCGATATCGCCTACCTTGTATTTGTAGAAGCCGACCATCGGCTCCAGCGGCGTGGCGGCGAGCGCCGGCATGACGAATTCGAGCTTCGACGACAGACCGAATGCAGCCGCGGTGACAGCCGATCCAAGGACGGCGCGACGTGACATGGTAAACATGAATATGCCTCCTTCTTGCTAGTGGCATTTCTGGTGGCGAAGACCGCGATTGATGGAATGTCCTCGCTGCAGAACTAGATCGCCGGCAAGGCGCAGTTATTCTCGATCTCGAGCACTATTTTTTCAAATTATTGAAATCACGGCGTTATTTGTATCGCCGACGCCCGAAGTCTCGCACTGGGCCAAGAAAATGGCGTGGACGTGGAATAAATCAGTGTGCCGATCGGTCTAGGTGACATCGGACCGCATTGCGTGCCTGCAGGTCTCGCGCTTAAATTCGAACGCTGTTGAGGCAGGAGGATGATGTCAAACGCCCAGACCCTATATCCCGTCGGATCGCCTTTCAGATCGCGCGCTGGATTGCCAGCTGGATCGAACGACAGGATGCTGCTGCTCGTCGCCAAAGTATCCGGGGCCTGTATTCGACCATCAGCGCCCGGCGTGTTTTCCAGGGGCGCGGCGTGGCTGTTTCACCTTATGGTTTCGGAAAAATCGAACAGCCACGTGGCCGCCCCGACGGCCGATGCGACAGTCGAGCAGCAGGTCATGCAGCGCTTTCAGCGCATGATCGTTCCCCATCTCGACGCGGCCTATAATTTTGCCCGGTTCCTTAGCCGCGACGCCGATGCCGCACAGGATATCGTCCAGGAGGCGTTTCTGCGCGCTTATCGCAATTTCGAAAGCTATCGCGGTGGAGACCCGCGCGCGTGGCTCTTTGCCATCGTGAGGAACTGCTGCCACGTGTGGCGCCAGCAGGATCGCCGCAAGGCGCGGTTTGAGTGGCATCCGGCAAATGACGGCGGTGCCGACTTCCACGAGAACGACGAATACCAGATCGCTTCGGAGGACGATTCACCCGAGGCGGCAACGATACGGCAAAGCGAGCAGCAGCGCGTGCGTGCCGTCATCAGCGCGCTTCCGGAAACGATGCGGGAAATCCTTGTCTTGCGCGAGCTGGAGGATCTCTCCTACCGGCAGATCGCCGAGATCATCGATGCGCCCATCGGCACCGTCATGTCGCGGCTCGCTAGGGCTCGGCGCGAATTTGGAGACGCGTGGAATGCGTGCGATGAAGGCGGGTCAGCAGGATGAGTGAAGCCCATCAGAGAGGCTGCGCGGAGTGGCGCATCATGTTGCACGGCTTTGTCGACGGCGAACTCGATTCCGTCCAGGCAGCGCGTTTTGAGGAGCATCTCGCCACGTGCACGGATTGCAGGTCGGAGATGGACAGCGTCCGCGCCCTACGCGCGGTCATCGATCAGGATGGCGTCAAGTGGCGACCGCCGGAGGCACTGCGTGCGCAGGTGTTGTCACTGCTGTCTTTCGAAGAGGCCGCGACGCGTTCCATGGCACGGCTGCCGCGCCGACGCCTCCTGGATCTTGTCCGCCGATGGAGCTTCGTTCCGTCCCTGGCGGCATTGGCGGCAAGCGCCGTCCTGTTCGCCAGCGCACCATCCCAGACCGCACTGTTGCGTGACCAGATCATGGCAAGCCATGTCCGGTCGATGATGGCCGATCATCTGACCGACGTGCTGACCTCGGATCAGCACACAGTGAAGCCGTGGTTCAACGGCAGGATCGATTTTTCGCCACCGGTCAGCGATCTGTCCAAGGATGGATTTCCGTTGGTCGGAGGACGTGTCGACTATATTGGCGAGCGCGCCGTTGCGGCCCTGGTCTACCGGCGCCACGGTCATGTCATCAACCTGTTCATCTGGCCAGCCGCGCCAACTGCTCAGGCGATGACCGTGCAGGACGGCTACAACATCAGGCAATGGTCGGATGGCGGGCTCGTGTTCTTTGCAATTTCGGACGTGGCGCCGGGCGATCTCGCAGAATTCGAGACCGTCTTCAGGGCAGCGACGAGGATTTAGCAAGATGATCGACGAGACGCAGACAACGAATTCGGACCGAATTGCGCCAGTCGTTTCCTGCTCGGATGACAGGTGCCGAAGAAAACGGGCGTTGCGAAGGCTCGGAGCCTGGGGGTTCCAAGGCTCGATCGTGCCGATGCCGGACCCACGAAAGAGGTCGGCAGGATATCGCCGGTGGATAACAGCTTGAACGCCTCGCTGCGAGGCGGCCCTGGTGGCAAGCAGGTTGCTGGTTCAGCGACACGCATGCCTCCGATTTCGGCGCAACCTAACTGGCGAGCTTGAGATGCGGAGCATCGGCTACGCCCCACATCGCGAATGTCATTGACGCGCTGCAAAATAGGTCTCTTTATATTAGCCATGAAGCACGTTCTGTTTTCCATCAGGGGCGAGCATGGTTGAAGTCAGCACGATAGATGCGCGGTTACCCATATTGTCGGACGACGCGATCCGGCAGATATTCAACGAAATCGAGGCCACGGGTTTCAGCTGTATCCCGCACTACATAGAGCAACGCGATTTGCATCAGATGCAAGCGTTTGTATCCAGTGCGGTTAGCCGCTCGGATCATGAGTATGTCGTCTTCAACGGCAGCGAAGCGGTTCCAGGCACCGGAATCGACGAACTGGCTGAATCCGAGAAGTTTCAGAGCATTTTTTCGCGCCTCTACGCGCTCGCTTCGAGCCGTCCGGCTCCACAAGTGAAGTTCTATCAGATCCTACGCTGCCTGACAGGAAAAGGGGCGGCCCGACACTCCCTAATCTTTCACTACGACTCGTATCTCATCACGGCCCTCATCCCCGTCACGATTCCAACGGTCGGCAAGCGAGGAGATTTTCTGCTCTTTCCAAACAGGCGAAGGGTGAGAGCCTACTACGCGACAAACCTACTCGATAAGCTTTTACTAGATAACAAGATCACTCAGTTCTTGCTCCGAACGCTGACGCGGTCAGGAAATGCATCGCTCACCAGAATCGAATTGGTTCCTGGCAACGCTTATTTTTTCTGGGGCTATCGAAGTGTACACACCAATGAAGCGTGCGATCCAGAGGCGGTGCGGGCGACAGCGCTCTTCCACTTTGCCGACCCTCACGTCGACAGTTCACTGAGGGCGCGCATACGCGGTCGTAGGTGACGACAGGAAGCCCGCGCTTCACACGCAATGCGGTTCTGCTCAGCCCTGCAGGGTTTTGACCTTTCGGAGGTCCGGGAACAGTCTAGCCCACAGCAGGACGACAACGATGGTGCCAACGCCGCCGATAACGCCGGCCGCAACAGGTCCCATCATGCCTGCCAGCATGGCGGATTCGAATTCGCCGAGTTGATTGGACGTACCGATGAAAAGCGAATTCACCGCATTGACGCGTCCACGCATCGTGTCCGGCGTCAACAGCTGCACAAGGGAACTGCGCACGACGACGCTGACCGTGTCTGAAGCGCCGACCACCAGGAGGGCGACGATCGAAAGCATGACATTCGTCGACAGCGCAAAGACGATGGTCGCAACGCCGAACACCGCTACCGCGCACAGCATTTTGAAGCCGACTCTGCTGGTCAGCGGTCTCCTGGCCAGGACAACCGACATGGCAAGCGCCCCGATGGCAGGGGCAGCACGCAAGAGGCCAAGCCCCCAGGGGCCGGCTTGAAGGATGTCGCGCGCAAACATCGGCAGCAGCGCGGTCGCGCCGCCGAGCAGGACCGCAAAGAGATCAAGCGAAATCGTGCCGAGCATGACCGGCCGGCTCTTGATGAAGGATACACCTGCAAACACCGACCTCAGGGTCACCGGTTCGCGCTTTGAGGGCGTCCATTCCATCCGGATCGAGATGACGTTGATGCTTGCTGCGGCAAACAGCAAGGCAGCCACCGCAAACGGGGCGACAGGATTGAGACCATAGAGCAGTCCTCCGAGCGACGGCCCGACGATCAGGGCCGTCTGCATCAGCGATGTCGAGGTCGCAACGGCGCGCTGCAGCATGGACGACGGCATAATGCTCGGAAGCAGAGCTGCCATGGTCGGTCGCTCGAACGCGACAGTTGCGCCCATGACGGTAACGGCCCCCAGTATCCCCGCGGGCGTCAGCCAGTTTTGCCAGGTGGCAACGGCAAGAACCGCCGACACCATCGCCTGGATCATCTGGCAGACAAGCCCGATGCGGCGCCGGTCGAACCGGTCGGCGACGTGACCGACGACAAACGTCAATGCGACCATCGGCAGGAACTGGCATAGACCGACGAGCGCCAACGCGAAGGCGCTGTGCGTCTGGTCGTAGATCATCCAGCCCATCGCGATGGCGACGCATTGGAACGAGAGGGAGGAGAAAACGCGAGAGGCCGCGAAATTCAGATAACCGGGATGGCGAAGGACGCTACCCTGCGGAACTTGACCTGTATCCATTGAGCGACTGTCCGGCGCGCGATCGGCAGCGCGCCTCTAGGAGTTTGATATGTCTGCCGTTTCGGCCTCAATGGATGCGTTGTCAACCTCAACAGCGGCCTCTTCGGTTTCATCGGGCGAAGATACCAAAGAGTAATCAGTTGCTTCGATCCGCCATCTCGATTTGCCGCCGAGCCCACGATGGACAGATCCTAGCCAGCCGAACAGACGTCGGCCGTGGCCACCTCATGCATAACGGCGAGGTGCCTTCGCCCTGTCCTTCAAATTGTCTAGCAGGGCATACCCTCCCGCCCACCTGCCAAAGCCGCTGGCAATATTGATATGGCCCGCAAGACCGATATTCCTGAGGTCCGTCTTCCATAGCCGCGCATAGAGCGTCAGGCGGTCGAGTTTCATGTAGTGATCGTTCAGGCTCCCGACGGTGATGGTCGGAAAGGGAAGCCGATGGGTCGGCATTGGTCCGAAGCGGATCGCGCCGGGGTGCATCTTCTCGGTCGGTCGCAGATCGCAGGGCGCCACGAGGAGGGCTGCTTTGATCCGCCGGGCCGACGGTCTGTCTGCAAGTTTCGCTGTCAGCAGACAACCAAGACTGTGTGCGACGATGTAGGCTTCACCTTGCTCATGGAGAGCATCCTCAAGCCGTTCCATCCATCTATCGACAAGCGGCGCGTGCCAGTCATCCTGTTCCACCAGAACGCTCTGCGGATCGTCGTCAAGCCAGAACCGCTGCCAGTGTCCCTTGTCCGACCCGTTCAGCCCCGGAACGATGAGTGTCGCCGCCATTGGATGTTTCGATCCTATAAATCAAAGTAGCGCGGACGATGCTCGAGAGCCGAAATCTCCTCGGCCACCTCGGCAATACGCTCGCGCAAATCCCATCCCGTACCGTCTTCCAGATCTTCGCTCCCCAAGCAGTAGCGTGCTTCGTGAAGTTCGAGCTTGGCCTCCAGCTGATCCCGGAGGGTGCAAAGGCGATCGAAATGCCGAATGGTGCTCATACTCTGCTCCTGTTTGGCCGCAGTGTCCGCGCGGCCATCTAGGGCAAAAGTATTGCCTATAGTTTTAGTAGATTAAAGGCACAACGCACCAAGCTTGGGCCCGCGGACGAAAATTCCGCATCAAACAGAACGCCAGGAAAGCGCGCTTCAGCTGAATCGTTTCCCGCCCGCGAAACTTTTGATCCATGGCAACCGTAGTTTCGTAGCAGAGGCAAAACAACATATTGGGGAATGATCTCATTGCCGGACCCTGCAGCAAAACCGGTCATCCTGTGGTTTCGAAAGGACCTGCGCGTTGACGACAATCATGCGCTGCATGCCGCTTGCAGCAGCGGCCGCCCGATCATACCGCTCTTCATACGCGAACCTGCCTCGGCAGGAACTGGCGCACTCGGGGGGGCGCAACGCTGGTGGCTGCACCATTCGCTCGAATCCCTGAACGATTCACTCATCGCGTTTGGCGGGTCGCTGCACTTTGCGAGCGGAGACGCGCTAGAGGTGCTGCTCGGTGTGATCAAGACCACCGGTGCCGAGATGGTCGTGTGGAACCGTCGCTACGATCCGCCGGGCATCGCCGTGGATGTGCGCATCAAGCGCGCACTGGAGACGCAGGGCGTCGATGTAAAGAGCCTTGGCGGACAGCTGTTGCACGAGCCGTCCCGGCTTCTGACCGGCGGCGGCACGCCCTACCGGGTCTACACGCCCTTCTGGCGCGCGCTGGAGAATTCCGGCGAGCCGCCCCGTCCTGTGGACGCGCCAGCGACGATGACTTTTGCGCCGGCCATGCGCTCTGCCGAGCACCTCGCCTCATGGAAATTTCTGCCGACCAAGCCCGATTGGGCAAAGTGCTTCAACGAAATCTGGTCCCCCGGCGAAAAGGCAGCACGCCAGCGATTGAAGGACTTCATCGATGACGCGCTCAAGGGCTACAAGAGCAATCGCGATTTTCCTGCGAAGCAGGCGACCTCGATGCTGTCTCCCTATCTGGCGCTGGGGCTGATATCCCCTGCCCGCATCTGGGAGGACACACGCGGCCTGCCCATTCCGTCCGAAGACGTCGTCCATTTCCGCAAGGAGCTCGCCTGGCGCGAGTTTTCGTACCACCTGCTCTACCATTTCCCGAAACTGCCTTACGCCAATTGGAACAGGCGGTTTGATGGGTTCGGCTGGAGCAACGACGCGACGCACTACCATGTCTGGACCCGCGGCATGACAGGCTATCCGATCGTGGATGCGGGCATGCGCCAGCTCTGGCGGCACGGCTTCATGCACAACAGGGTGCGGATGATTGTCGCGTCGTTCCTCGTCAAGGATCTGATGATCGACTGGCGGCGGGGTGAAAGCTGGTTCCGCGACACACTGATCGATGCCGACCCCGCGAGCAATGCCGCAAGCTGGCAGTGGGTCGCAGGCTCCGGCGCGGATGCGCCACCTTTCTTCCGTATCTTCAGCCCTGTCCTACAGGGGGAGAAGTTCGACCCGGACGGCTCTTATGTGCGCGAGTTCGTACCTGAGCTTGGCGCACTCGACAGCAAATTCGTACACAAACCCTTCCAAGCCCCGGCGGGCGTGCTCGAAAAGGCAGGCATAAGGCTGGGCGAAACCTACCCGAAACCGATCGTTGACCACGCAGCCGTCCGAGATCGGGCGTTGAAGGCGTACAACGCCTTAAAGGATGCAGCATGAACGCGCATTTTCACCGCCCGCAGCAACGTCTGAAAATTGCGATTGTCGGCTCCGGTATCTCAGGCGCATCAGCCGCTTGGGCGCTCAACCCGCAGCATGACATTACGCTCTATGAAAAGGAAACGCGCCCCGGTGGCCATACGGCAACCGTCGACGTGGACTATGACGGCGCCCATATTCCCGTCGACACCGGCTTCATCGTCTACAACGAGCCAAGCTATCCAAACCTGACAGCGCTGTTTGCCGAACTCGGAATTGTCACGCGCGCCAGCGACATGAGCTTTTCGCTATCGCTGGATCACGGCAAGCTGGAATGGAGCGGCGGTGGTCTTTCCTCGATCTTCGCACAGAAACGCAATCTTCTCAGCCCGTCCTTCCTGCTGATGATCCGGGAAATCCTGCGGTTCAACCGCACCTGCCTCAAGGACCGTGCCGCCGGTCACCTCGCCTCACGCTCTATCGGCGATTATCTGGATTGGCGCGGCTTTTCGCCTGGGTTCACGAACAACTATCTGGTACCCATGGCTGCCGCCATCTGGTCGACCCCCGCGGCGAAAATGCTGCAGTTTCCAGCCGAGCACTTCGTCAACTTCTTCGACAATCACAGGCTGATCTACTCCAGGCAGCATCAGTGGCGCACGGTCACTGGCGGAAGCCGCAACTATTTGAACAAGCTCTTGGCGCCACTCGGCCGGGTCAAGCTCGGCCTCGGCGTGCGTGGCATCCTGCGGAGCCAGACGGGCGTCACAGTCATCGATGAAAGTGGCGAGGAGAACAGCTTCGACAAGGTCGTCTTCGCGGCTCACAGCGATCAGACGCGTCGAATGCTGATCGACGCGACCGACCAGGAAAGGCGGATTCTCGCTGCGGTTCCCTATCAGCCCAACAGGGTCGTTCTTCACCGGGACCCGGCATTGATGCCGCAACGCAAGAAGGTCTGGGCGTCGTGGAATTATCTCAGATCAAGCCATCGAGACAGCGAGGGCGGGGTCGCGGTGACCTACTGGATGAACAGGCTTCAAGGCATAGACTCCAGCCACCCGCTCTTCGTTACGCTCAATCCGGATCGAGAGCCGGACGGAAAAAAGGTGTTTGCCGAGTTCACCTACGATCATCCGCAGTTTTCCGCCGAGAGCGTTGCTGCCCAGCAGTCGCTGGCCGATATCCAAGGGCGAAACAATTGCTACTTTGCCGGAGCATGGACGGGCTACGGCTTCCACGAGGATGGGTTGGTGTCAGGTTTGGCGGCAGCAACGGCACTGGGCGCCGTTCTACCCTGGGCAACACCACGGCGGCAAATGCCGGAGCGGCAACTGGACGCGGTCGCATGAAACCGCGAAACCAAAGACACGGCGTTAGCATGGATGGCAACGGCCCCCCGCCTGAGGCGGCGGCTGCGCTCTATGTCGGCGATGTGATGCATCAGCGCATGAAGCCCTTCGGCCATCGTTTTCGCTACCGGGTTTTCTCGCTGGCGATCGATCTCGATCGGCTGGACGAGGCCAGTGGCCTGTCGGCACTGTTTTCCGTCAACCGCCGGAATGTGGTGTCGTTCTACGAGCGCGATCACGCCGGCGAACAGGGCATGCGAGCGTACGTGGACGACCTTTTGGCGCAGGCAGGGCTGCGTGCCAGGCGCTTCCTGCTGGTCTGCTATCCGCGTATCCTCGGCTATGTGTTCAATCCGCTCGCCGTCTACTACGCCTACGGGGAGTGCGACGAGGTGATCGCTCTGATCTACGAGGTGCGAAACACCTTCGGCGAGCGCCATACCTATGTTTGCCCCGTCGTCCCAGAAGAGATGTCAGAGACGGGCTTGCGACAGACCCGCGAAAAGCTGTTCCACGTTTCGCCATTCATCGGCATGAACATGCGGTATCACTTCCGAATGCTGCCGCCGGGAAAGGACATTCGCTGGCGCATCCTCGAAACCGATGCGAGCGGTCCGTTGCTCGCCGCCACCTTCTCGGGACAGCAGGTGGCACTGACGACATCTGCCCTGGCGAAGCTCGCCGCCAGCGTGCCGTTCCTCACCTTCAAGATCGTCGGAGGCATTCATTGGGAGGCGTTGAAACTGTGGCTGAAAGGCGCAAGGTATACTCCGCGCCCACCTGTGCCAGATCCTGTCAGCATTGCCCGGCGCCACGACATAGCGCAAGCGGCAGAACGACGCTGACGTGCCGGACCAGTACATCGGACGCATCGCCTGTTTCAAGTTACGTGCAATGCCTTTTGAAATCGGTTTTGGTTTTCGATCTTATGCGGTAGCGTTTGAKCCAATCGCCGGGGGGCGGAGTGTTTCAGCGCATCGTCGTCCTTAACCGGCCATAAGTCGCCGGAGGAGAGAACTATGACAGGTGTAAAGCATTCTGAAGCATTGGCGCGGGAGGCGGTGCAGCTCTCGCACGACAATATCGGCAAGATTTCCAAAGGCTTGCCTTTGAGAGCGAGACTGGCCTTGCGCGGTTTGCTGCATATGCAGCATGGTTCGCTGCGGATCGTCTTTCCGGACGGCCGCGTTGTGGTCGCGAGCGGCGCCATGCCCGGACCGGATGCCGCCGTTCACCTGAAGAACTGGAACATCACGTACCGGGCGCTCGCAAGTGGCACGATCGGCGTCGCGGAGACCTACATGGACGGCGATTGGGACAGCCCGGACATTACTGCTTTCCTCGAACTTTTCCTGATCAACGACGAAGCCGTCCTGGAGTACGCCAACGGCAAGGGCGGTATCACGCGTATCATCGAGCGCCTGCGCCACTGGATGAACACGAACACGAAAACGAGGTCGAAGCGCAACATCTCGGCGCACTACGATCTCGGCAACGACTTCTACAAGCAATGGCTCGACCCGACGATGACTTATTCGTCGGCGCTCTACTCCACCGGTGCCAACGATCTGCAATCGGCCCAGAACGCCAAGTATCGCGCACTGGCCGAGGCAACCGGTATAAAGCCCGGCGATCACGTCCTCGAGATCGGCTGCGGCTGGGGTGGCTTTGCCGAATTTGCGGCCAGCGAACTGAATTGCCGGATAACAGGATTGACAATCAGCCGCGAACAGCTTGCATTCGCCGAGGAGCGCATCCGAAAAGCCGGGCTCAGCGACCGCGTCGAGTTCCGTTTTCAGGACTATCGCGATGAAACGGGCCTCTACGATCAGATCGTATCGATCGAAATGTTCGAAGCCGTCGGCGAGAAGTACTGGCCGGCCTATTTTTCCAAACTGCAACAATGTCTAAAGCCAGGCGGCAAGGCAGGTCTTCAAATCATCACCATCCGCCCGGAATCCTTTGAGCAGTATCGGAGCAATCCCGACTTCATCCAGAAGTACGTTTTCCCGGGCGGCATGCTGCCGACCCGCGACCACCTTGCCGAGCTCGGCCAGAAAGTGAATTTGTCACTGGTAAGGGACTTTGGTTTCGGGTTAGACTACGCCCGTACTCTTGCTGAATGGCGAGAGCGTTTCTGGTCCGTGTGGGAGCGTGTTCGCCCGATGGGCTTCGATGAGCGCTTCAAGCGGCTGTGGGAATTCTATTTATTCTATTGCGAAGCAGGCTTCCGCGCCCGAAACATAGACGTCCGTCAGGTCGTCTTTTCGCGGAGCTGACGAGTGCGGATGGCGGGACCATGCGACAGTCGACCTCCTGTCCCGGCCGCCATCCGCCTCGTCCATACCCTGCCTGCGCCTCTCCTGGCGAAGTAGCTACTCGGCAGGATGCGCGGTCACCGGTCGGCGACGTTGAGAGAGCGGACGCTCATGCCAGCCCGTCGCGCGGTTAAGGAACCAGAAGTAGAGGCTGTAGGGCATCAAGTTCAAGAGCTTCATCACGTAGGTGAAGCGCTTGGGGAAGGTGATTTCGAAGGCCTGCGACTTCAGCCCGGCGGAAATCTGAGCCGCGGCTTCTTCCACCGACACGAGCGATGGCATCGGAAAGTCGTTCTGCTTGGTGGCCGGGGTATCCACGAACCCAGGATTGATCACCTGAATTCGGATGCCCATCTTGTCGAGATCGAACTTCAGGCTTTCCGCCATGTTGATCAGGGCAGCCTTGGTTGCGCCATAGGCTGCGCTCGTGGGGAGCCCGCCATATCCCGTAGCGGAGGAGACGATGGCGATTTGCCCCTGCCCCTTCGCCTTCATGTGCCTGACCGCCGGCACGAGGCAGTTGACCACACCCTGCAGGTTCACTGCAAAGCTCTGCTCGAAGTCACCGAGCTTCAGATCCTCGGCATGAACGGGAAGATAAACACCGGCATTGAAGATCGCCAGCGCCAGTGCGCCGTGCTCGTATTCGATGGATGCAAGCACGTGTTCCATGTCCTCGGCGTCCGTCACGTCGCCGTCGAGCACAATGATGCCACCGGGGAGACCACTCGCCTCGGCTTGCAATTCTGCAAGCTTCTCATGGTCGCGGGCGGTCACCGCAACCTTGTATCCCTCACCTGCAAGTTTCAGCGCCAGCGCCCGGCCGATGCCTGAACTTGCACCTGATATCCACACGATTCCGTGTTCGGGACGGGCGACAAAATCTTGCATGGCGCAATTCCTCCGGTTGCACAGTGAACGACAAAACGGGCCCGGAAGTTCCTCGCCATCTCCCGGGTTCATGCCGATATCACACTATTGTGGCTGCTTTCAGCCGATCAGGTCGCCAATCAATTGGCGGAACGATCCGGTCAGCTTTATCGGTGCGTCCAGAACGGAAAACGCAATGCAGGGACGATCTTTCTCGGCAACCGGCCGGTGATCGACCGTTTCGTCCGCGACCGAGATGTCGCCGGGGCCGAAGCGACCCCTGCTGTCATTGAAGGCGCCATCGAGGACAAGGGTCAACTCCGTGCCCTTGTGGGTGTGGGCCGGCAGAGCGCGGCCCGGCTTGATCCACATGAGGCTCACTTCACAGCCATCAATGTCGGTCGAATACTCCTTGAAGCCGGGCATCTTGGTCTTCCAGGGAACCGTGTCGACATCGAACCCGACGAGGTTGCGAAGCGATTGTGGAAAGAAACTCTGCGGTTGAACGGCCGCCGGATGCCTCTCGACGGGCGGTACAGACGAAAAAATGGCAGAAAGCCGCGCGTCCCGGTCGCCGATTGCGGCAGCAGGCGTCTGCTCCAGCGCCTCACCGGCGAGGAGCTCCAGGTCCTTGACGAGCGCGCGATGGTCCGGTTTCATCTCCAGATGCGATTGCACAAGCACGTGCGCCGGCTCCGGAAGAGTGCCGGCGACATAGTGCGCCATCAATGCATCGACCGTGTCGATATGCTGGTGAACCATGACGGTTTTGGTCGTTTCCGCTTTCAGTGATTGCTTTGTCATCGTCCATACGGTGAAAGTCAATCTTCGGATCATCGCATGACGGGCAGATCTCGCCCTTCACGCACAATCGAAAGCATGAAGTGCAATTTTATCGCGGCACGTAGAGGCGTGGAATAGCATTTCTTGCCAACCCAGCCTTGTGAAGGGAAAAGACCGTTCCTAAACTAAGAGTTCCAAAGAGGCAGATTCCATGACCTTCCATCCCTCCGTCCTCGAAGCAATCGGCAACACTCCCCTGATCAAGCTCAAGGGCGCGTCGAATGCGACCGATTGCACCATTCTCGGCAAGGCGGAGTTCCTGAACCCGGGCCAGTCGGTCAAGGATCGCGCGGCGCTCTACATCATCCGCGATGCGGAGAAGAAGGGCTTGCTTCGGCCAGGCGGCGTGATCGTCGAAGGCACGGCCGGCAACACCGGAATCGGGCTGACGCTGGTCGCAAAGGCCCTCGGCTATCGCACGGTCATCGTCATTCCCGAAACCCAGAGCCAGGAAAAGAAAGACGCATTGAAGCTACTCGGCGCCGAGCTCGTGGAAGTGCCGGCCGTTCCCTACAAGAACCCTAACAACTACGTGAAGGTTTCCGGCCGCCTTGCTGAACAGCTTGCGAAGTCGGAGCCGAACGGCGCCATCTGGGCCAACCAGTTCGACAACGTCGCCAACCGCCAGGCGCACATCGAAACGACAGCGAAAGAAATCTGGGACGATACGAACGGCGAGGTCGATGGCTTTGTCTGCTCTGTTGGATCGGGTGGAACGCTTGCCGGTGTCGCTACCGGTCTCAAGTCCTTTAACAAGAATATCAAGATCGGTATCGCCGATCCGGATGGTGCGGCGCTATACCAGTTCTACAAGACCGGCGAGCTTAAATCCGCCGGCTCTTCGATCACCGAAGGTATCGGACAGGGCCGGATCACGGCCAACCTCGAAGGCTTCACGCCTGAGTTCGCCTATAACATTTCAGATGCAGAAGCCCTGCCCTACGTCTTCGATCTTGTTGAAAACGAGGGGCTCTGCCTCGGCGGATCCAGCGCGATCAACATTGCCGGCGCCGTTCGCCTTGCCAGGGACCTCGGCCCCGGCCACACGGTTGTGACGATCCTCTGCGACTACGGCAATCGCTACCAGTCCAAGCTTTTCAATCCCGATTTCCTGACATCGAAAGGCCTGCCCGTTCCGGAATGGCTGACGTCGTCGACGGACATAAAAATACCCTACGAACCAGCAGCGTGAGACCCAATGCCCGTCAATGCCCTTTATCGTGACGACTTCTATCTTTCGACATGCGAGGCGGCCGTCACTGCCGTTCACGAAGACGGGGGCATCGAGCTGGATCAAACCTGCTTCTATGCCACATCAGGCGGGCAGCCGGGCGATACCGGCTTTCTGGAACGCGCCAACGGCAGCAAAATCGCGCTTGGGCAAACCAGGCACGGCGCGAGCAAGGATATCATCATCCACGTACCGCTCGAAGGCGAGACGCAGCCTGTCGTCGGCGAGGCGCTGGTGCTGCACGTCGACTGGATCCGCCGCTACAAGCTGATGCGCATGCATACCGCCTGCCATCTGCTTTCCGTCGTCTGCTCCTACCCGATCACGGGTGCGGCAGTCGGCGAAGAGGAGAGCCGCGTCGACTTCGACATGGCCGATACGATCGACAAGGACGGGGTCACGGCAACGTTGATGGAACTTGTCAACCAGAACCATCCTGTTTACCTGCAATGGATCACTGACGAGGAACTCGCGGCCAACCCCGGCATCGTGAAGTCCAAGAACGTGCGTCCGCCGATCGGGCTTGGACGCGTCAGCCTCGTCTGCATCGGCGAGAACTCTGCGATTGACAGCCAGCCCTGCGGCGGCACACATGTCTCCGAAACGCAGGAAGTCGGCCAGATCTATATTGCCAAGATCGAGAAGAAGGGCAAGGAAAACCGGCGCTTCCGCATCCGCTTTGGCGCCCCCGGCGACGAAGCCTGAGAATCGAGGGAGAGTGGAATGAGCGAAGAGAAAAGCCGTTTTGTGGTGTCTGCCGACTGGCTGCAGGCAGAGCTGGGAAAGCCTGATCTGCGCGTGCTGGACGCCTCTTTCTATCTCCCAGCCCAGAAACGCGACGCCGATGCCGAATATGCAGCGGGCCACATCCCTGGCGCCATCCGTTTCGATCAGGACAAGATCGCCGATCACGCGGTGCCGTTGCCGCACACGATCCCATCGCCCGATTATTTCGCCGCGGAAGTCGGCAAGCTCGGCGTTGGCGACAACGACCGTATCGTCGTCTATGACGGCATCGGCATGTTTGCATCGCCGAGGGTCTGGTGGCTGTTTCGCGTCATGGGCGCCAAGAATGTCTTCGTGCTCGACGGCGGCCTTGACGGCTGGAAGGCCGAGGGCCGGCCGCTAGAAACAATCCGGCCGCATCACGAACCAAAGACTTTCAAGGCGGCCTATGACTACGGCCGCGTCGTCAATCTTGAAGCGATGAAGAGGATCGTGTCGGGCGGCGCTCTGCAGATCGCCGATGCCCGCAGCGCCGGGCGTTTCGCCGCAACGGAACCAGAGCCCCGCGCCGGCATGCGGTCGGGTCATATGCCCGGTGCGCGCAATCTGCCGTCCGGCGTGTTCGCCAAGCAAGGCCGCTTCAAGTCCCTGCCCGAACTGAAGCAGACGATCGAAGACGCCGGCATCGACCTGACGAAGCCGGTTGTCACGTCGTGCGGCTCCGGCATAACCGCCGCTATCATTACGCTTGCGCTCGAATCGCTCGGTCATACCGACAACAAGCTCTATGACGGATCCTGGAGCGAGTGGGGAAGCCGGGCCGACACTCCCGTCGTCACCGGTCCGCCGGAACCGGTCAAAGCCTGACCGCTATGGTAAAAACACCCGCTACGCTCAAGGCTCATCTCACGCGTCTCGAAATGACGGCACCGCCGAAGGCAAGCCTGCCTGTGCCTGTCAACATCCAGACTGCCATCATGCGCGCGCCCGGCATCCCGCTGCCGTTCTACCGCTATCTCTACCGCCAAGTCGGTGCGCGCTGGCAATGGGTCGATCGCATGCGGATGAGCGATGAGGAACTTGCCGCCACCTTGCATGACAAGCGCAATGCCATCAGCGTGCTCTATGTCAACGGCGCCCCGGCGGGGTTCTACGAGTATTTCGCGGAAGACGAGGAAACGATCGAACTCAGCCATTTCGGTCTGATGGAGAGCGGGCTCGGGCTCGGCATTGGAAAGTGGTTCCTGCTGCAGGCGCTTTACGCAATCTGGACGCAGAATCCGACGCGGGTCACCACGACAACGAATACCCTAGACCACCCGCGTGCTCTGCAGCTCTACCAGATGTTCGGCTTCTCGCCCGTCGCCACCGGCACGGCCATCGTTCGACCACTCAGCGACAAGGAACTGCTCGAGGCTGCGAAAAAAAGCTAGGCGGCAAGGATCGGGTGGCTTCCGGCTTCATCAAGCGGCATTCAGTGGCAAAGCTCAAAGGAGATTTGCCATGACCGCTATTCGCTTTTCAGCCATGCCCACGACCGATGCCGAGCATCTATGGAACGGTGGTCTGGACGCCTACGACAACCTGCCGGAAACGATGATTTCCGATGGACCGGGATACCCGTGCCGTCATTGCCTGGGGAATATCGACGTCGGCGACGACGTTCTGGTCTTTGCGTATCGGCCTTTCCCTGAGCTACAGCCCTATGCGGAGACGGGCCCTGTCTTCATGCACAAGCGGCGATGCGAGCGGTATGTGGCCGAAGAAATCATGCCGCCGGTTCTGAAAGCAAGCCGGGATTTCATTGTCCGAGGTTATGCGGAAAATAACAGGATCGTCTACGGCACCGGCGCGGTCACGCCGATCGGGGATATTCCCACCTATGCGGCAACGCTGCTCGATCGGCCGGAGATCGCATACGTGCACGTCCGCTCGGCCCGTAACAACTGCTACCAATGCCGGATAGACAGATGAGAACCAAGAAAGCCGGCCGCGGAGAAAGCAGCCGGCTTCGACTGACGTAACGTGATGTGGCTTATGCTACGTTCAGTACGCTTTCCGGCGCATACGGCTCATACCCAAGAGCCTCGGCGACCGGCTTGTTGGTCACGCGGCCCTTGTGGATGTTCAGGCCGTTTCGCAGATGCTTGTCCTCGGCGACTGCGCGCAGGCCTCGATCGGCAAGAGCAAGGCCATACACGAGCGTTGCGTTGTTGAGCGCATGCGCGGAGGTGACCGGAACCGCGCCCGGCATGTTGGCCACACAATAGTGAACAACGCCGTCGACCACATAGGTCGGATCGGAGTGTGTGGTTGCGTGCGAGGTCTCGAAGCAGCCACCCTGATCGATGGCGACGTCGACAATGACCGAGCCTTTCTTCATACCCGAAAGCATCTCGCGGCTGACCAGCTTGGGGGCGGCGGCACCGGGTATCAAAACCGCACCAATAACCAGATCGGCCGAGAACACCTCGTCTTCCAGGGCCTGGATGCTGGAGTAGCACGTGTGGATGCGGCCACCGAAGATGTCGTCCAACTGGCGCAGACGCGGCAAGGACTTGTCGAGAATGCTGACATCCGCACCAAGGCCGGACGCTATCTTCGCAGCATGCAGTCCGACGACGCCGCCGCCGATGATTGTGACCTTCGCCGGCAGGACCCCCGGCACACCGCCGAGGAGGATGCCGAGGCCGCCGTTGGCCTTCTGCAGTGCCGTTGCGCCAGCCTGAATAGAAAGGCGACCGGCGACCTCCGACATCGGCGCAAGCAACGGCAGGCCGCCGCGCTCGTCGGTCACCGTTTCATAGGCGATCGCCGTCACGCCGGATGCCAGCAGGCCTTTCGTCTGCTCCGGATCGGGCGCCAGGTGAAGATAGGTGTAGAGAATCTGCCCTTCGCGAAGCTGCGCCCATTCGGCGGGCTGCGGCTCCTTGACCTTCACGATCATGTCGCACTTTTCGAAGATATCCTTGGCCGAGGCTACGATCTTCGCGCCAGCGCCGATATAGGCGGCATCGTCGGCGCCGATTCCGGCGCCCGCCTTTGTTTCGATCCAGACCTCGTGGCCGTGTGCGACATATTCACGAACCGACGCCGGTGTCAGACCGACACGATATTCATGGTTCTTGATTTCCTTCGGGCAACCGACACGCATTGGCGTTCCTCTCATTTTAGGTCMGTCAAGCGGACTGTCTTGCGAGGGAAATCCAATCACCACGGCTGCGAAATGTCCTTGCAAAGAGCAATTGCACTGAAGGTGTTTTTCGAAGATTATTGCAGAAATCAGCAAAAACTCGAAGGTTCTTCGAATGTCACAACTCGACTCTATCGATCTTGCGATTCTGAAGGCTCTTCAGTCCACCGCGCGCATCACCAATGCCGACCTCGCAGCCAAGGTTGGCCTCTCTGCATCGGCCTGCTCCCGGCGGCTCGATATCCTGGAACGAAGCGACATCATCCGCGGCTACCATGCACATGTTTCGCATAAGGCCCTCGACTACAAGATGATCGCGATCGTGCATATCTCGCTATCGGGCCAGTTCGCCAAGACGCTGTCCGAATTCGAGACGGCCGTGAAGCGCTGTCCGAATGTGCTGGTCTGCTACCTGATGTCGGGCGAGTATGACTACATCCTGCGCGTCGCCGCGCGCGATCTGGAAGACTACGAGCGCATCCACCGCGACTGGCTCTCAGCGCTTCCGCATGTCGTGAAGATCAATTCGAGCTTCGCTCTGCGCGAGGTCATAGACAGGCCGAATGTCGGACTCTGACAATGCGTCGGGATTGCACCGCAACGTGGAGCAGGGCTCAGGTTTTCCATGGCGTGTGGAGAACCGCCGCGATAAGACGGCGCAATGACATCGAAGACGCAAGGCTATATTTTCGTCCTTCTGGCGATCACCATCTTCTCCGTACAGGACGCCATCTCGAAGCATCTCGGGAGCGCCTACCCTCCGGTTTTCGTCACCATGATCCGTTATTGGGCCTTTGCGCTCTTTACGATCCTGCTGGCTTCGAAAATGCGAGGCGGATTATCGGCAACGGCGCGCACCAAACGGCCCGTGCTGCAGGTTGTTCGCGGCCTGCTGCTTGCGGCTCAGGTCGTGGCGGTCATCAGTTGCTTCGCCGTCATCGGCCTCGCCCACTCGCAGGCGATCTTCTCCGGCACGCCGATTCTGATTGCGCTGCTTTCTATGCCGATTCTCGGTGAGCGGGTGGGCTGGCGCCGCTGGACCGCAATCTGCACGGGCCTCATCGGGGTTTTGTTGATCCTCAAGCCGGAAGGTGGCTTCTTCGATCTCAAGCTGCTGCTTGCGATCCTGTCCTGCTTCCTCTTCGCCTTCTACGTCATCGTCACACGGCTCGTGAGCCGGGACGATTCGTCGATGACGAGCTTTTTCTATACCGGCGTAGTCGGCGGCATCGCCATGACGCTCGTGGGCCCCTTCTATTGGACCTGGATGACCGCATCGGACTGGGGATGGATGGCGCTGGTGTGCATGACCAGCATCTCCAGTCACTACTTCCTCATCCGCGCCTACGACATGCTTGATGCAGCAGCCGTGCAGCCGCTCACTTATCTCCAGTTGGTCTATGCCTCAATCATCGGCACGACGATTTACGGCGAGACGCTGAGCCGCAATACGATCATCGGTTCGCTGATCGTCGTCGGATCCGGCATCTTCACGATATGGCGCGAGCATGTCGTGGGGCGACGAAATGCAGCCCCAGTTTAACCTCCGCTTTTCTCAATATTAAGGACAATCGTGAAAGGATTCTCAATCTTTCTTGCCAATACTTCGCATCAGCAATCCTGTTGGGAGTAGTATGATGCACAATCTAAATATCATCGCTCGCAAGGCCGATCGTAAACCTTGCCGTATATTCGGCAAAGTCCGCTACCTGAACAAGGAGGTGGATGCCCGCATTCTCGATATGTCGGTCACCGGCATGGCAGTGGAAATCAGGGCCCCGCTGCATGCAGCATCGGGCAGCCGCGTGCAGATCCTCACCGAGGACGTTGGTACTCTTCATGGCATCATCCGCTGGTGCCACAACGGACGTCTCGGAATTCAGTTCGACCCGAACTCCAATGCCCGGGCTCAGGTCGCCTCCTATTTCCGCTTCTTCCACAAGGAAGTACGGCCAACGCTGTCGCGTTAAGTACCTGTCATTTTGAGGGTTTACTCCTTCGCAGATCATCCTACTCTCGCCTTCGGGCCGGGCGACGCATGATTTTCGAAGGAGTTTTTATGTCTTCCATGCTTGATCTACCGCCGGTGAGCCGGCGCTCGCTGCTCACCGGAATTGCCGCTACATCCGCTCTGGTGCTGCTTCATCCCTTCACCGCGCGCGCCGCCGCCAACCAGGCGCATCTGCGGCTGATGGAAACGACTGATATTCACGTCAACGTCTTTCCCTACGATTACTATGCAGACAAGCCGAACGACACGATGGGTCTGGCGCGCACAGCGACGATCATCGACAGCATTCGGGCGGAGGCGGCCAATTCGCTTTTGATCGATAACGGTGACATGCTGCAGGGCAATCCGATGGGCGACTACATGGCCTATCAACACGGCATGAAGGATGGGGACGTCCACCCTGTCATCAAGGCGATGAACACGCTTGGCTACACCGTCGGCACGCTAGGGAACCACGAGTTCAACTACGGCCTCGACTTCATGTTCAAGGTGCTGGCAGGCGCCAACTTCCCATTCGTCTGCGCCAATCTGACCAAGGGCAAGCTTGCCTCAGACCCCAAGCAGGACGAGCTTTTCTTCAAGCCCTACATCATCGTCGAGAAGCTGATCAAAGACGGCGCCGGCAACGAGAGTCCGGTGAAGATCGGTTTCGTCGGTTTCGTACCGCCCCAGATCATGCTCTGGGACATCAAAAATCTCGAGGGCAAGGCGCAGACCCGCGACATCGTCGAAGCCGCCAGGTCATGGGTGCCCGCAATGAAGGAAGAAGGAGCGGATATCGTCATCGCCCTTTCCCACTCCGGCATCGACGGCTCGCCACCGACTGAAAAGATGGAAAACGCATCGCTGCATCTGGCTGCGGTCGATGGCATCGACGCGATCTTTACCGGACACCAGCATCTCGTCTTCCCCGGACCGAAAACGTGGGACGGCATCCAGAACGCTGATCCCGTCAAGGGCACACTGCACGGCAAGCCCGCGGTCATGGCAGGATTCTGGGGCTCGCATCTTGGCCTGATCGACCTGCTGCTGGAGAAGGACGGCAAGAGCTGGAAAATCGTCGAGTTCACGTCGACAGCACGGCCGATCTACCACCGTGACGACAAGAAGAAGGTCGTCGCCGACGTGGTGAACAAGAAGGAAGTCATCGACGCGGCCAAGGCCGAGCACGAGGCGACACTTGCCTATGTCCGCACGCCGGTCGGCAAGACATCGGCACCACTTTATTCCTATTTCGCTCTCGTTGCAGACGACCCCTCAGTTCAGATCGTCTCGCAGGCGCAGACCTGGTACATCAAGCAGATGCTCGCGGACACCGAATTCAGGGATCTGCCGGTGCTTTCGGCTGCAGCGCCGTTCAAGGCCGGGGGACGCGGCGGCGCGGACTACTACACCGACGTCCCGGCCGGCGATATCGCCATCAAGAACGTCGCCGACCTCTACCTCTATCCGAACACCGTTCAGGCCGTCGTCATTACGGGCGAGCAGGTCAGGAACTGGCTGGAAATGTCGGCCGGCATGTTCAACGAAGTGAAGCCGGGCGCCAAGGACGTCGATCTGCTGAACGACGAGTTCCCGTCCTACAACTACGACGTGATCGACGGCGTCACCTATCAGATCGACCTGTCCCAGCCGCGAAAATACGACAACGACGGCAAGGCGATCAATGCCGGTTCCAACCGTATTCAGAACCTGCAGTTCGACGGCAAACCAATCGATCCGAAACAGAAGTTCGTGGTCGTCACCAATAATTACCGTGCCGGCGGTGGCGGAAAATTCCCGGAAATCGCCGCGGACAAGGTGGTATTCCAGGCACCGGACACGAACCGCGATGTGATCGTGCGTTATGTCCACGAGCAGGGTACGATCAACCCTTCGGCCGACGGCAACTGGACGTTCAAGCCGTTGCCCGGAACGACGGCGACCTTCCAGAGCGGCCCCCGGGCCAAGCAGTTCATGACGGACGTCAAAGGCGCCAAGATAGAGGATGCCGGCGAAGGAAGCGACGGCTTTGCAAAGTTCAGGCTGGTTTTCTGAGCCAATGAATTAGGCGAGGCGCCAGCGCCTCGCCTACTCAGCAGCGAGCGGCATCTCGGGCGGGCGGATATCGCTCAGCGATGCTGTGAAGTCCGCGTGGCTCGGGCATGCGGAAAGCCGGGAGCGGAAAGCATCGATCATCCACGTGGCCGCCGGACCCGGCGGATTGGCAACACGCCGCATGGCGTAGATCGGATATTCGCCCTGTTCGTAGGCCTGAAGATCGAGATGGACGAGAGTGCCGCTGGCCAGATCGTCGCGAATGATCGACGCCGGCAACCCGCCCCAGCCCAAGCCACCTCGGATCAGCGCATGCTTGGTCGCAATGTCGCTCACGCGCCAGGTCTTGTAGGACAGCACATTGAAGTCTCGGCCCTTCGTCAGACCGGATGCGTCGGTCACAACGAGCTGCACCTCCTCGCGGACATCGCCGAGGGTGAGCGGTCGATCGATCGCTACCAGGGGGTGATTGCGTGACGCAACAGGCATCATGAAGGAATAGCCGATCTTTTCTATCGTAATCGAATCATCCTGCCTGAGCACCGCGCCGCCGATGCCGATGCTCGCCTTGCCGCTCAGCACCCCGTCCATAACCATGCCAAGCTCTCCGACATTCAAGTTGAGCGCGACAGACGGAAATCTCTCACGGAACTCTCGCAGCACATCAACCGTCGCCTGAGGCGGCACCATCACGCTGATCGCCACGGAAACTTCCGCTTCCAGCCCCTCCTTGAGGCTCTTCACACGGGCACGCATCACCTGCAAATCAATCAGCAGCCTCCGCGCATCCTCAAGCATGGCTTTGCCCGCCTCCGTCAGCTTCGGCTGGCGTGCCCCCGAACGTTCGAAGAGCTGCATCTCGAGCTGTGCCTCAAGGTTGGCAATCGTGTAGCTGATCACCGATTGGGCTCGGTTGAGCACCCGCGACGCCGCTGAGAAGCTGCCTGTCTCGGCAACCGTCAGGAATACCTGCAACTGGTCCAAAGTAGGGTTCGGCAACATTATCCATCCAATCCATCGATAGTTTCGATCTACATTATCCCAGTTTTTTCGATAGGCCACCAGTCATATTTCTTGCATCGAACCCCGGGTCCAAACCTCCCAAGCGGACCTCGAATGCCACAGACAAGAGGAACAACAATCATGTCGTCCATCCTGCTTCTGACCTCCAGCCCGCGCGCTGAGTCTCTTTCGACCACTATCGCTGCAGACCTCGCAGGCAAAATCCAGGCTCAGCAGCCAGGCAGTGTCGTGGTTCGCCGCGACCTCGCAGCCAACCCGCTTCCGCATATCGACGACCTCTTCACCGCTGCCATCCGCAAGCCGGCAGACGTCCGCACGGCTCAGGAAGCCGAAGCAGTCAAGACATCCGACGCACTGGTGGACGAACTGCTTGCTGCTGACACCGTCGTTATCGGTACAGGCCTCATCAATTTCGGCATCTATTCGTCGCTGAAGACCTGGATCGACAATGTCGCCCGTGCCGGTCGTACCTTCACCTACACGGAAAACGGACCTGTGGGCCTTGCCACCGGCAAGAAGGTTTACGTCGTTCTCGCTTCCGGCGGCGTCTATTCGCAAGGTCCTGCAGCGCCGATGAACCACGCGGTTCCGTACCTGAAGTCGGTTCTCGGCTTCCTCGGCATCACCGACATCGAGACCATCTATGTCGAGGGCCTCGCATTCGGCCCCGAAGCCGCAGAGAAGGCTATAGGCGCTGCCAAGGCGCGGGCTGAGGAGATCGCCCTCGCTGCCTGATCGACCATAGCATGATATTCGAGCGGCCGGTTTTCACCGGCCGCTCGTTCATTCAGGGGGGTCGTCACCTGACAATCATTTCCCGGTGAAAAGCAATTTCCAGTTGCGGTTTTCTCGCCGCAAAAGAGCAGGCCTGCGTGGCTGGTTTATTCACCGAGACTGGTGACAAACTCCTTGACGGCCTCCAATATCTCCAGCGACAGCGCCTCGTCATCGACCACGCGCGCCAGACCCACCGCTCCGGCCATCACAGAAAAAGCAACGATCGCCTTTTTCCGCTTCACCGCGCTGCCCTCACCGCTAACACGGCCCTCGAACGTCTCCAAATTCTCCTTCAGTCGAGCCGTGGCGATTGCCCGCGCTTGCGGTCCGCTTCGGGCCAGGTCGGCCGTCAGCGCCGGGAACGGGCAACCGTCGCCCGGACCATCACGATGGTGCGGGCTCATGTAATTCGCAGCCACTTCAGAAAGCGACAGATCAGCGGGTTTGATGCCCTGATCGGCAAGTTTCCTGCCCCAGGAACCGAAGGCCGACTGCACAGCCTCGGCCACCAGATCGTCTCGAGAGGCGAAGTGCTTGTAGAAGCCGCCAACCGTCAGCCCGGCCTCCTTCATCAAATCGGCGACACCGATGCCTTCGAGCCCCCTTTCGCGCAGCCGCTGCGATGCGATCGCGACGATCCTCTCATGTGTCTTTTGCTTGTCCAACCGTGAATGGCCCATCAAAATTCTCCCGATTCCGCGCCTTGACTCTTCTGGATTATAGCCGTAATCCTTATGGATGACGATCATAATCCAGATCGCCAACAATTCCAAGAGGAGTATGAACCATGCGTCTGCAGAACAAGGTGGCCGTCATTACCGGCGGCAACAGCGGTATCGGCCTGGCAACGGCAAAGGTCTTTCTGGCAGAGGGTGCAAAGGTGGCAATCACCGGCCGCAATGCGAAGACACTCGCCTCGGCCATAGAGGCGCTTGGCGAAAACGCCTTGCCGCTGCAGGTTGATGTCACGGATGTCTCCGCCATCGAAAGAGCATTTGCGGAAGCCGCAGAAAAGCTCGGCAAGTTCGACATCGTCTTCGCAAATGCAGGCATCGGCGGCGGTACCCCGATCGGCCAGACAACGCTCGAGCAGTTCGAGACCATCATCCGCACGAATCTTACCGGMGTCTTCTTTACCGTGCAGGCCGCCCTGCCTTATCTTAACGACAACAGCTCGGTAATCCTCAACGGCTCCGTCCACGCCGTACTCGGCGTCGCCGGCTGGTCCGCCTACGCGGCGACGAAGGGCGGCGTACGCTCGATGACCCGCAACCTCGCCTCCGAGCTCGCGCCCCGCGGCATTCGCGTCAATCAGGTAACGCCCGGCGGCACCAGGACGCCGATCTGGTCGTCCATCGCACAGAGCGAAGACGCCATGAGCGCGCTGGAAGCGCGGATCGGCGATATGAGCGCACTTGGCCGCATGAGCGAAGCCGACGAGATCGCCAAGGCGGCGCTCTATTTTGCCTCAGACGACGCCGCGAATGTCACCGGTATCGAGATTACCGTTGACGGCGGCGCGACGAGTGCTCCTTCCGGCGCAAAGATCTTCCGGGCAGCGTAGGCCTTAGCCGACCTTAGAAAGCCCGAAGCGGCCGACAACACAGTTGCGGCCGTTTTTCTTCGCCTGGTACAGCCGTTCGTCAGCAGCAGACAGCACGGTCGTGAAACTGACCCCGTCCTCATCTGCCGTAGCAACTCCGACACTCACGGTTACCGGCTTGCCGTCGGGGGTGCTGACGCTGCTCGCGATTGTCCAGCGCAATCGCTCTGCCAAGCGCAGACCCTCGGCGTGGTCCGTCGCGGGGCATATCGCCACAAACTCCTCGCCGCCGAAACGGAACATCCGATCGCCGGCACGCAGAATTGTGCCGAGGCGCGTTGCAATAGCCTTGAGAACTTCGTCACCCTGCAGGTGGCCGAACTGGTCGTTGACGTCCTTGAAATGATCGGCGTCGAGAATGATGGCGGTGACCAGCTGTCCCTGTCGCAGAGATTCGCGGATCATGGTCGGAGCCTCGAGCTCCATGCGCGCACGGTCATAGAGTCCCGTCAGGACATCCCTACCGGTGCGGCTCAGCAAGTCGTTATAGCGCTCCCGGAACGTCAGGTCGCTGAAGATGTCGCTGATCGGACGTGCGCTTCCCGCAGCCGTTCCACGGCGAATACCGACCTCGTAGACCGCGAAGAGGACCGTATAGATGCAGACGGCGAGCATCTTCGCCATCCAGCCTCCCCAGAAGGCATCGGCTGGCACACCTGCAAAGTAGTACAGCGCGCCAAAGAAGCCGATCTGGTCGAAGGTCAGAAGCGCAAAGCCGCAAATCATGAACCGCAAGATGACCTTGTGCTTGAAATATCGGCCAAGTCGCTCGTAGAGCAGAATGATCCCGATCGAATCAAGATACAAAAGGGCTGTGCCCCAAACCATCAGCCAGCCCATTTCCTGAAGGAAATTGAAGTTTGGCGCCCTTCCCGCGGCCAGTTCGACCGGCGAATGCAGTTGCAACAGCCAGGCAACGCCGACCGTCAAGAGATTGCCAAGGAACAGCCCGTAGATGGGTTGGCGAACGATCGCCGCATCCTCCTGCAGATATAGCATAAGGATCATCATCAGTTTGCCGGCAAAGAAGATGGACGAGCCCGGTGACACGATGCCGAACGGTACGGACACATAGAAGACCGCCGCCAGATATGTCTCCATGAAATGCATTACGCCAAGGGCCGTCAGAAACATTCCCAGGCCAAGGCGGTAGCGAAAATGCAGCAGCGTCACCATCAGCGTGAAATAGCTGACGGCTTCGATCACAAACAGCAGAAGATTGAGAGCTTCCATCAGCCGCCCCGCTTCCCCTCCGAACGGTGCGACGCAATCGCAGATCGATCCGGTTCGCAGCCGAAAGCGCCCTCCTCGTCGGTGGCCGGGGTAGCGGTCGTTCTTCCTATATCCTGACGCACAAAACAGTCCTGCGAAGCCTGCGGACAACAAGATTCGCTGCAATACTTTAAGATTGGATGAGTGAACGCCCACTTCAACCAAGCGGACGTCCAAGATTATCGCTTAAGGCGGGCGGTTCCCGTCAGACTTGGCGCACTTTTACGCCGTCGCTGAAGAGCGATGAACCGTTCTGATCGATGATCTGCTGCGCCTTGCGCACGGTGCATTCGATCGCATCGTCGGATGATGAAAACATGTCGGCGCGAATGAAATTGCGCACCAGAACGTCCTCACCGACAGTCTTCTCGATCCGACCCGCCAGACGGTATTGGCCACCTTCCTTCTGCGGCTCGGCGTAGATCGTGCAGTCGCCATATAGCTGCGGCTCGGCGGCTACGCCTGCTGGAGTGTCTGCTGGCTTTGCGCCGCCTGAAAACATCGAGAAAATGCTGGAGAATATCGAAGCCATAGTCCGCCTTTATCACGCCGGTTCGCGTCGTCAAAGTTAAATGATGAGGTTTGCCAGTATCTCGTTTTCGGTGATGTCCTCGAAGCCGATACCCGCATTTTCAAAATTCCGGATCAGCTGCGCGAAGTTCTCGGGCGCCTTGGATTCGATCCCGATCAGAACCGAACCGAAGTTGCGAGCCGTCTTCTTCAGGTATTCGAAGCGGGCAATGTCGTCTTCGGCACCGAGAAGATTGAGGAAGTCGCGCAGCGCGCCGGGGCGCTGTGGCATGCGCAGTATGAAATACTTCTTCAGACCCGCGTACCGCATGGCACGTTCCTTCACATCCGGCAGCCGCTCGAAATCAAAGTTTCCGCCTGAGACGATCGCGACGATCGTCTTGCCCCGGATCGTTTGCGCATCCATTGCCGCGATCGCGGTCAGCGACAGCGCGCCGGCAGGTTCGAGCACGACGCCCTCGACGTTAAGCATTTCGCTGATCGTCACGCAGATCGCGTTTTCCGCCATCAGCATGACCTGATCGGCCGGAAAGCCCCTGAGCGCCGCAAAGTTCAAGTCGCCGATCCGCGCCACAGCAGCGCCGTCCACAAAATTATCGACCTTGGGAAGGGTCACGACCTCGCCGGCCTCGATGCTGCGTTTAAGGCTCGGCGCACCGGCGGGCTCGACAAAGACGAATCCGGAATTCGGCACGATCCCATCGAGATAGCCGGTGGTGCCTGCCGCCAGTCCGCCGCCGCCGACCGGCATGACGACCATGTCTGGCAGGGTTCCCTCCGGCAATTGCTGGAGTATCTCCGCGGCGACCGTTGCCTGCCCCTCGATGATATCGGCGTGATCGAAGGGCGGGACCATGACGCCGTCGATCGCTTCGACATAGTCACGTGCTGCCTTGTAGCACTGATCGAAGAAATCGCCCGTCAGCTTAATGGTGATGAACTCGGCGCCGAAGATGCGCGTCTTGTCGATCTTCTGCTGCGGTGTCGTCACTGGCATGAACACGACACCCGGCACGCCGAAATGACGGCAGACGAAGGCAAAGCCTTGCGCGTGATTGCCAGCAGAGGCGCAGACGAACGTCTTGCCGGCAGCGCCTTCTGCAATAGCCTTGCGGAAGAAATTGAACGCGCCGCGAATCTTGTAGGATCGCACAGGGGACAGGTCTTCGCGTTTCAGCCAGATGTCTGCGCCGTAGCGTGCCGAAAGGTGCTCGTTGAGTTGCAGCGGCGTTGCCGGAAAGAGGCTGCGGATTGCCTCTTCGGCAGCTTCGACATCCTGTCTGGTCACGGTCTTAGTTCCTTGCTGTTTCCGCGTTCCGCTATGGCATAGCGAGAGGGCGGAAAGAAGCCTATTTTCGGTGACAGCCGTTCGGTGAACCAACGCTTCCTACAACACAATCGCAAAAACAGCGCCTGATAACGCAGTTGTGCGCTGTCAACGTAGCGTCACATCGCTTAGATAGCGGGATGATGATCAATAGACTTGCCAAACCGCTTGCCTGGTTTCTTCTTGCCGGGATTGTTTTCGTTACCGTTTCGCCGATCGGCCTGCGGCCCCACACGGTCACGTCGGTCAACATCGACCGTGCGCTTGCCTATCTTTTCGTGGGCCTCGCCTTCGCTCTGGCCTACCCTCGGCATTGGGCGGCCGTGGCGATGCTCCTTGTTGTCGGCGCTGTCGCCATCGAATACATGCAATATCTGTCGCCAACCCGACACGCGCGCATGCATGATGCGGCGGTGAAGGCTGCCGGCGCATCCTTCGGCGTGCTGGCCGGCTGCATGCTCAACCGCTTCCGTCCGTTCAAACCGGACGAATTGCGTCCCGCAGGCGCTGCAACAGATGCTCTTGACTGAATCGCTGCAGTCGTTGAAGGAGAAGCCTGCGCGGGCGTGGCGAAACTGGTAGACGCAAGGGACTTAAAATCCCTCGGAGCAATCTGTGCGGGTTCGACCCCCGCCGCCCGCACCAGGCCTGCTGCCACCCTCTTGGATCCACTCGCGAAGTCATCGCGAGCTTTAGCTGTGACAAGCGGGAGTGCTCGCAACAAGATCGCTTTATTACAACGTGAGAATGTGTTTGTATGCCACGGCTAAAGAAGCTGCGGTTTCTGGCGTGTAATTTGTAAAGCTTGTCTTGTGGGAGTAAGGCGATGGTTTACGATTGGGATGGCGCGAAAACGCGGCGCCTCAGGCTATTTCGAGCAGGCACGGCATTCTTGATTGCGCTTGCGGTATTCGGCGTACCGCTCCTCTTCTACACCGCAAAGTTCCACGGACTGTACGGCTGACGCGCCGACGGCCCGACCGTCCACAGCCATCGACCCGTAATCCGAGCGACCTCGCGTCGCGATAGAAAAAGCGCGACCGCAGGGCCGCGCCTAAACCTATGCAACAACCGGCTTAAGCCAGCTTAGCCGCGATCTTGGCGACGTGCGCGCCCTGATACTTGGCTGCTTCCAGCTCGATTGCCGACGGCTGGCGCGAGCCGTCGCCGTTGGTGATCGTCGATGCACCGTAGGGCGAGCCGCCCTTGACTTCTTCCGTACCCATCTGGCCCTGGAAAGCGTAGGGCAGACCGACAACCACCATGCCCTGATGCAGGAACGTCGGGATGAAGCCGAGGATGGTGGTTTCCTGACCGCCGTGCTGTGTTGCAGACGAGGTGAAGGCCGAGCCGACCTTGCCAACCAGCTTTCCGGCGAACCAGAGGCCACCCGTCTGATCCCAGAAATTGCGCATCTGCGAGGCGACCGTACCGAAGCGTGTGCCTGCGCCGACGATGATCGCGTCGTATTCGGCCAGTTCTTCAACTGTTGCGATCGGAGCAGCCTGATCGATCTTGAAGTGGGAGGACTTGGCAACCTCTTCCGGAACAAGCTCCGGTACGCGCTTGACGACAACTTCCGCTCCCGCCGACTTTGCGCCCTCGGCAACGGCGTACGCCATCGTTTCAATGTGACCGTAGGATGAATAGTAAAGTACCAGAACCTTAGCCATTTTCGCAGTTTCCTTTTTCTGTGGTGCGGAGGGCGCCGGAGTTGGCGCGCCGAATAGAATCCGTTTGATGAACTCGGGTATCATGAAGAATGCCTCGCAACGCATGGTGCGCCGGGCTCATAGCTATCCCAGCGGATCGCATGCTACCAGCCGCGCCAGCAGAAACGGACTGTTCAATCAAATTGCACGTTTCGCGACTTGCATTCACTTTTTCGTATGCCAACGCATGGGCTTCCCGTCTGCCCTATTTGATATAAGTTCGCTGCCGGACAACGAGAAAAGACAGAGACCTGCAATGACCCAAGAGATTGTGACCGCAGCCATTCTTGCCATCGGCGACGAACTTCTTTCCGGCCGCACCAAGGACAAGAACATCGGCCATCTTGCCGATATGCTGCTTCTGGCCGGCATCGACCTTAAGGAAGTTCGGATCGTCGGTGACGAAGAGGACGCCATCGTCGATGCACTCAATACCCTTCGCACAAAGTATGACTATGTCTTTACCTCCGGCGGCATCGGCCCGACGCACGACGACATCACGGCTGATGCCGTTTCCAAAGCCTTCGGGGTTGCCTGCGAATACAATGACGAGGCAATGATCCTGCTCGGCGAAATGTACAAGCGCCGTGAACTCGAATTTACAGATGCACGCAAGCGCATGGCCCGCATGCCTGTTGGAGCGCGCCACATTCCAAACCCCGTTTCGACAGCGCCGGGCTTTGTCATCGGCAATGTGCATGTCATGGCCGGAGTGCCTCAGGTGTTCCAGGCGATGGTCGATGCCGTCATCCCTACCTTGCGCACTGGCACCCCCGTGCTTTCGCTGGCGATTTCCTGCCCCTATGGCGAAGGTGACATAGGGACGCCGCTTGCGGCGATCCAAAAGGCACATCCCGACACGAGCATCGGCTCCTATCCGCGCTATGTCGGACAGAGGTTCTCGACCGAAATCGTCGTTCGCGGCCGCTCTCAAGATGCGATCGACGCCGCAGGCGCCGACGTTCAGGCGATGATCGAGGCAATTCGCCTAGGACGGGAAACGCTCGAAAACCACTCTGCGGAGGCATAGGCTTTCTCTGTGGCCGTAAACGACTCATGATCTGCGTCAAGGAGACAACCGCCCGCAACGAGCATTGCTTATCTTAGAGCCGATTTCATCCGCACGAGGAGATACACATGTCCTATAAGACGATTCTGGCCATTCTCGATACTGCCGACAACTGCAGCGCCGTTGCAGATTTTGCCTTTGCCATCGCGGCTGAGACCAACGCTCACGTGATCGGCCTGCATGCAGAGACGATCGCCGTCGTGCCGCTCGTCGCTCCGATGGAGATACCGGATCCGGTCGCGGTTCAAGCCCTGCAGGATATGGCGCACGCCGAGACCGTGGAGATCGAGCGGATCGTCCGCAAAAAGGCAGAGCTTGAAGGCGTCTCATTCGAATGGCGCAGCTTTACATCTGCGGCCGGCTATGGCTCAGCACCGCTGATCGAGAGCGCCCGCAGCTCCGACCTGCTGATTGCCTCTCAGGCCGACCCCGCGAAGCCGTCAGACAGTCACGTGGATGTGGACAATTTCCTTCTGGACAGTGGTCGCCCCGTTCTGATGATCCCCTACACCATCCGCAAGCCGAAACCGATCAAGCGCGTGCTCGTTGCATGGAACGGTTCGAAAGAGGCCGCGCGTGCGACGTTCGACGCCCTGCCGATCCTGAAGGCGGCGGACGAAGTGGAGGTGTTTTCCGTCGATCCCGTGGACAATGCGCTGCAATCGGCAGCTGTCGCCGGCGCAGAAATTGCAGCGACGCTCGCCCGGCACGGTGTAAAGGCGACGCTGGCGACGGCCATCAGCCAGCACAAGCATGCCGCCACCGTCATCGAGAACCGCCTCTCGGACAGCAGCATCGATCTGCTCGTCATGGGCGCCTACACGCATTCGCGATTATGGCAGATGATTTTCGGTGGCACGACCAAGACGCTGCTCCAATCGATGACAGCATTGACGCTGCTATCGCGATAAGATGTGCTTGCGTTTTGCAGCCAAATTCCGCTAATTGCGACGACCGACGACGAGCTCCGGCCTCGGTCCCTCCATCGCGCAGTTTCGGCTGCGCGATTTGCGTTTGACAGAGTGCGCGGAAGAGCGTCCGGCCGCCGGCAAACGGCGTGTCAATATTCATGCCGCGGAGCAAGCCCATGTCCCTTCCTGATAAAGCCTTCCCTGTTTCCTGGGATCAGTTCCACCGCGATGCGCGGGCGCTCGCTTGGCGTCTTGCGGGCCTCAAGCGCGACTTCAAGGCCATCGTCTGCATCACACGCGGCGGCCTGGTGCCAGCCGCCATCATCTCGCGCGAGCTGAACATCCGCCTGATCGAAACCGTCTGCGTCGCCTCCTACCACGACTACGTGAATCAGGGGGAAATGATGCTTCTAAAGGGCATCGCGCCGGAACTCCTCACAGACGGCGGTGAAAGCGTGCTGGTCATCGACGACCTGACCGACACCGGCAAGACCGCTTCCGAAGTTCGCACGCTGCTGCCCAAGGCGCACTTCGCCTGTGTCTACGCCAAGCCGCAGGGTGTTCCGACAATCGATACCTTTGTTACCGAGGTGAGCCAGGATACGTGGATCTATTTCCCGTGGGATATGGGCTTCACGTATCAGGAGCCGATTGCCAAGGGCGATCGGGGCTAACCTGATTACCCCTCAGACTTTAGGTTGTCACAATTTTAAATTGTGCTAACCTTTATTTACTAACATCTCGAAATCCGCTGTCAGGCCAACGCCGTCGGACCTATTATGGAGCAGAAAGTGGGGCTTGACTGAACCGGTCGAACAGCATGATACAGGGGCACGGTCGCGGACGCGACGCTGGAATAAATATGGCCTGTTGGCGATTCGTCGGTATTGTTGCGGCTTGGGGTTTTTGTTTTCCTTGCGCAGTCTCTGCAGAGCCCGCCTATGTTTCATTGGTGCGGGAATATGTCGAGAAGCGAATCAAGCCGATCGTCGCCGTGCCGATCATCCGCAATGCCATAGCGGCGCAGAACGGCAGGTTCGGCGACGTCAGCGAAATGGATATCCGGGTGCTGGACAACACCTACCGCTCCGAAATCGAGGCCGGCAAATTGCATATGGTGAAGCAGCTGCTCGCCAATCCGGTGTCGCACTACCTCAAGTCGAAGCAAGATCAGTCACAGGGAACAATTGTCGAGATATTCGTGACCGATCGCCACGGTCTCAATGTCGGCCAGAGCACCGTCACCACCGACTACTGGCAAGGCGACGAAGACAAGTTCCTGAAGACGATTGGCAGCGGTTCGGACGATATCTTCATCGACCGTGCAGAACGTGATGATATCACGCAACTCCTGCAAACGCAGGCAAGTTTCATGATCCGCGGAGACGACGGAATGCCTGTCGGCATAGCGACGGTAACCATCGCAATCGATGCGCTTTGAGCGAAGTTGGGGCGAACGAATCGGCATGCGCATTTGGACCGCAAACGCCACCTCCAAATCTCTGAAACAGAGTAATTTAATCGCCTTTTCGGATTCGGCTTCCGCATAGGGCGACAAGCCATTGAAATTCTTGCACGACTCTCTTTTCCCCAGTCTCCACAGGGTGATCCACAATATCTTGTGGTGAACACTTCCTTAAGAACCACCCCTTGACGGAATCGTCTCTTTTCAACTTAATGGGATCCGATGTTGCGGCGGCAGCTGGACCGGAAATAACGAGGCCGGTTCTCATCAAAAATCGAGCGTAGAATCAGGGCGTTGCATCCATGATGGGATGACCGCTGTGAGGGCTTTGTGCGCGATTTTCGACCTGCAAAAAGCGACATCCGGGGCTGGCGAAAATAAGCTGTTAATGCTATATTTAGTGTTTACAGCCACCATCACCACAAGATACAGAATGATCATCTCCGGATGACACGCCTGTGACGGTACGGAAACGAGAACTGGCTGCGCCCTTCCCGGCGTGGCCGGACGTGGAAACTTGCGCCTTGGTCGACGGGGATGGGGCGCGCAAGCTAGAGGTTAAGGCAAATGCGCATAGAACGCCGTTTTACGAAGGCAGATCAGGGCGCTTACGCGGCTATTGAATTCCGCAAGGCGACCAGCGAGATCAAGAACCCGGACGGTTCGGTCGTATTCCGCCTCGAGAACATCGACGTTCCCGCGCAGTTTTCGCAGGTCGCGGCCGACATCCTGGCGCAGAAGTATTTCCGCAAGGCGGGCGTTCCAGCCAGGCTCAAGAAGGTTGAGGAGAACGACGTCCCTTCCTTCCTGTGGCGTTCGGTTGCCGATGAAGCTGCGCTGAAGGCGTTGCCGAAGGACGAGCAGTACGGTTCGGAAACCGATGCGCGCCAAGTCTTCGATCGCCTTGCCGGCACCTGGACCTATTGGGGCTGGAAGGGCGGCTATTTCTCGTCCGAGGAAGATGCGTCTGCTTTCCGCGACGAACTCGCCTACATGCTCGCAACGCAGCGCGTCGCTCCGAACTCGCCGCAGTGGTTCAACACCGGCATGCACTGGGCCTATGGCATCGACGGCCCCGGCCAGGGCCACTTCTATGTCGACCCCTTCACGGGCAAGCTGACGAAGTCGAAGTCGGCCTATGAACATCCGCAGCCGCACGCCTGCTTCATCCAGTCCGTTGAAGATGACCTCGTCAACGAAGGCGGCATCATGGACCTCTGGGTTCGCGAAGCACGCCTCTTCAAATACGGTTCCGGCACCGGCTCCAATTTCTCCTACCTCCGCGGCGAAGGCGAAAAGCTCTCGGGCGGCGGCCGTTCCTCCGGCCTGATGAGCTTCCTCAAGATCGGCGACCGCGCAGCGGGCGCCATCAAGTCGGGCGGCACGACGCGCCGTGCTGCCAAGATGGTGGTGGTCGACATCGACCATCCTGACATCGAGGAATACATCAACTGGAAGGTGAAGGAAGAGCAGAAGGTTGCCGCCCTCGTCACCGGTTCCAAGGTCGTCGCCAGGCATCTGAAGGCGATCATGAAGGCCTGCGTCAACTGCGAAGGTGGCGATGATGGCGATTGCCACGACCCTCACAAGAACCCTGCCCTGAAGCGCGAAATCCGTGCTGCCAAGAAGGACCAGGTTCCGGAAAACTATATCGGCCGCGTCATCCAGTTTGCTCGCCAGGGCTACAAGGACCTCGAGTTCAAGACCTACGATACCGATTGGGATTCGGAAGCCTACCTCACGGTATCCGGCCAGAACTMGAACAACTCGGTTTCGATCAAGGACGACTTCCTGCGCGCGGTGGAAAACGATGGCGACTGGAACCTCACCGCCCGCAAGGACGGCAAGGTCATGAAGACGCTGAAGGCCCGCGACCTCTGGGAGTCGATCTCCTACGCCGCCTGGGCTTCCGCTGACCCGGGCCTGCATTTCAACACGACGATGAACGACTGGCACACCAGCCCGGCAGAAGGCCCGATCCGCGCCTCCAACCCGTGCTCGGAGTATATGTTCCTCGACGACACGGCCTGCAACCTTGCTTCGCTGAACCTGCTGCAGTTCAAGGATGCGGCGACCAAACGCATCAATATCACCGACTACGAGCACGCCGTTCGACTGTGGACGGTCGTTCTGGAAGTATCCGTGATGATGGCGCAGTTCCCGTCGCGCCAGATTGCCGAACGCTCCTACGAATACCGCACTCTCGGCCTCGGCTATGCCAACATCGGCGGTCTCCTGATGTCGTCGGGCATTCCTTACGACAGCGACGAAGCCCGTGCGATCGCCGGCTCACTGACGGCGATCATGACCGGTATCGCCTATGCGACTTCGGCCGAAATGGCCTCCGAACTCGGCCCGTTCAAGAACTTCGCTCAGAACCGCGACAACATGCTGCGCGTCATGCGCAACCATCGCCGCGCAGCTTACGGCGAGGCGACTGGCTATGAAGGCCTGTCGATCAACCCGGTCGCGCTGATCCATTCCGAAAACCCGGACCAAGATCTGGCTGCCCATGCCAAGGCTGCCTGGGACAAGGCGMTCGAGCTCGGCGAAAAGCACGGCTATCGCAACGCCCAGGCAACCGTGATTGCGCCGACCGGCACGATCGGCCTCGTCATGGATTGCGACACAACAGGCATCGAGCCCGACTTCGCTCTGGTAAAGTTCAAGAAGCTCGCCGGCGGCGGCTACTTCAAGATCATCAATCGCGCCGTTCCGGAAGCGCTGCGCACTCTCGGCTATTCTGAAAGCCAGATTGCCGAGATCGAAGCCTATGCTGTCGGCCACGGCAACCTGAACCAGGCGCCCGCCGTCAACCCCGGCTCGCTGAAGGCCAAGGGCTTCACCGACGAGAAGATCGAGGTCGTCAACGGCGCGCTCAAGCAGGCATTCGACATCAAGTTCGTCTTCAACCAGTGGACGCTCGGCACCGACTTCCTGAAGAATACGCTCGGCGTCACCGACGAACAGCTCGGCGACATGAGCTTCAACCTGCTCGACCATCTCGGCTTTGCCAAGAAGGATATCGAGGCTGCGAACGTCCATGTTTGCGGTGCGATGACGCTGGAAGGCGCGCCGTTCCTGAGACAAGAGCATCTCGCCGTGTTCGATTGCGCCAACCCGTGCGGCAAGATCGGCAAGCGTTATCTCTCGGTCGATAGCCACATCCGCATGATGGCGGCCGCCCAACCGTTCATCTCGGGTGCGATCTCCAAGACCATCAACATGCCGAACGATGCGACGGTCGACGATTGCAAGAGCGCCTACATGCTCTCCTGGAAGCTCGGCCTAAAGGCAAACGCGCTCTACCGCGACGGCTCCAAGCTGTCGCAGCCGCTGAACGCCTCGCTGATTGAAGACGACAACGACGAGGATGCGCTGGGCGATCTACTGCAGCAGCCGGTCGCCGCGCAGGCCGTCACCATCACCGAAAAGATCATCGAGCGTGTGGTCGAGCGCGTCACCCGCGAGCGTGAGAAGCTGCCGAACCGCCGCCAGGGCTACACCCAGAAGGCAGCTGTCGGCGGACACAAGGTGTATCTGCGCACCGGCGAATTCGGCGACGGCCGCATCGGCGAGATCTTCATCGACATGCACAAGGAAGGTGCGGCCTTCCGTGCGATGATGAACAACTTCGCCATCGCCATCTCGCTCGGCCTGCAGTACGGCGTGCCGCTCGAAGAATATGTGGAGGCCTTCACCTTCACCAAGTTCGAACCGGCCGGCGTGGTCATCGGCAACGACGCGATCAAGAATGCCACGTCGATCCTCGACTACGTGTTCCGCGAGCTTGCCGTCTCCTATCTCGGCCGCCACGATCTGGCGCATGTGGATACGTCTGATTTCTCGAACACAGCACTCGGCAAGGGCATCCAGGAAGGCAAGACCAATCTCCTCTCCACCGGCTGGACCCGCGGCTATAAGCCGACGCTGGTATCGGGCAACGAGCGCCAGGCATCAAACGAGCCGAAGGGCTCCGCCGCTGCGGCCCCTGCCCGCGCCTCCTCCGGCGGAACGGTTACGCCCTTTGCCGGAAGTGCCGCCCGCAAGCTGGAAACGACGGTCGCCATCTCGACTTCCGAAATCGTCGCCTTCAAGCGCGACTACGAGGAGCGCGCCAAGGAACTGGTCGAAGAGATCGCCGAGGAAGTGAGCGAAGAGATCGTTGGCGAAGGCCAGCAGCAGGCAACCGCCCTGTTCTCCGACAAGGCTGCCGCCGACGCTGCATCGGCCAAGACCGAAGCCAAGAAGCTCGAATCCGAACGCAGGGCGCGGTCGATCATGCAGGGCTATACGGGCAACATGTGCTCGGAGTGCCAGAACTTCACGATGGTGCGGAACGGCACCTGCGAGAAGTGCGACACGTGTGGAAGCACAAGTGGGTGCTCTTGAGCTTTGGGAAACAGCCGCCGCCGCCGCTGTAGGATGACATGAACTTTGTCGTAATGACGGGTTCGGTCACAGGTATGATCTTTCCGGGCGCGCTTCTGCTGCCCGGAAAATCCTCTTTAGAACAAAGGGTGAATTCGATGGCTTTTAGAGATTTGTTTGTGGGTGTCTACCCCTACCAGTCGCCCGAAATCCGAGACTTGTCCTGCGCGGGCGCACGACGCCACAACGCTTGAAGCCTTGTTTGCCGACACCCCTGGGCGGCCCTTTCGAACTTGGACCGGAATGGGGACTTGGGTTTTACGGTCGCCTGCTTGATGACGAAATCGAAGACCTCAGGCGCTTGCTATCGAAGAACGAGGCGGAAGCAGCACTCTTCCGGGAGCTCGCGAGAAAAGACGACGCAATAATCGAACTCGCTATTGCATCACTGCAAAAGTTCTCCTCGCCTGACGACGACGGCGTCGCCGCTGTGCTGGAAGCGCAAAAAAGGGGCGAAGCAGAAATCGATAATAAAGCGCGGCGTGCCTTCGCGACATGCCGCGGCGGCGGCCTTCAACAGCTACGAGTATCAAGTCGATCTAATCGAAATCAGGGAGCGGATCGGTGAACAGCTTTTGGCAATCGAAGGCTGCCTCGACACCTTCAAGAGCGAGCTCGGCGACGAAGAGCAATTCAGGAAGGCCATCTCAAAGTTCCAACTGGAGGGGGAGACAATGCGCGTAGACATGGCGGCGCAGTATGATTTTCTCCACCACCTGACGAGTCGCCTTCTACACTCCAGCCCGATGAATATCGTGACGGAAAAGGAACTCAGCGATGCGGAGCGGACCATACTCCTGGAATACATGGTGATCGGGGCGACTGACGCGCTGGAGATCATTGAGCGCTATGATTTCGAGAACCGTTTGGAGATGGTGGTGTTCGAGATTGATGGCATGATCAAAGAAAGACGAGCACACACGATCTAGCTGATGGATCACTGCTGTCACTATCTCTGCCACCTTGCAAAATACCGGTAGGCGATCCGCTGCGGTCGGATCACGGGTCCGGCAGACAGGTAGCTAGTGGCCATCGCGGGAAAATTGTGTGACATTGCCGCCGACCGGGCGCAAGCCAACCTGCGACCCGACTTCGCGGAACTTCGCGATCTCGAAACGGAGCTGATCACTCGCCACTTAAGGTTTAAGATCGACGAGCGCGCGCCCGCTTCCATCCATGGCAAAGGGAACGGAGGCATGCTGGTGGGCCACCATCCAGCGTCCATCTTGCTTCACGAGGCCGTAGGTCTGGCGAAACCAGAGATCCACATGGGCGCCATCGGTCTTCGTCCCCGTCATATGCAACAAACCGCTCCAGAAGGCGACGTCTCCGCCGACCGTCAGTTGGGCATCACTCACGTCACCGCCGATCGGCCCTTCCCATGTATCGAACCAGTCCTGAAGGCTCACCTGGTCCTTGCCGTGGTAGACCAGCGGGGGCGCCAGAGAAAACTCGACGGAATCGTCGGTGTCGTAGGAAAGTGCGTCCTTGGCATTCTTTTCGCCAATCGCAGCGGCGCGCATCATCAGCATGGCGATGATCGCCTCTTCTTCAACGTTCGGATTGGTTTGCTCGATCATATGGCATCCTCCTATTTCTGAACACAGGACGAACGGGGGAACGACAATCCGACATCGTCATCGCCGACTTTCGGGATCGACGCGAATACTTTTACGCCGCCTCCAGCACCCATATCGCAGACCCATCATCCCCATACGCCCTCGCCCGCCCGACAAGCACGCAGGCGTCTACCCACGCACAAACGACCCGCGTCCAGCGAGTCCTCGAAGGCTTTCATCCCGTATCCTCGGGCGGCGACTGACGGCAGCGGCATCGCAATCCGCAACTCCTCGGATCTGAGCGTCCAGTAGGGAAACGAGCTGGCTCCGAACCTCGATCAGCTTTTCCTTCCGCACGTCTGGAGCGGGTCCCGGCCGATATTTTCCGATCTTCGAATGCTTGTGGGGCAACCCTCGCTCTGCCGCTGCCAGTTCGATCAGTGCCGAATGCGGGTAGACCTCCTGCAGCGCGTGCCTGAAAGGGTTGATATTGCGGCGTTGGACACGCGGTTTTCCAACCAGTGGATCGTTGTCGCGCCGCGTGAAGTACGCGGACGGGATCATGGTTCGGGATCGCCGCGCGGATACCTGACCCCGTCAACGCGCAACGCCCGCCTTCTCGTCCGCCGCGTCTTCAACACACTCGGCCTCTCGGCAAGGGTCCTGCTCATCTCGCGGAGGTGCTGCTCGTCGAGCTTCTCGATGCCAATGAATTTGTTCTGCGCCTGCGATGTGAGGATCAACTCGTCCAGCTTGGCCTGCAAGGCCTTGTCGTCTCGGTTCTGCGAGTTCTGGAGAACGAAGACCATGAAAAACGTTATGATCTCGTCGAGGTATTGATGACGATCTGCCACGTTTCGGAATAGCCGAAGAATGAGCCGGATATCGCCCACACGAGGTCGAGGGCTACCACTCCAACGAAAGTTGCCGGTTTGCCGGAGAGGTCCGCGACAACAGTCGCAAATTAGGAGAAGAATTTCGATGCCATAATGTCCTCGCCCTGCCGGTGGGATGATAACGCGAAAATCGAGATGCAGTTCCTGTCACGCGCCGGACGCTAGTGTACCGACGTCGAGGTTGCAGCGTTTATTTTCGTCGACCAGATGCCGACATATGTTCCGATAAGCACGGTGGCGATGTCGTCAACCGTACGATATCCATCGTTGTAAAGGTCGATCGCCGCGTTGCAGAGGACTTGAGAAGCTCTATCGTCAGGCGATACTTCGTAGAAGCGATACCAGGCCTGGACTGCTTCCGACATCAATCTGAATTCGAAGTTCTGCTGTTTGTTCATAGATGCCTCCGTCCAGGCGAAACTTAGGAACTCTGCCTAAGTCGTCAACGTGGCAGCCTCCTGTCTTTCGTGTGACGGCCGCCGTGGTCGTATGCTTGGAACGTGGCACGTCCTCGCCATAGGAAGCGATCCTGCGCGAAGTTCGAGGAAGCGCACAATCGCGATTTGCTATGTCAACACCCTGTGGTTGTGCCAAATTTATAGACCAAGCGAGAGATCGCGAGACCTTCGCGTCGCCCTTCGCGGGCGGATGTTTTATGTTCGGCTGCGCCCGACGACGAAGAACCGGGTCGTCACGGCGTTTGATCGCTATCCGGAGCAGGCGGCACAGTTGAAGAAGCTCGGCGACCTGTTTGGCAAGGCCGGCCGCATCCAACTGGCGCAGGTGAAAGTCTCAGAGATCGACCGCATCCAGATCGATCGCGGTCTCGACTTCATCAGCGACATCGACATGCGGATCAAGCTGTCGGAGGCGACCATCCGAGCGATGACGAATGCCAACACCAACGTGAAGCTGTTGAAGACGATCCCCGGCATCGGTGAGTTCTTCGCCCGGCTGATCGATGCGGAGATCGACGACACAGCTCGATTCCGCAACCCGAAGAAGCTTGCTGCCTATGCCGGGTTGGTGCCGTCGACCTATTCGAGGGGCGGCAAGACCTTCCACGGCAAGATCATCAAACAGGGCAACACGTGGTTGCGCTGGGCCTCGTCGAGGCATTCGTTCCCGCCATCGTCACCGATCCGCAGCTTCGAACCCAATACGAGCATCTGAAGATCAGAGGAACGAAGACGGCGCGTGTCGCCATCGCGCGCAAGCTCTTGACGATCGCCTCCGCGTCCAGCGGTAACTCGGGTTTGAGAACAGGTCGCCCGCTTTCAGCAAAGGCCGACCATGCACCTGCCTCGTCCTACTGGCATCTAGCCCGAGGGGGCATCTAGCCCGAGGGTAAGGGTTGATCAACAGCGCCCGAATCGGCGCCTGGTGTGCCCTACCGCACGCTCTTCGCATCGTCGGTGGCAGCCGTAGCCGAATGCGGAAGGTCTTCGGCCACTTCTTGGGCCACAGCGGAGAGATCGAGATTGCCCCAGATCGATTCCGCTTGGCGGCGATCGGTGCGGCGGGATGTTTTGATTTCGACGACGAACGGCTTCGACTGAGCGCGCATGGGCTTCCTATTGAAATGCGTTGAACGAATCCTCAACGCACTGAGCCTATGAAGCGTTCCGCGCCTGCGCAAGCTCCCCTCACTATTGAATCCAGCTTCACACAGGCCACGAGACGCGCGGCCCGCGATGGCGTTTGCTTGCTTCAATATGCCAGCCTTTCCGCGAGCCGGATGCCGGCCGTGAAGTTTGTTGCGAAAAATCCTTGAAGGAACAAACGATGTCGACTACGAAGCACCTCGCCGAACATGATGGCGCCCGGGCTTACCGCCGGGGTGATGTCTGGTCGGACACCTTCCCAACTCGAAGAAGCACTGGCAGAGGCCAAAACGCCGCAGAGCGACAGCAGCTCGGCCGCCAGGATGCGGAAATCACATATCAGCGTGCAGACGCAGCTGGACAACGGAACGGTCGATCGGAGGCGACCGCCCGGAAGCCGATGTCGTCGACGACGCCAAGGAATGAAAAAGACTGCGAATGACAATTAAAGACCGTTTTCTAAAGCAGCAGCACGCCTGGATGATCGCTGCCTGCTATTCCCGAAAGCATCCCGACTTCCATCGCTACGGAGGCATCGACGTAGCGGTCTCGCCTCGGTGGAAGGAGAGCCTGGAGGCCTTCATCAACGACATGATCGACGGCCTGCCGCGCAGCCTCTCCGAGCGTCGGCTGGAACTCAGGAATCCGCGGCGCCCATTCGAGCCCGGCAATGTCGAATGGGTCTTCACCAGCAAGCATCGCGGGCTTCGCGCCCCGGACGGGACCCATCCTCATACGACTGAGATGCGTGCGCGCAGAGCCTGAGTCTTCAGCAGCCATCCAAAGTTCGCCGGCCACAACACTCGGGGGAGCAATCACTTGCTCCTCGGGTATCCGGCGAACGCTTCTCAGACCATCGCAGCGAACGAATTCGATCCGCCCGAGCGCTAGACGCCCATCTGGGTCTGACGAAAGTGAGAACCACAGACACGGCAAACCGCCGGCAATGTGCCCGTCTGGCAGCGCCGCTACCACCCCTGCATCAAACGCCGCCCCTAGTAACAGAGGGTTCGAAGCATGCCTGCGGCGTTTGGTTTCGAGCGGCAGTCCTGCGACGCCGCATGCCTTGGCACCGGCCTGGGCGGATTGCTCGTTTCAGTGGCACGGACGCCGCGCTCTGTTGTACACGCGCTGCAGGCGATGGACATCGCGGCGAGGCCGATAAGGCACCAACAACGGACCGGCTTCATCGCTATCTGCCTCGCGCGTTCCTGGTGACGACGAAAAGGATGACGCCCGCTGCGGCCGCGATAGCTCCCCAGTAGATCCACGGCGTTTGATCGATCATGAAGCTTTCTGCTGGGTACGGGAAATAGCCGCTGCCCTGCCCCATCCAGAGCACCCCAATCAGAATAAGCAAGCCCGCGAAAATATATGCAAACTTCGCCATAAAACATCCCTCATCGCAACCCAGCTATCTCTCAACTCGGTCTCATACGAAGCAGACCGGCCGCAGGATCACTGGCAACGAGATCGGCTCCGCGCGCCTTGTCGCGGGCGGGTGACGACCGTCGACCAGCCTCGGTGTGAGCGCCTGAGCAGGCGGAATAAGCCACATCGAATTTAGGGCGCTTGCCTTGCTATTTCCAGGAATTGGGCAGGTGCTCGAGCAGGCCCCGACACCGGGCAGAAAAAACCGCGCGCCCGGGAAAGCGCGCGGCCAGAGAAATAACGAAAATCTACTGCAGAGTGCGCGTCGGCATGCCTTGGCCCGGTGCGGCGCCCGCCTGAACTGCCGTAGCTCCAGCGCCGGCACCATCAAGGCCCGTCGCAACGACCGAGACGCGGAACTTGCCGTCGAGGTTGCGGTCGAAGATCGCGCCGACGACGATATCGGCATCGTCCTGTACTTCGTCGCGGATTCGGCTTGCGGCCTCATCCACCTCGAAGAGCGTCATGTCGGAGCCGCCCGAGATCGAAATCAGCACGCCCTTGGCACCCTTCATAGAAATGTCGTCCAGCAGCGGATTGGCGATTGCGGCTTCCGCCGCTTTCATCGCGCGCTCTTCGCCAGAGGCCTCACCGGTTCCCATCATCGCCCGCCCCATGCCGCGCATGACCGACTTTACGTCGGCGAAATCGAGGTTGATCAGGCCTTCCTTGACGATCAGGTCGGTGATGCAGCCAACACCGGCATAGAGCACGCGGTCGGCTGTCATGAAGGCATCGGCAAAGGTGGTCTTTGCGTCCGCGATGCGGAAGAGGTTCTGGTTCGGAATGACGATGACGGTATCGGCGGCCTGGCGCAGCGCCTCTATGCCTGCCTCGGCGGTCTTCAAGCGGCGGTTGCCTTCGAAGGTGAAGGGCTTGGTCACGACGCCGACCGTCAGGATGCCGGCATTGCGGGCCGCCTGTGCAATGACCGGCGCAGCACCCGTGCCGGTACCGCCGCCCATGCCGGCGGTGACGAAGCACATGTGCGAACCAGCCAGATGATCCATGATCTCGTCGATCGATTCTTCGGCAGCAGCGCGGCCGATCTCCGGCAGCGAACCGGCGCCGAGACCTTCGGTCACATGCGCGCCGAGCTGGATCTTGCGCGAGGCCTTGGATGTCGCGAGTACCTGGGCGTCCGTATTGGCAGCGATGAAATCCACGCCTTCGAGATTTTCCGAAATCATGTTATTGATGGCATTGCCACCGCCGCCACCGACGCCGATCACCGTTATTCTTGGCCGCATTTCGGAAATCCCGTTCTTGGCGTTTGTCATCGCAATCTCCTTCGTGCGCTTTGCTGCCGGCTCCGCCTCTTTATCGGGAACCGAATCGAGCACCAGCCTAGGCGCGCAACAAGGCAGAGCCGGGGCGAAAGAACAAGATGAAGCTTTTGGGAAACTTTATCCGGAACCTTTTTTGCGCCTCGCGCATTGTGAAGAGTCAAGCCAGAGAGGAGAATTGCGCAGATGCCTACGCTAGCCTCACGCCAGTCCATTGCACCTCCCAATGATCATATTCTCACCGCCCAGGAAGCGCTGGAACCCCTCTTCCTTCAGATAGAGGCAGAAGCGGAGGTGAGGATGATCGCCGCAGCCATCCGCGCGGGCTGGACTGCGGAAGATGCCGTTGTCGCAATCGACGAGCTTCGCCGCAACGAACTGCTGCCGGGTGCACTTTGAGGCTGCACATCGAGCTTGGCTGCCGCACCAAAATATCATTCGCCTCGCAGGCGGGATGGCCTATGTCTAACGCGGTCCAATGATCGCGGAGAGGCAACTTCATGCCCATCAGAAATATATGTGTTTTCGGCGCCGGCGCGCTTGGCGGCGCGATTGCAATCAAGCTTGCCTCATCGCTCGGAAGCGCCGTGAACGTCTCGGTCGTCGCGCGCGGAGGTCACCTCGATGCAATCCGGCGGGACGGGCTGAAGCTGTTCGAAGCGGGGTCAGATCTGCCGCTGACGGCGCGCCTGATAGCCACCGACGATCCGACGGGCCTGCCAGAGCAGGATCTGGTCATCACGGGGCTCAAGGGCCACCAGCTCGGCGCAGCGGCCGAGGGCATTGCCCATCTCCTAGGCGACCGTACCCGCGTCCTGACGATCCTGAACGGCATTCCCTGGTGGTATTTCCATCGCGACAACGACAACCGGCACGCCGAACTCCAGTTCGAAGAGCTTGACCCGGGCGGCAAGCTCTGGCGGTTGGTCGGACCGCAACGCGTGATCGGCTGCGTCGCGCATCAAGGCGCCGAAGTCAGCCAGCCCGGCGTCGTCAGGCTGAGCAATGACGGGCACTTCATCATCGGCGAGCCGTCCGGCAACACCACTGCCGACCTTGAAAGCATCGAGTCACTGCTGCGCAACGCGAACATCGGCGTGACGGTCTCGCCGCGGATTCGCGACGACATCTGGAGCAAGCTGATGGGCAATGCCTCTTTCAATCCGATCAGCGCGCTCACCCGCTCATTGATGTCCGACCTCATGGCGGACGCAGCGGTGAGCGATCAGATCGGCAGGGTGATGAAGGAAGTGAAGGCGGTTGGCGAAGCGCTCGGCGCCAATGTGGGCATGTCCGTCGAACAGCGGCTGGAACAGGCCCGGCAGATCGGCCCGGTGCGAACCTCCATGCTTCAGGACCTTCTCGCCGGCAAGGCTCTGGAGATTGCTCCGCTGGTCGGCATGGTGGTGGTGCTCGGGCGGCTGGCGGCGGTGCCTACTCCGGTGTCGGAGACTTTGCTCGCTCTCGTTTCCGCGCTCGACCGGGACAACCGCCGGACCTTTCAGTAGCGGCCCGGCTGGCGCGCCCTTCAGATTTTGATTCAAGACGGCGGGAAACCGAATCCGAAAACCGTCACAGCGCTTTGATAAAGAACGGCTTTATTTCAGCCAACCGGCCATCCGCTCGACCGCCTCTACGATTTCCACCTCGGAGCCAGCATAGGACATGCGCATCGACCTGTTGCCCTCCAGCGGGTCGAAATCGAGGCCCGGTGTCGCAGCGACATTGATCTCGGCAAGCATCCGCTTGGCGAAAGCCATGCTGTCGTTGGTGAAGCGGGTCACGTCGACATAGGCGTAGAAGGCGCCGTCCATGGGCGACGCGATGGAGAGCCCGATCTCCGGTAGGCGGCGCATCAGGAATTCACGGTTGGCGGCATAGCTCGCCTTGTAGACATCGAGTTCGGCGCCTGCGCCGAGCGCCGCCGTTGCCGCGATCTGCGAGAGTTCCGGCGGCGAAATGTAGAGGCTCTGGGCCACGCGCTCGATCGGTCGCACCAACCGATCCGGCAACACCATCCAGCCGACCCGCCAGCCAGTCATGCAATAATATTTGGAAAACGAATTGATGACGATCGCTTCGTCGGTCAGTTCCAGCGCACTGGTTTCCTCGCCTGCGAAAGTCAGGCCGTGATAGATCTCGTCCGAGATGAAGGCGATGGATTGAGCAGAGCAATAGTCGGCGAGCGCCTTCAGCCCCGCCCGGCCCGTCACCGTGCCAGTCGGGTTCGCCGGGCTGGCCAGCAGAACGCCCTTCAGGTCAACATTGTGCTCGACCTGTGCTGCTTCCAGGCTTTCCGGCGTCAGGGTAAAATGTGTCTCAGCCCTTACCGGGACCTCGATCACCTTCAGACCAAGGGCTCCCAGGATGTTGCGGTAGGCAGGATATCCCGGCCGCGCGATCGCCACGGCGTCTCCCGCATCGAACAGCGACAGGAATGCCAGATTGAAACCTGCCGAGGATCCGGTCGTGATCGCGATCCGCGCCGGATCGACTTCCAGACCATGCCGATCCCTGTAGTGCCACGCGAGCGCATGTTTCAATCGCGCCGTTCCGAGCGCATCGGTGTAGCCGATCTTGCCTTCCGTCAGAGCAGCCCGGGCGGCCTCGAGAGCCGCTTGTGGCGCCGGATGCGATGGTTGCCCGACAGCCATCGAGATGACCGGATGACCGCTTGCGCGCCGCTTCGTCGCCTCGGCCAGGACATCCATAGCATGAAAGGGTTCGACTTCGCTGCGTTTGGAAATGGAAAACACGATCGCTTCTCTCTCGCTTTGATTGCGGCCCGACAATTGCCGCATTAATCGGCTCATCACAATCCCGCGATCAAACAACCGATGTGAAAATTCCTGTTTGAAGACAGCTGACCGCACCGTAGTTTGACGCTTCGCATTGCTGACTGTTAACCGGGCGGTGGTATCTGGCACCCGGTACGACGCATATCATCCCCAAAGACGAGGATATCATGGCCCTTCTCCCAAAGATCTTCACCGCGCTGGCACTGACGGCCTCCGTCGCCGTTGCTTTCCCGGCAGCCGCGCTCGATGACGCGCAGAAGAAGGAGTTCGGCGAGTTCATCAAACAGTATCTGATCGAGAACCCCGAGATCATGATCGATGTGCAGACGGCGCTGCAGAAGAAGCAGGAAGCCGCCCGGCTCGTCAAAGCGAATGCCGTGATCTCCGACAACAAGTCGACGATCTTCGATGCCAAATACGACATGACGATCGGCAACCCGAAGGGCGATATCACCATCGTCGAGTTCTTCGACTACAATTGCGGCTATTGCCGCCATGCGCTTTCCGATATGCAGACCATGCTCAAGAAGGACAAGAACGTACGTTTCGTCCTGAAGGAATTCCCGATCCTCGGGCCGGACTCCGTTGCAGCCCACAAGGTCTCTGATGCCTTCCGCAAGCTGGCGCCGGAAAAGTACAGCCAGTTCCATATCGCGCTTCTCAGCAGCGACGGCCGCGCGGACGAAGCCAGCGCCATCGAAGTGGCGAAATCGCTTGGCGTCAGTGAAAAGCAGATCCGTGAAGAAATGGCCAAAAGCGCAAGCGATGCGTCCGTTCAGGAAACCTACCAGCTGGCTCAGAGCCTCGGCATCACAGGCACCCCCTCCTATATCATCGGCAACGAATTGGTGCAGGGGGCGGTCGGCTTCGACGATCTTGAGACCAAGGTGAAGAATATGCGCACCTGCGGCAAGACAAGTTGCTGAGGCAACGCTCATCAAATCGCCAAAATCGAAGCGTTTCAGCCATGTGGACAAATATGGCGCGATTCCGGCTGCCCTGCCCAAAGGGCTTTCATTAAGCCTTTGGTGAGTCTATAGGTTGCCCTCGCACATTTGACGGAACATTCGATGACGCAGACTATTTTCGTCCTGAACGGGCCAAACCTGAACATGCTCGGCAAAAGAGAGCCGGGCATCTACGGCGGCAAGACGCTTCAGGACATCGAAACGGATTGCAAGGCGGCTGGACGCGATCTCGGCATCGAGATCGATTTCCGTCAGAGCAATCACGAGGGCGTGCTTGTCGACTGGCTCCACGAGGCGAACGACAAGGCCATCGGGGTGGCGATCAATGCCGGTGCTTATACGCACACTTCGGTCGCGCTCCACGATGCAATCCGCGCTATTTCCATTCCGGTTGTAGAGCTCCATATTTCCAATGTTCATGCGCGGGAAGAATTCCGCCACAAGTCGATGATTGCGCCTGCAGTTAAGGGCGTCATCTGCGGCTTTGGACCTCATAGCTACATTCTGGCGCTGCAGGCGCTGAAGAATCTCACGGCATAAGAAGAAGACAGGGCAAAAACTCATGGCTGAGAAGAAAAACGGTATCGATCAGGCGCTGATCCGCGATCTCGCAAACATCCTCAACGAGACGGATCTGACGGAAATCGAAGTCGAGCAGGACGACCTGCGCATCCGCGTTTCGCGCAACGGCACCACGCAGTACGTTCAAGCGCCTATGGCGGCACCGGCCTATGCCGCAGCTCCCGCTGCCGCAGCAGCGGCGGCACCAGCCGCCGCCGTTCGCAACCCGGCGAACACGATCAGTGCGCCGATGGTCGGCACAGTCTACATGGCTCCTGCCCCCGGCGCCCGCGCCTTCATCGAAGTCGGTGCGACGGTCAAGGAAGGCCAGACGCTGCTCATCATCGAAGCGATGAAGACGATGAACCAGATTCCTTCGCCGAAGTCCGGCAAGGTGACAGAAATTCTCGTCGAGGACGGCAGCCCCGTCGAATACGGCCAAGCCCTCGTCGTCGTCGAATAAGGCGGGCATCATGGTCTCGAAAATCCTCATAGCCAACCGCGGCGAAATCGCGCTGCGCGTGCTGCGTGCCTGCAAGGAACTCGGCATTCCCTGTGTCGCGGTCCATTCGACCGCGGACGCAGATGCAATGCATGTGCGCCTTGCCGACGAGAGCGTCTGTATCGGCCCACCGCAATCGCGCGATAGCTATCTGAACATCCATCAGATCGTTGCTGCCTGCGAGATCACCGGCGCCGACGCCGTGCATCCCGGCTATGGCTTCCTGTCGGAGAACGCCAAGTTCGCCGACATCCTGGAAGCGCATGGCATCACGTTCATTGGCCCGACGGCGGATCATATCCGGATCATGGGCGACAAAATCACGGCCAAGACGACCGCGCAGGAACTCGGCATTCCGGTTGTTCCAGGATCCGACGGCGAAGTGAAGACCGAAGAAGACGCGCTGAAGACGGCCGCGGAAATCGGCTATCCCGTCCTGATCAAGGCGACGGCCGGCGGCGGCGGACGCGGCATGAAAGTCGCCAAGACCCCCGACGACCTCATCGAAGCCTGGTCGACTGCGCGTACGGAAGCGGCTGCCGCCTTCGGCAACGACGCCGTCTACATGGAAAAATACCTCGGCAAGCCCCGCCACATTGAAATCCAGGTATTCGGCGACGGCGAAGGCAACGCGATCCATCTCGGCGAACGCGACTGCTCGCTGCAGCGCCGGCACCAGAAGGTTTGGGAAGAAGCCAACTCTCCGGCTCTCAATGTGGAGCAGCGCATGAAGATCGGCCAGGTTTGTGCCGATGCCATGATGAAGCTCAAGTACCGCGGTGCCGGCACGATCGAATTCCTCTACGAAAACGGCGAGTTCTATTTCATCGAAATGAACACCCGCCTGCAGGTCGAGCATCCGATCACCGAGGCGATCACCGGTATCGATCTCGTGCACGAGCAGATCCGCGTCGCTTCCGGCGGTGGGCTGTCGTTGACGCAGGACGAAGTACACTTTCACGGTCACGCCATCGAATGCCGTATCAATGCCGAGGACGCGCGCACCTTCGTACCCTCTCCGGGCACGATCACGCATTTCCATGCGCCGGGCGGCCTTGGCGTGCGCGTCGACAGCGGTGCGTATCAGGGCTATAAGATCCCACCCTATTACGACAGCCTGATCGGCAAGCTCATCGTCTTCGGTCGTACACGTGTGGAATGCATGATGCGTCTTCGCCGTGCGCTTGACGAATTCGTCGTCGACGGGATCAAGACCACGCTGCCGTTGTTCCAGGATCTGGTCGACAACCAGGATATTGCCAACGGCGATTACGACATCCACTGGCTGGAAGACTATCTGGCCAACAAGCCGGCGTAACCAGGAATGGCAGGATCGCGCAGGAAGTCTCCAGGCATCACACCGGAAATCCTCCTGCGCGCCTATTCCATTGGGCTTTTCCCGATGGCCGAGTCGGCCGACGATCCGGAAATCTTCTGGGTCGAGCCCGACGTTCGCGGCGTCCTGCCGCTCGATGGATTTCACGTTTCCAAAAGCCTTGCAAAGGCGATCCGGCGAAAGCCCTTCGACATCCGCTTCAACGACGCCTTCGACGATGTGATCGCCGCCTGCGCGGAGGAGACACACGGCAGGCCGAGCACCTGGATCAACCAGACGATCAGATCGCTCTATTCGACGCTACATCGCATCGGCCATGCGCATTCGGTCGAAGCATGGGATGGCGACGGCCTGGTTGGCGGTCTTTACGGCGTTTCGCTGGGCTCGGCGTTTTTCGGAGAAAGCATGTTTTCTCGCCGGACGGACGCGTCGAAGATCTGCCTCGTCCACCTGGTCGAGCGCCTCCGCGAAAAAGGCTTCACACTGCTCGACACGCAGTTCACCACCGAACACCTGAAGACGTTCGGCGCCATCGACGTGCCGAAAGACGACTACGCGCACATGCTCGCTGCTGCGATGGAATCGCCTCACCTGCAATTTTGAGGCTATTTGGCCGCCTTGTCAGGCGCCGGTACGTCCGAGGTCTGCTTGCAGTCCTTCAGCCAGACGTCATAGATCGGATGCTCGACAGCGTTGAGGCCGGGGCTGTCGGCGAACATCCAGCCGGTGAAGATGCGGCGGATCTTGCGATCAAGCGTGATCTCGTCCACTTCGACGAAGCCGTCGATCTTCTGCGCTTCCGCCTGGTCGCGGGAGTGGCAGGCCTTCGGCGTCACCTGCAGCGCACCGAACTGCACGGTCTCGTTGACGTAGACATCGAAGGTCGTGATGCGGCCGGTGATCTTGTCGAGGCCGGAGAAGACGGCGACCGAATTGTCGATACGGGCCGCGAACGCGGCGTGCGGCAACAACGACGAGCAAAATGCCAAGGCCAACCCGACGGCACGCAGGGTATGGTTCCGCGTGAAAAGATTCATATCTACCCGTCTCCACCGCATCTCAAAATCAAAGGCCGCAGTTTCTGCGGCCAACCTGCGGGTAAAGGTCAATTGTGGCCAAAAGCGGGGCCGGACGGCCTTGTCAGTTGCCGGGCGTCCAAGCGTCGTAATCACCGGTGACGCGCGGGCGCTCGCCGGGAACGGACAGAGAGCCAGGCGGACGGTAAGCCTGCGCCGTACCCGTCGGGTTGGCGCGGTGACCAATTTGCCAGTCCTTGGCAACATAGTTTTCCTGGGACGGCGGAACATTGGTCCGGTGGTGCATCCAGCCGTGCCAGCCCGGCGGAATGGCCGAAGCGTCCGCGTAGCCGTTGTAGATAACCCAGCGCCGCGGCAGGCCGAAGGAGGACGTGCCGCCTTCATAGTAGACGTTGCCCAATTCATCTTCGCCGACGCGTTTGCCGAAACGCCAGGTCGCGAAACGCGTGCCCATCGTCTGACCGTTCCACCAGGTGAAGATTTGCAGGAGGAGATTCTTCATGTCTTTTCCTTGAGCTTGCCAGATGGCGAGCGGGACCAGAATTCGATCCCTCGCTTATGCCGTCAGCGGAATGTATTGTCCAGCGATTCCAGAGCAAAGTGGCCTTATTCCAGGGCCATCACGAAGCCTAGGTGCGACGGCGTGAAGCCGAGTTTTTCATAAAACCTGTGCGCACCCTCGCGCTTGGCGCTCGAAATCAACGGCACTCTGCTGAGACCGCGGCCTTTTGCCTCGGCAACGCAGAATTCAATCATTTTCGCACCAATTCGCTGGCCGCGCATATCGCCACGCGTCTGCGCCGCTTCGAAATCATGAAGGATGCTCCGCGCCTTGATAATGTCGTGGCAACAGAAGTCTGGAAGGTGCCGACCACGCCATCGCGTTCCGCGACGTAGAGGGTCTGAACGGGCGATGCGGCAATCGTGTCGAAGGCCTTCACGTAGTCGCCGAAGGCTTCCGGCGCCAGGGCATCGAGATGACCGCCGATATCATCGACTGCGAACATGGAAATCAGTGACACAAGATCGTCTTTTCGAGCTTCGCGAACAATCGTCTGGGCTTTGGTCATCGTGATCGCATCAGTGTGTTTCGAGCGGCTTTTCAAGGATCAAGGTCGCTATACCGGATTGGCCAGGACCGTCGTTTTCGTTGCGGCCGGCATCCGCAAAGCCGTGGGCGCGGTAGAAGGCAATGGCCGTCGTATTCATCGGCTCGACCTCCAGGCGCATGATCTCCGCGTCGGGAAAGCACGTCTCCAGCTCCGCGAAGATCTCGCGCCCGATGCCCTGGCGATGAAGCGCCGGGCGGACGTAAAGCAGATGCAGCATGACCGTCTTGGTCATTTCATCGGACATGGCGGCATAGCCGATGCCGCCAATGTGCTTGCCGTTGTCGGCGACAAGAAACTCCGCATTCTTCCTGACGAGCCGCGCCTGAAGCGCTGCAGGCGAAAAGAGGTGCGCTATGAGTTCCTTGACCTTTGCCTCACCGTGAAGCTCGGCATAGGCGGCGCGAAACGCTTCACCCAACAGGACGCTAACCTTGCCGAGGTCACGCTCGCTGGCTGTGCGCACGAAATACACGGACCTTACTCCTCGATGCCTAGTTTCGCCTTGACGAGTGCCTGGACGGCCTGGGGGTTCGCCTTGCCGCCGGTCGCCTTCATCACCTGGCCGACGAACCAGCCGGCGAGCGTGGGCTTGGCCTGAACCTTGGCGACCTGGTCGGGGTTAGCAGCAATGATTTCATCGACGGCCCTTTCGATCGCGCCGGTATCCGTCACCTGCTTCATGCCGCGGGCGTCGACGATCTCGGCCGGGTCGCCGCCTTCGGCGAGCACGATTTCGAACAGGTCCTTGGCGATCTTGCCGGAGATAGTCTCGGCCTTGATGAGATCGATGATCGCCCCGAGCTGAGCGGGCGAAACCGGAGTCCCTTCAATATCCTTGCCGATTCTGTTCAACGCTCCCAGCAGGTCGTTGATGACCCAGTTGGCGGCCGTCTTGCCGTCACGGCCCTCGGCCACGGCTTCGAAATAATCGGCAATCGCCTTTTCGGATACTAGCACGGAAGCGTCGTAGACCGACAGGCCCAGTTCGCGCACGAAGCGCTCCTTCTTGTCGTCGGGCAGTTCCGGCAGATCCGCTTCCAGTGCCTTGACGAAAGCATCGTCGAATTCGAGCGGCAACAGGTCTGGATCGGGGAAGTAGCGATAGTCATGCGCATCTTCCTTGGAGCGCATGGACCGCGTCTCGCCCTTACCGGCATCAAACAGGCGGGTTTCCTGATCGATGGCTCCACCATCTTCGAGAATGCCGATCTGGCGGCGGGCTTCGTATTCGATCGCCTGGCCGATGAAGCGGATGGAGTTGACGTTCTTAATTTCGCAGCGCGTCCCGAAACCTTCGCCCGGACGGCGGACGGACACGTTGACGTCGGCGCGCATCGAGCCTTCGTCCATGTTGCCATCGCAGGTACCGAGATAGCGCACGATCGAGCGCAGCTTGGTCATGTAGGCCTTTGCCTCGTCCGACGAGCGCATATCCGGCTTGGAGACGATTTCCATCAGTGCCACGCCGGAACGGTTGAGGTCGACGTATGACATGGTCGCGTGCTGGTCGTGCAGCGACTTGCCGGCGTCCTGCTCCAGGTGCAGACGCTCAATGCCGATCTCGATGTCCTCGAACTGGCCCTGGCGATCCGGCCCGAGCGAGATCACGATCTGGCCCTCTCCGACGATCGGATCCTTGAACTGCGATATCTGGTAGCCCTGCGGCAGGTCTGGATAGAAATAGTTCTTACGATCGAAGATCGAGCGCTTGTTGATCTGCGCCTTGAGGCCGAGACCGGTGCGCACGGCCTGCCGGACGCATTCCTCATTGATGACGGGCAGCATGCCGGGCATGGCGGCATCGACGAGCGATACGTTGGAATTCTGCGGCTTGCCGAATTCCGTCGACGCGCCGGAGAACAGCTTCGAATTGGACAGCACCTGCGCATGGACTTCCATGCCGATGATGACTTCCCAATCGCCAGTGGCGCCGGGAATGAAGCGTTTCGGATCAGGCGTGCGAACGTCGACAAGGGTCATGAGATGCTCTTTTTGAAGCTGTTCTTTTCAAGTGGTGAGGTAACGGAAATGGCTTGCCGGTGCAAGGCTTTCAGCGTTTCCGGGCGCCCGTCGCCATGCAGCAGGTTTCGCGATCGTTAACACGAACGCGGTAGTATCGCTCCATGCCGACAACGGATACCATCGAATTTATCGGACTTTTTGCTGGGCTGAACGTCTTTGTGTTTTCGATCTATTTCGCAGACAAGCAGGCTGCCCGCTACGGTCGCCGGCGTGTGAGTGAGAGGACGCTTCTCATGCTGGCTTTTTTCGGCGGCAGTATTGGCGCTATCAGCGCCCAACGCCTGCTTCGGCACAAAACGCAAAAAGAGCCCTTTCGAACCGTCCTGCAGGGGATCGCCGTCCTTCACGTGCTGCTGGTGGTGATGCTCGTCATCGGATTCGGCTGCGTGACGCTCGGCTTTGTCTAGAAAGCACCGTAAATTCCGGTTCCCTCGGTTTCCATAGGCTTCAATAGGCCTACCGACGGCACGTCGCGATCGAGCTTGGGATTGTAGGCGATTGAAAGCCAGTGGATGGAGTAGCCGTGCTTTTGGAAGAAGCCGATCGCTTCGGTGTTTCCCGAGTGCGTCTGCATCATCGCCTTGTCGAAACCATGTTCGGCGATATCCCTTTCGATCTCCCTGAGAAGGGCGGAACCGAGACCATGCCTGGTGAAAGCGGGATCGATCCAGAAATCGGATATGGTCTCGTCCAACGCCTCCCGGGCCGCCCAGCCCGCGACATGCCCGTTCCATTCGGCGACAGTAATCGTCAGCCAACGGCTCGCGACGAAATTGAAGAATGCACTGCGAGCCGCATCCACCATGGCATCGGATTCGCCGATCGTCGCCATCGCTCTTTGCCAGGCCCGCAGCCCGATCTCGCTCAAAAGTTCCGCTTCCCCTTCGCGGGCATTGCGAATGTGGATCACATGAGACCTCCGCGTTACCCCGAAATTAAACCACCGAATCGGCGCTTTATCAAAGCATCGCAGGCAATAATCACGCCTTTTCCCGCGTCCGTTCGCAGGTGCAAAGCTTGACGGGTATTCTGCCGCGCACTATCAAACCCGAATGTTGAGCTCGTCATCAGAGACCCGGTAAAGGCCCTGCCCGCAAGTTCGCTTGCGCGCACGGGCCCAAAAAAACGAAGCCCTGACGTCCACCCCGGACGCCAGATCGTTTTTGTGCGCCTTATCGGGCGCGAGACCGGATCAACATCCCAATGGACATTTCACGCACGGAGCAGCGTATCCTGCACCTGTTGGCCCAGGGCGGCCGCATCGAAATCGAACGCGACGACAGACGGAAAATCGAGGCAGTGAGCTGCTTCACCCGCGACGGCTGGGTCTATCCCGGCGTCGACCTGGATCTCTTTCGCAAGCTCAAACGGCTGAAGGCGATCAAGTCGCAGACCGGACAGCCCTATCGCATCACCGAACGGGGGCTTCGGCTCGTCAGAGGGCAGCTGGACAACCGCTGAAACGGAAACGGCGCCCCGTGGGCGCCGTTTCCGCATCGAGCAATTGAAACTACCACCATTTCGCCGGCGTAAACCTACCCGCGGCCTGTTCGATGACGTGCGCCGTCTTGAACAGCGTCTCTTCGTCGAACGGCTTGCCGATCAGCTGCAGGCCGAGCGGCAGGCCCTTGTGGTCGAGGCCGGCAGGGACGGCGATGCCGGGAAGGCCGGCCATGTTGACGGTGACGGTGAAGATGTCGTTGAGGTACATCTTGACTGGGTCGGATGCGAGATCCTCGTCGGCGATGCCGAAGGCGGAGGAGGGAGTGGCTGGCGTCAGGATCGCGTCTACGCCGGCGTGGAAGGCGAGATCGAAGTCGCGCTTGATTAGCGTGCGGACCTTCTGCGCCTGGATGTAGTAGGCGTCGTAGTAACCGGCCGAAAGGACATAAGTGCCGATCATGATGCGGCGCTTGACTTCCTTGCCGAAGCCGGCAGCCCGGGTCTTCTCGTACATGTCGGCAATGTCCTTGCCGTCGACACGCAGGCCATAGCGCACGCCGTCATAGCGGGCGAGGTTCGACGAGGCTTCGGCGGGCGCAACGATATAGTAGGCCGGCAGCGCATACTTGGTATGCGGCAGCGAAATGCTGACGATTTCCGCACCGGCATCCCTAAGCCAGGCGATGCCCTGCTGCCAGAGTGTTTCGATCTCCTCGGGCATACCGTCGACGCGATACTCGTTCGGGATGCCGATCTTYATGCCCTTCAGCGACTGGCCGAGGACGGCCTCGTAGTCGGGAACGGGGAGATCGACGGACGTGGTATCCTTGGCATCGACGCTGGCCATCGATTTCAGCAGGATCGCGGCATCGCGGACATCGCGGGCAATCGGACCGGCCTGGTCGAGCGAAGACGCAAAGGCAACCGTGCCCCAGCGCGAGCAGCGGCCATAGGTCGGCTTGATTCCTACGGTGCCGGTGAAGGCTGCCGGCTGGCGGATCGAGCCGCCGGTATCGGTGGCGGTGGCGCCGGCGCAAAGGTGGGCGGCAACGGCAGCCGCCGACCCACCGGAGGAACCGCCGGGAACGAGCTGCTGGTTGGAGCCGGCTGCACGCCAAGGATTGATGACGGAACCGTAGTACGAGGTTTCGTTGGACGAGCCCATGGCGAACTCGTCCATGTTCAGCTTGCCKAGCATGACGGCGCCGTCATCCCAGAGGTTCTGGGTGACCGTCGATTCGTAATGCGGCTTGAAGCCGTCGAGGATATGGCTGCAAGCCTGCGTGTGGATGCCTTCGGTGGCGAACAGGTCCTTGATTCCGAGCGGAATGCCTTCGAGCGCACCAGCCTTGCCGCCGGCAAGACGTGCGTCTGAGACTTCGGCCATCTGCAGCGCCTTCTCAGGCGTGACCTTCACATACGCATTGAGCTTGTCGTTTGCCGCCTCAATTGCCGAGATATAGGCCTCGGTCAGTTCGGTCGCTTTGATTTCCTTGGCACGCAACTTCGTACGGGCTTCGGCAATGGTAAGGCTGGTGAGTTCGCTCATGATACTTCGCTTCAAATCTGAGATGGCAACGATGTCGGAAACAGGCTGCGGGCCCTATTCGACGACCTTGGGTACCAGGAAGAAATTCTGATCGGTAACAGGCGCATTGGAAACGATATCGGCGGCCTTGCTGCCGTCCGTCACCTGGTCCGTACGCTTCTTCATCGCCATCGGGGTGACCGAGGTCATGGCCTCGATGCCCTCGACATTCACTTCGGAAAGCTGCTCGACGAAGCCGAGAATGCCGTTCAACTCGCCAACCATGCGGTTTGCCTCTTCTTCCGAGACGGCAATACGAGCAAGGCGCGCAACGCGCTTGACGGTGACAAAGTCGACGGACATGACATTCTCCGGATAGGATTTTTCCTACCCGCTATAAAGGCCATGCCCGCGGTGTGCAACGGGCATGGCTTCCTGATTGCGTAGAATTCCGTCGCCCGATTCGGGGCGAATCAGGCCTCTTGCATCAAAGCGAAAGGCTTTCGCCCGACTTGATCGCCTTTACATCGGTCTTCGAGCCATCCATGCCGGCGACGAACTTTTCCGGGGTCTGGTCGATGATCGGGAACGTGCCGTAGTGGCAGGGGATCGCGGTCTTGAAGCCAAAGTAGCGCTGGCATGCAAGCGCGGCGACCGCACCGCCCATGGTGAAGCGGTCGCCGACCGGTACGAGGCCGATGTCAGGCTGGTGCAGTTCGTTGATCAACGCCATGTCGGAGAAGATGTCGGTGTCGCCCATGGCGAGGATCGAGGCTTCGTCATCGAAGTGGAGCATCAGGCCGTTCGCGTTGCCAAGCGCGTGGGACACGCCGTCCTCGGTGATTTGCGCGGAGGAATGCAGCGCGTTGGTGAAGGTCGCCGAAAAGCCGCCGAGCGAAACCGTGCCGCCGGTATTGCCCATCTCGATCTTTGATAGGCCCTTGGAGCCAAGCCAGGCGGCAAGATCGGCGTTGGCAAGAACCACGGCACCGGTCTCCTTGGCGAGCGCAACCGTATCGCCCACATGATCGCCGTGGCCGTGGGTCAGAAGGATGTGGGTGACACCTGCTGTCACGTCCTTCAGATTCTGGCCGGCGAAAGACGCGTTGTGGGTCAGGAAGGGGTCGAGGAGAATCGTCGCCTTTCCGGTCTCGATGCGGAAGGCCGAGTGACCTAGCCAAGTGATCTTCATGAAATCAATCCTTTTATTCTGGATGCAAAAGCGTTCTTCGATCGTTATGGACATATCCGATGCGGTCGCAAAGAAAAGCGGCGGCCGCTTCAATTTCTTTTGACGGGATGGACGACAATGACGGTGCTGACGATAGAGGAACTGGCGGAAGCGCTTCAGCCCGGACAGGCCATTGCCGGCCTCGACCTCGGCACGAAGACAATCGGGCTCTCCATGTCGGATCTCGGGCGGCGCTTTTCGACCCCGAGGCCGGTCATCAAGCGCGAGAAGTTTTCGATCGACGCCCTGACGTTGCTGGCGTTTGCAGCAAGGGAGAAGGTCGCCGGTTTCATTATCGGCCTGCCTATGAACATGGACGGCTCAGCTGGACCGCGCGTGCAGGCGACACGTGCCTTCGTGCGCAACATGGAGCAGAAGACAGCCCTGCCATTTGTCTATTGGGACGAGCGGCTGTCGACGGTTGCCGCCGAGCGTGCGTTGCTGGAGATGGACGTATCACGCGCCAAACGCGCCGAACGCATCGATTCGGCGGCCGCGAGCTTTATCCTTCAGGGCGCTCTCGACAGGCTGTCCTTGCTGGCAAGAGCCGGTTCGGACGATTTCGACGCCTGACGCGCCTGCCACCAGGCGATGATCGTCTTGCGCTTGCGGAAGGCGACAATGGCGAAGACAACGAGGCTGTCGACGGCGATTGCGCGCGCGACGAGCGGCGGAATTGTTTCCGGCGGAATGCCGAGAACGTTGCCATAGATCTGGAACGTCAGATCATGCACCTGACGGCTGAACATGTAGATGCCGAAGCTGATGTCGTAATAGGAAAGCCAGTACCAGCCCGCCAGAAAGACGATCGGACCGGCCCAGAAGATCAGGAACCACTTCATGCCGTCGCCTCTCCATGTCTCCGGCCGGACGGACGCTCATGCGAAACCAGCCATGTGGATAGCACCATCAAGCTCAGAACCGTCGCCGGAACTGCAATATCCAATGCCAGGACGGCAAAGAAGATCATCGCGCCGATGAGTAACGCCGTTCTTGCGATCTTGGTTCCCATGGCTCCGGACTCTCACTTTGAACTCTCCGGTACCCTGTCTCCTTAACGCCAACCTCGCAACGTAAACCATTTATTAAGGTTAACGTCCCGGCGCATGGCTGTGGAAAGGCTAGTCCATCTCAACCATAGACGCCGCGAACGATGCGTTTCAGTGCGGTGGCGGCCTTCTCCCAGTCCTTGGATGTTTTCAACGCGAGGCCGGCGCATTGGCCGCCGGCGGACGCAGACAGAACGAGATGTTGGATTGCCGCGATCAGAATCGCGTTGACAGCGACGGCATCGACGCCCTTCGGGGGCGCAAGCGATCCGCGCATGCGCTCCAGCCAGTTGGCGAGCGCCTTGGACCGGGCTTCGGAAAGCCGCCTCACCTGCTCGGTATTCTCCGAGACCTCCCAGGCGACGATTCGCCGAACCAGCGGATCGTCCCGCAGGGCCTCGAGGAAAAGGAGCGACAACCGCTCCATCAGATCGCCGTAGGTGAGCAGGAACATGCCGCCGGTGTCTTCCGGGATGCGGTCCTTGACCCATGTACCGAGATCGGCTCCGATCGCTTCCACGAGGCCGTTCAGCCCTCCATAATAGCGATAGATGAGCTGCTTGTCGCAACCGGCGCGGCGGGCGACAGCATTGATGCCGAAATTCTGGAAGCCCTCCTCCGCCAGCAGAGACTTCGCGGCATTGAGGATTGCCTTTTCTGTCGCACTGCGATCGCGAACGCGCCTTTCCGGTTCGGTGCGGATCGCGTCGGCAACTGGAATTGGCACTAGAGGGTCATTCAGCATCAGGGATTCGATCCGATTTGTCACTTAGCGGTGAGTAGCAACGCCACCTAAAACCAGCAACGGACAAGCCTTTGAAAGATTGTGGATAGCCCGCTTTCAGGTACGGCAATCCAACAAAAGTCACCGTTTAGTGACAAATTTGCTGCGCATCAAACCCGATCGTCTGTCCGAACCATGCAGTGCGGTCGGATACAGCAACGAATGGCGGCTCAAGGCGTCGGAATCCGCGTGAACCCCAGAAACGCAGCGCATTGTGATTGCCCGCATTGGCGCCGAGATGAACGCCGTTTACGCCGTTGCTGCGGGCGTTCGACACCCACAGATCGAGAAGCCTGGTGCCTATCCCCTGACCCCGCAGTCGCGGCAGGAGGTTCATGTGGATATGGGCGGGAAAGGCGTCGACCATTGCGTCCGGCGCAGGAGGCGGATGGTGGATCGCGGCGATGCGTTTCTGGTCCGCGTCCCAGATGGAGGGATCACCTAGCGGATCTGTGTAAGCCTTTCGAAGAGCCGGCCACCAGTCCCGTTCAAGCCGCTCCTGGAAAGCGACCGTATCGAAGACGCCGACAATATAGCCCGCCACACCCTCGGAATCTTCTGCCACGAAGGCTGTTTCCGGACTGAGCTGCACATAGGGCGCGGAGTATATGTGGCCGATAAGCTTTCCGTCGCGATGCAATCCGGACGCGTCACTGCCTGCGTCGCCTGTCAGAAGCGAAATAGCATAGATCTGGTCAAGATCATCAGCCAGAACTGGGCGCAGCGTCGTCATCAGGCCGCTGGCGGATAGAGCAGGTCGACGATGTAGCTGGCGTCGAAGCGCGAATCGAGCATGCCGTAGGTCGCTCGCCAGCCGCCCGCCAGGCGGGTTTCGATGAAGGCGTCGGCGATCCGCCCTGCCCCAAGCCTGTATAGCTCCGCAGCACCTGCTGCGAGCGCAAGCTGTTCGACCAGAAGCCGGGCAGCGCCCTCGTCCCGTTCGCAGAGCGCCATTGCAGCGCGCAGGACATCGATGGTCTTCTTTCCGGCCGGCCCCAGATCGCGCGCGAGGCCGGCGAAGACGGTTTCAAAAAGATCCTTGCCGCGGTTCAGGATGCGCAGGACATCAAGCGCCATGACATTGCCGGAGCCCTCCCAAATCGCGTTGACCGGAGCCTCGCGATAGTGGCGGGCGATCGGGCGGTCCTCGATGTAGCCGCTGCCGCCGATGCACTCCATCGCCTCATAGATCAGCGCGGGCGCGATCTTGCAGCACCAGTACTTGGCAACCGGCGTCATGACGCGGGCGTAAGCGGCGTCTTCAGCGCTGCCGCGTGCTTTGTCGAATGCGTCTGCAAGACGGAAGGAAAGTGCTGTCGCAGCAGCGACGTCGAGCGCCATGTCGGCGAGCACGCGCGTCATGATCGGCTGGTTGACGAGCATCTTGCCGAAGACGCTGCGGCCGCGGGTGTGGTGCACGGCCTCTGCCAGCGAAGCACGCATAATGCCCGACGAGGCCAACGCGCAATCGAGGCGCGTCAGTGTCACCATGTCGAGGATGGTACGGACGCCGGCATCCGGGCCACCGAGCAGGAAGCCGAACGTATCGTTGAATTCGACTTCGGACGAAGCGTTGGAACGGTTGCCAACCTTGTCTTTCAACCGCTGGAACTGCAGGCCGTTTGCAGAGCCATCTTCCAGCAGGCGCGGGACGAGGAAGCAGCCCATGCCTTCCTTCGTCTGGGCCAACATGATGAAGGCGTCGCTCATTGGCGCCGACATGAACCACTTGTGACCGGAGAGGCGGTAAATTCCCTCGCTGACCTTTTCGGCAGCGGTCTTGTTGGAGCGGACATCGGTGCCGCCCTGCTTTTCCGTCATGCCCATGCCGATCGTCACGGCTGATTTCTGCATGGCGGGCTTGTTGGTCGAATCGTACTTGCGCGAAAGGATCTTCGGCGCCCAATCCTTTTGCACGCTCGGAGAGGCCGAAAGAGCGGCAACGGAGGCGCTCGTCATGGTGAGCGGGCAGAGGTGGCCCGATTCGAGCTGCGCGGTCAGATAGAAACGTGCCGCCCTAATCTTGTGGGCTTCATCCTTGGCATCGGCATCCGCCTGCGGGTCCCAGACCGAGGAATGAAGACCTGATGACATCGAGCGGCGCATCAGCGCGTGCCACGCGGGATGAAACTCGACAACGTCCAGGCGCTCACCGCGCGGCCCATGGGTGCGCAGCTGCGGCACGCCCTGGTTTGCCATGCGCGCCAGCTCCTGCGCCTCCGGCGAGGTGACATAACGGCCCATGTTGTCCAGGTCGTCACGGATGCCACGCGGCAGCGAGCCCGTCAGGTCGACGATCAACGGATCGGACCTATAGGCATTGATTCCGGACCACAGGCTCGGCTGATTGAGTTCGGCGAGTTTTTCTTCGGCGGGCGTCATGAATCGCTTCTAGTGCAAGTGGCAGGCAAAGGGAAACCGGAAGTTACGATTTTCCGTCGCTCTTGGTTTAGCTGAATTGCCGGAAAATTGCAGAGGGACATGGGCCTTTGCCCACAGGGCGTGCTTGCCGTGGCCTCGCTCACTCTTTATAGAGCCGCTGACGACAGCAAGAGGCAGGTTCATGGTCTTCTTTCCCCACCGCCACCTCATCGGTATCAAAGGGCTCACGGAGCAGGATATCACCTTTCTTCTCGACAGGGCCGACGAGGCCGTCAAGATCAGTCGACAGCGAGAAAAGAAGACGTCGACGCTGAGGGGCTTGACGCAGATCAACCTCTTCTTCGAAGCCTCGACGCGCACGCAAGCCTCCTTCGAACTTGCCGGCAAACGACTTGGCGCCGACGTGATGAACATGTCGGTCGGCAATTCGTCGGTCAAGAAGGGCGAAACGTTAATCGATACGGCGATGACGCTGAACGCGATGCGGCCCGATGTGCTGGTGATCCGCCATTCGAGCGCGGGCGCCGCGGCACTGCTGGCGCAGAAGGTCTCGTGCTCGGTGGTCAATGCAGGCGACGGGCAGCACGAGCACCCTACGCAGGCGCTGCTCGACGCCCTCACGATACGCCGCGCCAAGGGCAAGCTCTCCCGCATCATCGTCGCCATCTGCGGCGACGTCCTGCATTCGCGCGTCGCGCGGTCGAACATCCTGCTTCTGAACGCAATGGGCGCACGCGTCCGTGTCGTAGCACCGGCAACGCTGCTGCCGGCCGGGATCGCCGACATGGGCGTCGAGGTGTTCCATTCGATGAAGGACGGCCTGAAGGACGCCGACGTGGTGATGATGCTGCGCCTGCAGCGCGAGCGCATGTCCGGCGCCTTTGTGCCGTCGGTACGCGAATACTTCCATTTCTATGGGCTCGACGCGGAGACGCTGAAGGCGGCAAAAGAGGATGCACTGGTCATGCATCCCGGCCCGATGAACCGTGGCGTCGAAATCGCCTCGGAGGTCGCTGACGGGCCGCAGAGCGTGATTGCCGAGCAGGTTGAAATGGGGGTTGCGGTGCGCATGGCCGTGATGGAGACACTGCTTGTCTCGCAAAACCAGGGGCCCCGCAGCGAAGGAGCCGGCGCATGAGCAATTCGATCGTCTTCCAGAACGTGCGCATCGTCGATCCCTCGCGCAATCTCGATGAAATCGGAACGATCGTCGTCAAGGACGGCATCATCGTTGCCTCGGGCAAGGATGCACAGAACCAGTGCACGCCCGAGGGCGCGACGGTTCGCGATTGCACCGGGCTCGTTGCGACGCCCGGCCTTGTCGATGCACGCGTTCATATCGGCGAGCCAGGCGCGGAACACCGCGAGACGATCGCTTCGGCCAGCCGCGCGGCAGCGGCCGGCGGCGTCACATCGATCATCATGATGCCGGATACCGATCCTGTTATCGACGACATCGCGCTGGTGGAGTTCGTCAAGAAGACGGCGAAGGACAAGGCGCTGATCAATGTCTACCCGGCAGCGGCGATCACCAAGCATCTTGCCGGCGAAGAGATGACCGAGATCGGCATGCTGATGGAAGCCGGCGCGGTGGCGTTCACCGACGGCCGCTCCAGCGTGCACGACACGCAAGTCCTGCGTCGAGTAATGACCTATGCGCGCGAATTCGGCGCGGTGATCTCCTGCGAGACACGCGACAAATATCTCGGTGCCACCGGCGTCATGCACGAGGGGCTGTTTGCAAGCTGGCTCGGCCTTGGCGGCATTCCTAAGGAAGCTGAACTGATTCCGCTGGAACGCGACCTTCGCATCGCCAAACTGACGCGCGGTAAATATCACGCTGCGATGATCTCGGTGCCGGAATCGGTCGAGGCAATCGAAGTCGCCAAGAGCCGGGGCGCAAACGTCACCTGCGGCATCTCGATCAACAATCTGGCGCTCAACGAGAACGACATCGGCGAGTACCGCACCTTCTTCAAGCTCTACCCGCCGCTTCGCTCGGAGGACGATCGCGTGGCGATGGTGGAGGCGCTGGCAAGAGGCGCGATCGACATCATCGTGTCCTCGCATGATCCGCAGGACGTCGACACGAAGCGACTGCCCTTCGGCGAAGCTGCCGATGGCGCAGTGGGCCTCGAAACGATGCTGGCGGCTGCACTTCGCCTGCATCACAGCGGCCATGTCAGCCTGATGCGCCTGATCGATGCCATGTCGACGCGCCCCGCCCAGATCTTCGGCCTCGAGGCGGGCACGCTGAAGCCGGGTGCGAAGGCGGATATCGCCTTGATCGACCTGGACGAGCCTTGGCTTGTCTCGAAGGACATGCTTCTTTCCCGCTCGAAGAACACGCCCTTCGAAGATGCGCGCTTCAGCGGACGGGCTGTTGCGACCTATGTCGCCGGGCAATGCGTGCACACACTATAAGAAGTCCGGACGATAAGAAGACTGAATGAGGCCCGGAGGGGGATATGATTTCTGATCTCATGACTTGGCAGATCACGCTGCCGATCGCCTTGATTGCCGCTGCCACAGGCTACCTGCTCGGCTCCATCCCGTTTGGGCTCTTGCTCACGAGGGCTGCCGGGCTAGGCGACGTCCGCAGCATAGGGTCGGGCAATATCGGCGCCACCAATGTTTTAAGAACCGGCAACAAGAAGCTTGCCGCCGCGACGCTCGTGCTCGATGCGCTGAAGGCGACCGCGGCCGCCTGGATCGTCGGATACTTCCTTGGCGACGAGGCGGCGCTGATTGCCGGCTTCTTTGCCTTCATCGGGCACCTCTTCCCAGTCTGGATCGGGTTCAAGGGCGGCAAGGGCGTGGCCACCTATATCGGCACGCTGCTGGGCGTCGCGCCGGTCATGGTGCTCGGCTTTGCGCTCGTCTGGCTGGCGATCGCATTTACGACGCGCTACTCATCGCTTTCCGCGCTTGTGGCAATGCTTGTCATTCCGGTTGCATTGTGGCTACTGGGAGCTGAGAAGGTTGCAGCAGTCATGGCGGTCATGACGGCGATCTCTTACTGGAAGCACAAGGCCAACATCTCCCGTCTCATCGGCGGGACGGAAAGCAAGATAGGGGCGAAGGGATAGGACGCACGCAGCGCATCGCGTGGCTGCGCCTCATTCGCTCCGACAATGTCGGCCCCGCGAGCTTTCGCGACCTCATCAATCACTTCGGCTCGGCAGAAACCGCTCCGGTGGCTTGCGATTGCGGGCGTAGGGCTACACCATAGTCTCAGGTCTTGCCCGCGGCATCGACACCGCTGCGCATTGGGCAAGTCTGGACACCGGAACAATCGCCGCGATGGCGTGAGGGCCCGATCAGCCCTACCCGCCCGGGAACGCCCGTCTGCTTGAGAAAATCGGGAATGGCAACGGACTGGCGGTCAGTGAGATGCCGTTCGGCTGGGAGCCTCGCGCACGTGACTTTCCCCGCCGAAACCGGCTGATGATTGCCGGGATTGCGCTTGGCGTGGTCATCGTTGAGGCGGTAACGCGCTCGGGGTCTCTGATCACCGCCCGGCTCGCGGGTAAATTCGGAAGGCTGGTCTTTGCCGTGCCCGGCTCTCCGCTTGACCCGCGTTGCCATGGAACCAACGGCCCGCTGAAGGACGGCGCCGTGATCGTGACGACATTATCGAGGCAGTGGCGCCGCCAACCGGCGGGCTCGTCTCTCTTGCGATGGACGCATGAGGCATTACATGCGGACATGCAGATCGCTCGCGTCGACATAGGCCATTCCTTTTCCGCCACCTGACGCAACTCGGCGAGCATCTGCTTCACGAAGGCGACGTTCTGGCTGGAGCGCGATCGTCCGGCATCTTTCTTTGCGAACTTAGCCGCGATGGAATAGACTCAGATCCTATCGAAAGGGCGGCGCGGACCACCGCGAACGACGCTTCAAAAACGATAGCACAATAATCAAAAATTGTAGTACGACAATTCTATCTCAATGGTTGTATCGTGTTGTAATCGATAAAAATGCATCCAAAACACTTGACCGAGACGATTTACCTGTCCATGTCGGATAACCGGCAACCGTGACATGGCAGGGTCTCTGTCTGCTTATAGGCCGGCCAACTTCCTTTTCTTAGAGAATCATCATGAATGTTGTAGTGGTGGAATCGCCTGCCAAGGCAAAGACGATCAACAAGTATCTGGGTCCTGGATACAAGGTGCTCGCCTCCTTTGGCCATGTGCGCGACTTGCCCGCCAAGGACGGCTCGGTGCTTCCCGACCAGGACTTCGAAATGCTCTGGGAGGTCGATGGTGCTTCGGCCAAGCGCATGAAGGACATCGCCGATGCGGTGAAGTCTTCCGATGGCCTGTTCCTCGCGACCGACCCGGATCGTGAAGGCGAAGCGATTTCCTGGCATGTCCTAGATATGCTGAACAAGAAGCGCGTTCTGAACGGCAAAACGGTCAAGCGCGTGGTCTTCAATGCGATCACCAAGAAGGCCGTGCTCGATGCGATGGCCGATCCGCGCGATATCGACGTGCCGCTTGTCGATGCTTATCTCGCGCGACGTGCACTCGACTATCTCGTCGGCTTCAATCTATCGCCCGTGCTTTGGCGCAAGCTGCCCGGCGCGCGTTCGGCCGGACGCGTCCAGTCGGTGGCTTTGCGCCTCGTCTGCGACCGTGAATCCGAGATCGAACGCTTCGTCTCTGAAGAATACTGGAACATTTCGGCGCTCTTGAAGACGCCGCGCGGCGACGACTTCGAGGCGAAGCTGGTTGCCGCCGGCGGAAAGCGGTTGCAGGCCCGGTCGATTGGAAACGGTGAAGACGCCGGCGCGCTCAAGGCCCTGCTCGAAGGCGCGTCCTATGTTGTCGATACGGTTGAGGCGAAGCCCGTCAAGCGCAACCCGGGACCACCCTTTACAACCTCCACGCTACAGCAGGCTGCTTCCTCCAAGCTGGGATTTTCGGCTTCGCGGACGATGCAGGTCGCCCAGAAGCTCTATGAGGGCTTCGACATCGGCGGCGAGACGGTCGGCCTCATCACCTATATGCGTACGGACGGCGTGCAGATGGCGCCTGAGGCGATAGATGCGGCACGCAGTGCCATTGTCGATCAATTCGGCCAACGCTACATGCCTGAAAAGGCGCGCTTCTATTCCACCAAGGCAAAGAACGCTCAGGAAGCGCACGAAGCGATCCGCCCGACGGACTTCAACCGTACGCCCGACCGGGTACGCCAGTTCCTCGATGCCGATCAGATCAAGCTTTACGACCTGATCTGGAAGCGCGGCATCGCGAGCCAGATGGCATCTGCCGAAATCGAGCGCACCACGGCCGAAATTACCGCCGACAACAATGGCCAGAAGGCCGGTCTGCGCGCCGTCGGTTCGGTTGTCCGCTTCGACGGCTTCATCGCCGCCTATACCGATCAGAAGGAAGATGGCGAGCAGAGCGACGACGGCGACGAGGATGGCAGGCTGCCGGAGATCAATGCGCGCGAAAGCCTCGCCAAGCAGAAGATCAACTCGACGCAGCATTTCACCGAACCGCCGCCGCGCTATTCGGAAGCCACGCTGATCAAGAAGATGGAAGAACTCGGCATCGGCCGCCCCTCCACCTATGCGGCGACCCTGGCAACGCTGCGCGACCGCGAATATGTGACCATCGACAAGCGCAAGCTGATCCCGCAGGCCAAGGGCCGCCTCGTGACAGCATTCCTCGAGAGCTTCTTCACCAAGTATGTCGAATACGATTTCACCGCTGATCTCGAAGAGAAGCTCGACCGGATTTCGGCAGGCGAACTGAACTGGAAGCAGGTGCTGCGCGATTTCTGGAAGGATTTCTTCTCCCAGATCGAGGACACCAAGGAACTGCGCGTCACCAACGTTCTGGACTCGCTGAATGAATCGTTGGCGCCGCTCGTCTTCCCCAAGCGCGAAGACGGTAGCGATCCGCGCATTTGCCAGGTCTGCGGCACCGGCAATCTGTCGCTGAAGCTCGGCAAGTACGGCGCCTTCGTCGGCTGCTCGAACTATCCGGAGTGCAATTTCACCCGTCAGCTTTCGTCGGAAGGCGGCGCGGAGGCGGATGGCGGCGCACTGAACGAGCCGAAGAACCTTGGCACCGATCCGGTAACCGGTGAAGAGCTGACGCTGCGTTCCGGCCGATTTGGTCCATATGTCCAGCGCGGCGACGGCAAGGAAGCCAAGCGCGCGTCGTTGCCGAAGGGCTGGAAGCCCGACGATCTCGACTACGAAAAGGCGATGGCGCTCATTTCGTTGCCGCGCGACATCGGAAAGCATCCCGAAAGCGGAAAGATGATATCGTCGGGCATCGGGCGCTATGGGCCCTTCCTGCTGCACGATGGTTCCTACGCCAATCTCGAAACAGTCGAGGACGTGTTCTCGATCGGCCTCAACCGTGCCGTGACCGTGATCGCCGACAAGGCAAGCAAGGCACCGGGCGGGCGGGCGACTGCGGCGGCGCTGAAGGAACTCGGCGACCACCCCGACGGCGGCGCGATGACCGTGCGCGACGGGAAATACGGCCCCTACGTCAATTGGGGCAAGGTGAACGCGACGCTGCCCAAGGGTACGGATCCCCAGGCACTCACCGCCGAGGAGGCCCTCGTGCTGATCGCGGCAAAGGCCGGCAAGGCGCCAGTTGCCAAGGGCAAGGCGAAGCCTAAAGCCAAAGCCGCCGCAACCGAGGCCAAGGCGACCAAAGCCACGGCAAAGCCGAAATCGACCAAGACGAAGACGCCCACGAAATCGAAGAAGAGCCAAGAGTGAGCAGAATTCCGCGCGAGAAAATGAAAGGCATGGGCAAGCGTCCCGGCAAAATCGGACGCGCAGGCAACGAACCCGCCGTCGAGCAGCAAACTATCGCTCACGGCGCCCTGCCCTCTCGCGAGGTAATCCTGCGGTTTATTGCCGATCATCCGCAAAAGGCATCCAAGCGCGAACTCGCCAAGGCGTTTGGGCTCAAGGGGGAGAACCGTGTCGAGCTGAAGCAGTTGTTGCGGGAGCTTGAGCAGGAAGGCATGCTGCAGAAGACCCGCAAGTCGCTGATCCGCCCGGGCGCGTTGCCACCGGTTACGGTGCTTGACATCACGACGCGCGACAAGGATGGCGAATTGATCGGCCGACCGGCGGAATGGCCAGACGAAATGGGTGTGGCGCCAGCGGTCGCGATCCGTCAATCTTCGTCTCCAGCCGGGCGCAACGGCAAGGGCAAGGCTCCGGTCGCCGGCATGGGCGATCGCATTCTTGCCAAGATCTTTCCCGCCACCGACCGAGGCGGGCCCTCTTATACGGCGCGTATCATCAAGATCCTCGATAAGCGCCGCGGCGCCCTTCTCGGCGTATTCAAGGACGCGCCAGGCGGTGGTGGCCGGCTGCTGCCGATCGAACGGCGCGGCGAGGAAATGCTGATCGATCCTGATTACAAGGGCGAAGCCAAAGACGGCGACCTCGTCGAAGTCGAGGTGGCGCGCCTCGGCCGCTTCGGGCTGCCACGGGCAAAGGTGCTGTCGATCGTCGGTTCGGTGGCTTCGGAGAAGGCGATTTCGATGATCGCTATCCACGCGCACGGCATTCCCCATATTTTCCCGCCCGCAGTCGTTGCCGAAGCCGACGACGCAAAGCCTGCGACCATGTCGCACCGCGAGGATTGGCGCAGCGTCCCGCTGATCACCATCGACCCCGCCGATGCCAAGGACCACGACGATGCGGTGTATGCCGAAGTGGATCCGTCGCCCGACAATGTGGATGGCGTCATCGTCACAGTCGCTATCGCCGACGTCTCCTACTACGTCCGTCCGAATTCGCCGCTCGACCGCGAGGCGCTGAAGCGCGGCAACTCGGTCTATTTCCCAGACCGCGTCGTGCCGATGCTGCCGGAGCGGATTTCGAACGACCTCTGCTCTTTGAGAGAAGGGCAGGATCGTCCTGCTCTCGCCGTACGCATGGTGTTTTCGAAGGAGGGCCGCAAGATCGGTCATACCTTCCACCGCGTCATGATGAAGAGCGCGGCCAAGCTTTCCTATCAACAGGCGCAGGCAGCGATCGACGGCACGCCCGACGACAAGACCGGCCCGATGCTCGAGCCGATCCTGAAGCCGCTGTGGCATGCCTATAAGGTGATGACCCGCGGACGTCAGCGCCGTCAGCCTCTCGAGCTCGATATGCCGGAACGCAAGATCCTGCTGAAGCCCGACGGCACGGTGGATCGCGTCGTCGTGCCGCCACGGCTCGATGCCCACAAGCTCATCGAAGAGATGATGATCCAGGCGAACGTCTCGGCTGCCGAAACGCTGGAGAAAAAGCGACAAACCCTGATCTATCGCATCCATGACGGCCCGACTCTCGCCAAGCAAGAAGTGCTGCGCGAATTCCTGGCGACACTCAGCATTACGCTGCCGAAGGGCGGCAACATGCGCGCCAACAATTTCAACGGCATTCTCGCCAAGGCTGCAGACACACCGCATCAGACGATGGTCAACGAGATGGTGCTGCGCTCACAGAGCCAGGCCGTCTATAGCCCGGAGAACATCGGCCACTTTGGTCTGAACCTGATGAAGTACGCGCACTTCACCTCACCGATCCGCCGCTACGCCGATCTAATCGTGCATCGCGCGCTGGTCGGTTCGCTCGGTTTTGGCGAAGGGGGCATCACGCCTGACGAGGAAGCAGCGCTCGACGACATCGCTGCCGAGATCTCCACCTTCGAGCGCCGCGCCATGGCGGCCGAGCGCGAGACCGTGGATCGGCTGATCGCGCATCATCTTGCCGGACGTGTCGGCGAGGAATTCGAAGGACGCGTAGGAGGTGTGACGAAATCGGGACTATTTGTCGCCCTTCCAGACTATGGAGCCGACGGCTTCGTTCCTATATCTACCCTTGGAGCGGACTACTTCATTTATGATGAAGCGCATCAAGCGTTGTCTGGCGAGAAGACCGGCCTCGGTTATCGCCTGGGGGACAGCGTCACGGTGAAACTTGCGGAAGCCATTCCGCTCGCCGGCGCGCTTCGTTTCGATATGATCAGCGAGGGGCGTAAGATGCCGACCGCTGTGCGTTCGTTCCACAAGTCCGGCCGGCGCGACGCAAACGCGGCGCGCAAGAAGGCCGGAACCAGGCCGCCGCGAGGGCGGCGATAGGCGTGTAGGGACGCCAGAAAAGGAAGCGACCATGACGACCACCTCAAGCGACCAGGCCATCCATTTCGGCGATATTGAGGAGGTCAAGCGCCCGCTCTGGCAATCGATCAAGCGCGGCCTGTTGTGCCGTTGCCCTGCATGCGGCAGTGGCAGGCTCTTCAGGAACTTCCTGAAGCCCGTGGACAATTGTGCGGCCTGTGGCGAAGCGATGCATCATCACCGCTCAGACGACCTTCCTCCCTATCTGACGATCGTGGTCATCGGCCACGTAATCATTGCCGGATACATGATGACCGACATGGTCTGGCCGATGCCGCTCTGGCTCACCTTCACCATATGGACGCCAATCACGTTGCTCGCCACATTGCTGGTTATCCAGCCGATCAAGGGTGGCGTCATAGGGCTGCAATGGGCGATGAAGATGCATGGCTTCGGTGGACATAGCGGCGACGACGAGTACGAGATCCCTGGCCGCCGCCGCTAGGCAATCGTCAGGCTTTCACCATCACGACACATTTCGCGTGTAGTGGGCAACGCTCGAACAAGCTGCGGTCAGCGCGTCGCAGCGAGAAGTCGAATGCGTTCCATGGTAAGCTCTGTTGTCTGTACCTATCCAAAATCATTCAGGTTATTGCCGCCGGCGCCTTTCATCTTGTAAAGGACACCCGTCACTTGGATTTGGCACATCTGTGCCTCTCTAAGTACGTGGTGGCGCGCGATTCTCCATAGTAGGTCTCTAAGGGATGGGTATATGTCTCAGCCGCGAAACGGCACCCCAGGTGATGTCGAGGAAATCCATTGGCCCTCACTGGTGGCAGCCGTCTCGTCCATTTCGGCGGTCGGCATAGCGATCGGCCTTGGGCTTCCCCTTCTCAGCATCATTCTCGAAAAGCGCGGCATTCCATCGACACTCATCGGCCTGAATACGGCGATGGCGGGGATTGCGGCGATGGTTGCCGCACCGATCACGACGAAGCTGGCGCACCGCTACGGTGTTGCGCAGACAATGATCTGGGCCGTGGTGATTTCGGCGCTGAGCGCAATCAGCTTCTACTATGCCCAGGACTTCTGGATGTGGTTTCCGCTACGATTCGCCTTCCACGGCGCAACGACGACACTTTTCATCCTGTCGGAGTTCTGGATCAACGCTGCCTCGCCTCCCTCCAAGCGAGGATTCGTGCTCGGCATCTATGCGACCGTGCTGTCGCTGGGCTTTGCGGCCGGACCACTGCTCTTTTCAATCCTCGGCAGCGACGGACTGCTTCCCTTTGCGGTCGGCGCCTGCGCGATCCTTGTCGCCGCAATACCGATCTACATTGCCCGCTATGAGAGCCCCGTCCTTGAAGAGAAGCCGGAGTTGCACTTCATGCGCTACGTCTTCCTTGTGCCTAGCGCCACGGCAGCAGTTTTCATCTTCGGAGCCGTCGAAGCAGGTGGCCTGGCACTTTTTCCGATCTACGCAGTGCGTGCTTCCTTCACCGAAACGCAGGCGGCGCTACTACTGACAGTCATGGGCGTCGGCAACATGATCTTTCAGATCCCTGTCGGGCTGCTCTCTGATCGCATGAAGGACAAACGTCCGCTGCTCGCAGGGATGGCATTCATGGGCTTCATCGGCTCGCTGATGCTGCCGCTGCTCGTGCACAGCTGGATCATGATGGCCGCCGTGCTGCTCTTCTGGGGCGGCTGCGTTGCCGGGCTGTATACGGTTGGCCTCAGCCACCTCGGCTCCCGGCTGACCGGCTCCGACCTCGCGGCCGCCAACGCGGCGTTCGTCTTCTGTTATGCAGTCGGCACGGTTGCAGGCCCGCAGGTCATTGGCGCGGCCATCGACGTCGCCGGAAACAACGGCTTTCCCTGGGCTATCGCCGGCTTCTTCGGCCTTTATGCCGTGCTTTCCGCCATAAGACTGCTTTTCATCCGAAAGCGGGCTTGACTTTTCGGGCTAGATTCGTAGTTTCGCGCCAGAATTTGCCGTGGAGCCTATCCGGCCTTCCACGGCTTTCATTTTATTAAAGGCAGGACGACCATGGCCAAGGCTACAACAATCAAGATCAAGCTGCTGTCGACAGCCGACACCGGTTTCTTCTACGTCACGACGAAGAACAGCCGTACGATGACGGACAAGATGACGAAGACCAAGTACGACCCGGTTGCTAAGAAGCATGTCGAGTTCAAGGAAACCAAGATCAAGTAATCGCTTGATCTCTTAGGTTTTTCGAAAGGCGCGCGCCACACGGCTGCGCGCCTTTTTGTTTTCCGGCTGTCCGCCAAGTGGGTGCAGAAACGCAAACAGAAACGCCGTCCTGCCCGTTCGACGGGTAGGACGGCGTTTTCACGAAAGGGGGTCGACCGACAAGCAACGCGGCACGAGGAACCGCTAGTGTTGCATGCCAGCCGACCGACCCCACGACCCAGGAGATGCGGCGGACCTGAGCATCATGGGGTATCTTTGCGCCACCCGACGGTAGCGTGTTTCTCTTATGAGCCGATAATTTGCGCGAAAATGAAAGAAAATCAACAAATTCTTAATGGTTAGAATTCCGAGGTTGATTTTATGGTTAAAAGTCCAAGTTTGAGACGCTATTGCTCTCATCTAATCATCTTTCGGGGCGAGAATACCCGTCGCGGCGACAAATGAACACGAAATATAGCCCAATAGTATTACCCCCATCCCGCTTCTGCTCAAGCTCGACGATCATCCGGATTGAGGAAAGCTACCAGAATAGGCGAATTTGGCTCATATTTTTGTTAACCTGGCGGCGCGCTGTGCTTTGAGGGACACCTTCCAAGAGACTTGGTCCTGGCATCTCTTCGAGCCGTACTTGGCTGTATTTCAAACACTGACAGTGCAGGTCTAAGCGGAATATCCGTCACGTTTCTGTGGATGACTTAGGAGCCTCGACTGCAAACTCGCATCAGGCGGCAGCGACCACGCGATTGCGTCCTGCGTTCTTTGCCTCGTAAAGCGCGAGATCAGCCTGCTTCATCAGATGTCCAGGCGTCACGATGGACGGCGTGCGCGAGGAAATCCCGAAAGATGCGGTAACGCTGAGCTCCTGCCCGGACGACTTCACCATGAAGGGTGAGGTCTCGATCACGGCGCGCAGCCGCTCTGCGACGGTTGCGGCAACCTCCGGCGACGTGTCCGGCATGACAACGACGAATTCTTCGCCGCCATACCGGCAGGCAAGATCGGCACCGCGGACGGTCGAACGCACGCGGTTTGCGAACTCCCTGAGGATGTCATCGCCGGCATCGTGACCGTAGGTATCATTGATCTGTTTGAAGCGATCAATATCCGCGATGAGCACCGAGAGCGGACGCCCGCGGGCCATCGCGCGACTGAAGAGCGTATTGATATGGTTATCGAGATAGCGTCGGTTGCTGAGGCCTGTCAGCGGATCGGTCACAGCCAGTTCGATGGTTTGCTGTACGCTGGCGCGCAAGCGATCGTTGTAGTGCTTCCGACGCATTTGGGTGAGGCTGCGCGCCACGAGCTCATTAGGATCGACCGGCCTCACGATATAGTCGTTCACCCCAAGATCGAGCGCTCGCACGACCATTTCGTCGTCACCCTGTTCGGTAATGATCAGGATAGGCAAAAAGCGAGTACGCTCCAGCGACCGCAACTGCGAGCACAAACGCAGGGGGTCATAGTCTTCAAGATTGGCATTGACGATCACAAGATCGAAGGGGTTCTCCGACGCCTCAAAGATCGCCGCCTGCGCATCCGAGATCGCAAAGACATCGGCGATCGGCTTCAACGTCTTTATGATGCGTTCCTGTGAGTTGGCGCGGCCGTCGACCAGCATCACCTGACCGCTTTCCTCGCCCTGCCCATCGACACGCAAGAGTCCATCGATCCCCATCGTCTGGGCGGTCTGCGCACGTATGCGCAGCTCGTCGCTCAACGTCTTGAGGCGAAGCAGGCTCTTGACGCGGGCTATCAATTGAAGATCGTTGACCGGCTTCGTCAGAAAATCGTCAGCTCCGGCCTTCAGGCCGCGCACGCGGTCGGCTGGCTGGTCAAGCGCCGTCACCATGACGACAGGAATATGCGAGGTTTTCGGGCTCGACTTCAGCCGCTCGCACACCTCAAATCCATCCATGCCCGGCATCATGACGTCGAGCAAAACGAGATCGACTTGATTTCGATCGCAAATCGCCAGCGCCTGATAACCATCGGCTGCCGTTATCACGTCGAAATATTCGGCAATCAGCCGAGCCTCGAGCAGCTTCACGTTCGCCGGAATATCATCAACGACCAGGATTCGCGCAGTCATAGGCTTCTTTCCGATCTATCAGGCATCGCCTAGGTACGTCTTGATCGTCTCAATGAATTTGGGAACGGATATCGGCTTTGACACGTACGCTTCACAGCCACCCTGCCGGATCCGCTCTTCATCGCCCTTCATCGCAAAAGCCGTCACCGCGATCACCGGGATGACATGCAGCTCATCGTCTTCCTTCAGCCATTTGGTGACCTCGAGCCCTGATACCTCCGGCAATTGGATGTCCATGAGGATCAGATCCGGGCGATGCTTGCGCGCGAGATCCAACGCCTCCATGCCATTGCGCGTCTGAATCGTCGTGTAGCCGGACGCCTCGATGAGGTCGCGAAAGAGCTTCATGTTGAGCTCGTTATCCTCTACAATCATTACCTGTTTGGGCATGATATGCTGTCCTACGTCCGTTCTGGAAACCGTTCAGCCGCACAAGAAAGACATGCAACCGCACGGACCCATGAAACCGATAGCCCGACGCTATCGGTATTTGGTTGAAAAATAGGTAATTTCCCGCAAGAAATGCAGAGCAACTTCAAGAACTCCAAGCAACTCGCAAACGATCCGCAAGAAACCGCCATCTCGGTTCTCGCCTGGCTTGCCAGCGAGCCTGATTTGTTCGGCCGTTTCCTCGCATTAACAGGCGTAGAGCCCGCGCAAGTGCGCCACGCAATCGATGATCCGGGCTTCCTATCCGGGATGATGGACTTTCTTATGAACCACGAACCGACAGCCGTGGCCTTTTGCGAGGCGACGGGCACAGCGCCCGAAGCGCTCAATGCCGCGTGGCTGCATTTTTCGCCGCCCGGACTTGGATCAGGGGAGTATTGAGTTTGGACGTTGTCACCGATCCCCACCAAGTCAGCCTCGGCGACCGACCGCTCGTCGTTTGCGACATCGACGAGGTCGTTCTGGAGTTTCTTTCGCCCTTCACAGCATTTCTGCGGTCGCACAGCTACGATCTCCTTCCCCGATCGTTTCGGCTTCACGGCAATATCGTTTCCTTGCTCGACGGCAGCGAAATGGACAAGGAGCAGGTCTATGCTTTCGAAGACGCCTTCTTCGCGAACCAGCATCTCTGGCAGAGGCCAGCGGAAAGAGCGGTCGAAACGTTGAATGCGCTTTCCGCCGACGCCGACGTCGTTTTTCTGACTGCGATGCCGCCCCGCCACCACGGCGTCCGGCGAAAGCTTCTCGACCAGTTCGACCTCTCCTTCGACATGATCGCATCCGAAGAGCCCAAGGGGCCGATCGTCGCCAAGCTGCACGATCGCCGAGACCTGCCTGTCGCGTTTGTGGACGATATCCAACGCAATCTCCTTTCTGTGGCTGATCATGTGCCGGAATGTCTACTCGTCACGATGATGGCCAATGCGGATTTCAAGCCCTTCGCGCCCCCGCCGATCGGAACGATTCTAGCTGCGACCGACTGGGACCATACGGGCGAGATTTTGCGCCAGTATTTTGCGACGGCGACGCCGAAGGACGTCAGCTCGGTCGCGTAGACGGCCGCTTCAGCGACCCCGCGGATATGCACCGCAAAACCTCAAGCGCGCCCTTGAGACTCAAAAGCTTAGAGCGTAATGTCGCGGCGTTCAACCTTTGTTCTCGCTTATGACACCTGCGCCCGCCAAGACACCCGGCTTCTGTCGCGACTGCCTTGCCGAGCAGAAGGCGGAAACGCGTCGCTGTACGGCCTGCGGCAGCCCTCGCCTCGCCCGGCACAAGGAACTCTACGAACTGACGCTGGCACATATCGACTGCGACGCCTTTTATGCCGCGGTCGAGAAGCGCGACAACCCCGATCTTGCCGACAAGCCGGTGATCATCGGTGGGGGCAAGCGTGGTGTTGTCTCTACCGCCTGCTACATCGCCCGCATCCATGGCGTTCGCTCTGCCATGCCGATGTTCAAGGCATTGGAGGCCTGCCCACAGGCGATCGTCATTCGGCCGGACATGGAGAAGTACGTCAGGGTCGGGCGCGAGGTGCGCACCATGATGCAGGAGCTGACGCCGCTCGTGCAGCCACTTTCGATCGACGAAGCCTTCTTGGAACTCGGCGGTACCGAGCGACTGCACCATGATCCACCGGCCAGAACGCTCGCGAAATTCGCGCGCCGTGTGGAGCAGGAGATCGGCATCAGCGTTTCAGTCGGGCTTTCCTATTGCAAATTCCTTGCGAAGGTCGCCTCCGACCTGCAGAAGCCGCGCGGATTTTCCGTCATCGGCCGCGAGGAAGCCGTCTCCTTTCTCGCGCCGCGGCCCGTCACGACGATCTGGGGCGTGGGCAAGGCGCTCGCGGCGACACTCGAGGCCGACGGTATCCGCACCATCGGCCAGCTACAGACCATGGAGGCAAATGACCTGATGCGCCGCTATGGCAGCATGGGACAACGGCTTGCGCGGCTTTCACGCGGCATGGATGACCGAGAGGTTCACCTCAACGATCCGGCAAAGAGCGTGTCTGCCGAAACGACATTCTTCGACGATATTTCCCGCCACGCGGACCTCGTGCCGATCCTGCGCAGCCTTTCCGAGAAAGTCTCCTGGCGACTGAAGAAGAACGGCATCGCCGGCCATACTGTTGTCCTCAAGATGAAGACGGCCGACTTCAAGTCGCGAACGCGCAACAGGAAACTGGAGGACCCGACCCAGCTCGCCGACCGGATCTTCCGCACCGGCATCGATCTTCTGGAGAAGCAAACAGACGGCACGAAGTTTCGCCTGATCGGTATCGGCGTCACCGATCTCTGCGATCCGGCGCGGGCAGATCCGCCCGATCTCGTCGATGTGGACCAGGGGCGTCGTGCCGCCGTCGAGGCGGCAATGGACAAGCTGCGCGACAAGTTCGGCAAAGGTACGGTCGAGACGGGTTATACCTTCGGCGGCAAGCGCGATCACTAATATGTGAGGCCGCATCACCGCCGGCTATTTCAAGTTTTCCTTAAGCTTCCCCGACTACGCTTGCCCTCAGGTATTGCGTATTGGTTGGTTGGAATGTTCTCGCGTCTTGTCTTCGGCCTCGGCTTGCTGTCAGCCACCGCACTCGTGCACCCCGCGCTCGCCGCGGACGCACGCACACTGCAGATCTTCGTGTCGAAGGATAAGCAGTCGCTTGCCGTCTATGAGGGTGGCGACGTCATCGCGACGTCGAAGGTTTCGACGGGTAAGCCCGGCCACGGGACTCCCAGCGGCATATTCTCGGTGATCGAGAAGCAGAAATACCATGAATCCAACCTTTATTCGGCAGCGCCGATGCCGTTCATGCAGCGACTGACGTGGTCAGGCATCGCCCTCCACGAGTCAAATTCCGTTCCGCACTATCCAGCCTCGCACGGATGCGTGCGCATGCCGGGCGCATTTGCGAAGCAGCTCTACAGGATGACCGAAATGGGTGTCCCGGTCATCATTACCGATGCGGAGACGACGCCAAGGCCGATCGAGCATCCGATGCTTTTCCATCCTGAAATGCCGGAGCCCCCGCCGCTGCTTTCCGACGCCGTGCTTCGGCCGGCCATCGGACAATTGCCGGTCCAGGTGGCGATGAACGAAGTCGCCATTCCGAGAGCCCAGGTGCAGCCTGTCGTGGCGCCCATCAGCGCCGAGCCTATTCGCATTCTCATCACGCGCCGCACGCAGCGCGAAGCGATCATCGATCTGCAGACCTATCTCAACGAACTCGGCTTTTCCGTCGGCGATCCGGACGGGCTGCTCGGGCCGGCTTCGCTCCAGGCGATCAGCGACTTCAAGGCGCAGCATCCGCTTGAACCCGGGGCCGACAAGTCACTGATGAGCGACGCGCTGCTGCGCGCCGTCTACGCTGCGGCAGGCAAGGGTGAGCCAGCGAACGGCGTGATCATGGTCCGCCAGGGATTCAAGCCGGTCTTCGAGGCCCCGATTACGATCGCCGATCCGCGCCTGGCACTCGGTACGCATTTCCTGACTGCACACAGCGTCGACCTGGAAAATGGTACCGCGGACTGGCTGGGCGCCACGCTTGCAAACACGCTTTCCAGCCAGACGATGAGGCGATTGGGCATCAGCAAACTTGAAAGCTCGATCGTCAGCGGCACGCCGATTTCAAATGCCTTGAGCCGGATCAACATTCCCGACGAGACGCGGCGCAAGATAGACGCCATGCTGACGCCTGGATCGACAATGACCATCTCCGACACCGGCCTCGGGCACGAGACAGGGTCCGGCACTGACTTCATCACCGTCACCCATAGCTGAGCGTCAAACGAGCTCCACGTCGATGACGCCGGGTGCGGCGCGAAGGGCGGCGGCGATCTCCGGCGTGATGCGGTACTTCTGCGGCAGTTCGACCTCGACCTCCCGCTTGCCTTCTTCCTTGATGACGATGAAGGAAACGAGGCCGTCCCCTTTGGCGTTGAGGTGAGCTGCAACCGCACGCAAAGGTCCGGAATCGCGGACATAGACACGCAGCGCCTTCTGCATCTGCAACGACTTCTCTTCCAGAGACTGGATCGTCTGGATCCTGAGCCCGATGCCTTCCGGTCGCTCCTCGCCGGTTGCGGTAATTACAAAGGATTTTCCGGATTCGAGCATGTCGCGATACTGGTTCAGCATTTCGGAGAAGAGCACGGCTTCGAACTGGCCTGAAGAATCGGAAAAAACGATAATCCCCATCTTGTTGCCGGTGCGGGTCTTACGCTCCTGCTTGGAAATAACGGTTCCGGCCAGGCGCGCGTTGCTTGCGCCCTGCTTCACGGCTGCCGAGAAGTCGGCAAAGGTTTGCACCCGCATCTTTTGAAGGACGCCGTTGTAGGAATCGAGCGGGTGGGCGGTGAGGTAAAAGCCGAGAACCTGGAACTCCTTGAGCAGCCGCTCGGAGGCGAGCCATGGCGAGAACGGCGGCAGCGAGATCTTTTCCGGGCCGGACGACAGAGCGCTGCCGAAGATATCCGACTGACCGCTCAGCTTGTTTTCCTGGGCACGCTGGGCGTAGCCAAGGACACGGTCTAGACCAGCCGACAGTTGCGCACGATCGAGACCGAAGCAATCGAAGCCCCCGGCATAAATCAGGCTTTCAAGCACGCGGCGGTTCACCTGGCGGGGATCGATGCGCAGGCAGAAGTCCTCAAGGCTGGCGAACGGCGTATCGCCGCGAACCTCGACAATGTGCTCGACCGCCGACTCGCCGACGCCCTTCAGTGCCGCCAAGGCGTAATAGATGCGGTCTTCGCCGGTTTGGAAATGGCGGAACGATGTCTGCACTGATGGGGCAATGACCTCGATGCCGAGGCGCTTGGCATCCTGGCGGAAATCGTTGACCTTTTCGGTGTTCGACATATCGAGCGTCATGGAGGCGGCGAGGAACTCCACCGGATGATGCGCCTTCATGTAGGCCGTCTGGTAGGAGACGATGGCATAGGCGGCGGCGTGCGACTTGTTGAAACCGTAGTTTGCGAACTTCGCCAACAGTTCGAAGATGTTGTCGGCCTGCGGCTTCGAAACGCCGTTCCTGATGGCACCGTCAACGAAGCGCTCGCGCTGCTGATCCATCTCCGCCTTGATCTTCTTGCCCATGGYGCGACGCAGAAGGTCGGCTTCGCCGAGCGAATAGCCCGACAGGACCTGGGCGATCTGCATCACCTGTTCCTGATAGACGATGACGCCCTGCGTTTCCTTGAGCAGGTAGTCGATCGTGGGGTGGATCGATTCGATCTCTTCCTCGCCATGCTTGCGAGCGTTGTAGGTCGGGATGTTTTCCATCGGGCCTGGGCGGTAGAGAGCCACCAGCGCGATGATATCCTCGATGCAGTCGGGCTTCATGCCGATCAACGCCTTGCGCATGCCGGCACTTTCAACCTGGAACACGCCGACCGTTTCGCCTCGCGACAGCATCTCATAGGTCTTCTTGTCGTCGAGCGGGATCGCGGCAAGGTCGACACTTGTGCCGCGTTTGGCGACGAAATCGACAGCAACCTTCAAAACGGTCAGTGTCTTCAGCCCGAGGAAGTCGAACTTCACGAGGCCGGCCTGCTCCACCCATTTCATGTTGAACTGCGTAACCGGCATGTCGGATCGCGGATCGCGGTACATCGGCACGAGTTTCGACAGCGGCCGGTCGCCGATGACGATGCCGGCGGCATGGGTCGAGGCGTGGCGATAGAGCCCCTCGATCTTCTGGGCGATGTCGAGGAGGCGCGCGACGACAGGCTCCTTCGCGGCCTCTTCTTGCAGCTTCGGCTCTTCCTCGATTGCCTTCGAGAGCGGCGTCGGATTGGCGGGATTATTGGGCACGAGCTTGCAGATCTTGTCGACCTGCCCGTAGGGCATTTCCAGCACGCGGCCGACGTCGCGCAACGCCGCTCGGGCCTGCAGCGAACCGAAGGTGATGATCTGAGCCACCTGCTCGCGGCCGTACTTCTGCTGCACGTAGCGGATCACCTCTTCGCGGCGATCCTGGCAGAAGTCGATATCGAAGTCCGGCATCGAAACGCGTTCCGGATTGAGGAAGCGCTCGAAGAGAAGGGAGAAACGCAGCGGATCGACGTCGGTGATCGTCAACGCATAGGCGACAAGCGACCCTGCACCCGAACCACGGCCAGGACCGACGGGGATGTCATGTTGCTTTGCCCACTTGATGAAGTCCGCAACGATCAGGAAGTAGCCGGGGAACTTCATGCGCTCGATGACGCTCAGCTCGAACTCGAGGCGTTCGCGGTAGTCCTTCTCTTCGTACCCGGCTGACATACCGAGCGTTCCAAGGCGCTTGTCCAGCCCCTCGACCGCCTGCCGGCGAAGCTCAAGCGCTTCCTCGCGCTCTGCCTCTTCCGGATCGGCAGTCGCACCGGTAAAGCGCGGCAGGATCGGTTTGCGGGTTTTCAGGACGAAGGAGCATCGACGCGCGATCTCGAGCGTGTTTTCCAGAGCCTCGGGCAAATCGGCAAACAGCTTCACCATCTCGGCGCGGCTTTTCAGATAGTGGTCTGGCGTCAGGCGAAAGCGGCTGTCGTCGGACACGATCGCATTGTGAGCCACGGCCATCAGCGCGTCATGCGCGTCGTAGTCCTCACGCGTCGGAAAAAAAGCCTCGTTGGTCGCGACCAGCGGCAGGTCGTGCGCGTAGGCGAGTCCGATCACCCTCTGTTCATGACGCTTGTCATAGGTGCCGTGACGCTGGAGTTCGATATAGAGCCTGTCGCCGAAGTGTCGCTTCAATGACAGCAACCGTGCCTCGGCCTGCGCGATATGGCCGTCCTTCAACGCCATGTCGATCGGCCCGGTCGATGCGCCTGTCAGCGCAATCAGTCCTTCGGTTCCGATCTCGTCCAGCCAGGAGGAGCGGATGTGAACCGATTGCCCGCCGCCCTCGCCGCCGAGATAGGCACGGCTGATCAGATCCACGAGCCGCTCGTATCCGTCGTCTGTCGCCGACAGCAGCACGATCGACGGCAGTTTCACGAGTGCCTGCTGGCCGCCGCGCCGATCCGTCTCGAGGCCGTCTTCCATATCGATGGAGACCTGACAGCCGATGATCGGCTGCAGGCCGTCATCCATCGCCTTCTGTGCAAACTCGAGGGCGACGAACAGGTTGTTGGTGTCGGTGATGGCAATCGCCGGCTGGCTGTCGGCTGATGCCTTGTAGAGGATCTTCTTCAGTGGCAGCGCGCCCTCAAGAAGCGAATAGGCCGAATGGACACGCAGGTGAACGAACCCCGGCGTTCCGCCGATGAAACCGTCCTGCTCCGTACCCGCCATAACATGCCCTTCCAATCGACCAGATGAATCGGGGCATTGTCGGCCTTGTCAGCGTTGGTGTCCAGACGCAGTCCTGCGGTAGGACCGCATGGCAGCCATGCGGTCCCCTGAATTCTACATTGCCATGCAGATCAGCGAGAAGCTGGCAACGAACATTGCGATGGAGGTGAATGCTGCGATATCACGGATCATATCAGTCATTTGGCTCTCCTGTGCTCTTATGTTTATAATTTGTTCTGCTATTGTTCTATTGTCAACAGGAATCTTTTCCGCTCTTCTGTTCGGGATCGAACGGAGAGAAGCATGTTTAAATTTGTCCTAACTGCACTGTGCGTTGCTGCCGGCTCTGCCGCGGCCGAACAGATCGATCCGGCGAAAATCATCGGCGGAGCGACTGGCGATTGGAATCACGATGGCGAGGCAGACCTCGCGCTCCTGGTAGCATCGCCGGCGCAAGGCGACGATATCGGCATTTATATCTACCTGAGGGACAAGGATCACGCGCTGTTGACACTGGCAACACAGGCGCCCGGGAAGGTCTGGGGCAATGGAAGCCTGGACGGCATGTTCGGCCAGGACCCATCGATCGAGGCTTTGTCGAGCGGATCGATAGCCGTGCATTCGCAGAATTCCGGGATCGGCCGCGATCGCTGGGAACAGGCATTGACCCTCGCCTACCGTAACGAGCAGTTCGTCGTCGCAGGATACACGTTCAGTCACTACGACACGCTGGACACCAACAATACTGGCGCCTGCGACTACAACGTGCTGACGGGCAAGGTCACCCGGGATGGCAAGGCTTCGAAGGTCGATGCCAAGACGATCCCGGTCGCGGATTGGGACGACGACGTCGGGCAGAAAGCCTGCGGCAGCACCGATTGATTTGAACGGCACCCCCGAGGAGGGTTCATGAATCTCACAGAGCTCAATGCGTTCATCGTTGAAGCAAAGTCGCAGACCTACGTGGCAGGCGGCGTCAGACAAGCGTCCAGCCGCAGCGGTTCCCACGACATCGGCTTTGAGCGCGGTCCCTGGCGTTATCTCGACAGCTATTTCGGCGGAACTGACTTTGCCGGGCAAGAGGTCGCGTGGCTGAAGGGAGAGCCGGTTTGGGCAATGAACTATTTCGGCCGGATCGTCCAGCCGGACCTGATGGATTCAACCGCCGCAGGCACCGTGATCACGGCGGCGTTGTCGCGAATGTACGCAGAACATCGCCGCTTCCTGGGCGGCATGGAATTCAGCCATCCGCTCGGGCGTTATGTCGATCGCAGCGACGGCGACTGCGCGCATTTCCGCGGCCACGAGTTTATCGAGGTCGACGGGCGAAAGGCGTACGAACTCGATTATCGCGGTGGTCTAATCATCCCCTGAGTGGCATCGTCAGAAATCTACGACCTTGCCGTCGGCTATCGTCACACGACGATCCATGCGGCGGGCCAATTCATGATTGTGCGTCGCGATCAGTGCCGCAAGACCCGACTGGCGTACCAGCGCTTCCAGCGCTTCGAAGACGTAGCTTGCCGTTTCCGGATCGAGGTTGCCTGTCGGCTCATCGGCGAGCAGCAGGCTGGGCGCATTTGCGACGGCGCGGGCAATCGCCACGCGCTGCTGCTCGCCACCGGAAAGCTCACCGGGACGATGCGCACCGCGATGGCCGATCCGCATATAGTCTAGCAGTTGAGCGGCCCGTTCTTTTGCCTCGCCGCGCGGCAACCCAGCGATCATCTGCGGCATCATGATGTTCTCAATCGCTGAAAACTCCGGCAGCAGATGATGGAACTGGTAGACGAAACCGATTTCCCCGCGGCGGATCGCCGTGCGTTTGTCGTCGGACAGACCGTTGCACGGGTGACCGTTGATGCTGACCTCTCCCGCGTCGGGATGCTCCAGCAGGCCGGCAAGATGCAGCAGCGTCGACTTTCCCGTCCCGGAGGGAGCGACGAGCGCGACGATCTCACCACTGTTGAGCGTGAAATCGGCCCCCTTGAGGATCGAGAGCACAGTCTCTCCCTGGCCGTACTGGCGCTCAACGCCGGAAAGCTTGAGAACGGTATTCCGCTTCATGAAATGAGCATTCCTTATTCGTAGCGCAGGGCCTGGACGGGATCGAGCTTGGAGGCGCGCCATGCCGGGAAGATCGTTGCGATGAAGGAGAGCGTCAGCGCCATGACCACAACCGAGATCGTTTCGCCGAGATTCATTTCAGCGGGCAACTGGCTGAGGAAATAGAGCTGCGGATCGAAAAGAACGGTTCCCGAGATCCAGGAGAAGAACCCGCGGATCTTTTCGATGTTGACGCAGACGACGACGCCAAGCAGCACGCCTGCCAGCGTCCCGACGATGCCGATCGCCGCGCCGGTCATGAAAAAGATACGCATGATGGCCCCGGAGCTAGCACCCATGGTGCGCAGGATGGCAATATCGCTGCCCTTGTCCTTTACCAGCATGATGAGACCGGAAATGATGTTCAGCGCAGCCACGAGGACGATCAGCGTCAGGATCATGAACATGACGTTGCGCTCGACCTGAAGCGCGGAGAAGAAGGTCTGGTTGCGCTGGCGCCAATCTGTGACAGCGATCTGCCGTCCGGCCGCCGCTTCGACCTTTGGGCGCAGAGCATCAATGTCATCTGGATTGTCTACAAAGAGCTCGATGGATTGCACCAGCCCTTCGGCATTGAAATAGAGCTGGGCTTCCTCGAGCGGCATATAGATGATGGTCGCATCATATTCCGACATGCCGATCTCGAATATACCCGAGACCTTGTAGGATTTGACGCGTGGGTTGATGCCCATCGGCGTCACGTCACCTTCCGGTGATATCAATGTGATATTATCACCCGCCTGCAGCCCCAGTTGGTCGGCCATGCGCGAGCCAATAAGAACGCCCTGCCCGGCCGCGAAGCCAACAAGATCGCCCGACTTGATATTGTCGGAGACCGTTTTCACCTTCGAGAGGTCTTCCGCACGAATACCGCGCACCAGCGCGCCCGTGCCAGCCCCACCTGCCCCCGATGCGAGCGTCTGGCCCTCGACAAGCGGCAGCGCCAGCTTGATGCCGGGGACCGCGGCGAACCGGTCGGTCAGGGCAGCATAGTCTGTGAACGGCCCATCCACCGGCTGCACGATCATGTGACCGTTGATGCCCAGAATACGGGAAATCAATTCCGTTCGAAAGCCATTCATGACGGCCATGACGATGATCAGGGTGGCAACGCCAAGCATGATCCCGATAAAGGAAAAGCCGGCGATGACCGAAATGAACGCTTCCTTGCGGCGCGCGCGCAGATAGCGCCAGGCCACAAGTCGTTCGAAGGCGGAAAATGGCCGGCTGGCCGGAGCCGAGCCGGATTCAGAACCCCGCCGGCTCACCGCTGCGTCTGCCATTTTGCCTCCCGCTTCCTTAGCCTAAGAGCTTGTTGATCGCCGCGTCGATGGTCATCGTTTCGCGGGCGCCGGTCTTGCGGTCTTTGACTTCTACTTCGCCGTTCGCGACCGCACGCGGACCGGCAATGATCTGGAGCGGAACGCCGATCAGATCGGCGGTCGCGAATTTGGTTCCGGCGCGATCATCCGTGTCGTCGTAGAGAACGTCCTTACCGGCCTTCGAAAGCACGGCGTAGATCTTCTCGCAGGCAGCGTCGCAGGCAGCATCGCCCGCCTTCATATTGATCACGACCGCATCGAACGGCGCCACCGCCGCGGGCCAGATGATTCCGTTCTCGTCATGCGAGGCTTCGATGATGGCGGGAACAAGGCGTGTCGGGCCGATACCGTAGGAACCCATGTGAACGGCGTGTTCCTTGCCGTCCGGCCCCTGCACTTTCGCACCCATCGGCTCGGAGTATTTCGTGCCGAAGTAGAAGATGTGGCCGACTTCGATACCGCGAGCTGAAAGGCGCTCGGTTTCGGGAATTGCGTTGAACGCAGCTTCGTCGTGCATCTCGGAGGTGGCTGCGTAGACCGAAGTCCACTTGTCGAAGATCGCCTTCAGCCCCGCAACATCGTCGAAATCGGTATCGACCGCAGGAGTATCAAAATTGACAAAATCCCTGTGGCAATAGACTTCGGATTCGCCGGTGTCCGCAAGAATGATGAATTCGTGGCTGAGATCGCCTCCGATGGGACCGGTGTCGGCCCGCATGGGAATGGCACGCAGCCCGAGACGATCGAATGTGCGCAGGTATGCAGCGAACATCTTCTTGTAGGAATGCTCGGCGCCTTCGCGCGTCAGATCGAAGGAATAGGCGTCCTTCATCATGAACTCGCGCGAGCGCATGGTGCCGAAACGCGGACGGATCTCGTCGCGGAACTTCAGCTGGATGTGATAGAGGTTCATCGGCAGGTCCTTGTAGGACTTGACGTAGGAACGGAAGATATCCGTTACCATTTCCTCGTTCGTCGGTCCGTACAGCATCGGACGATCCTGACGATCCTTGATGCGCAGCATTTCTTTGCCGTATGCATCGTAGCGGCCGCTCTCCTGCCAGAGTTCGGCGGACTGCAGCGTCGGCATGGAGAGCTCGATCGCGCCCGAGCGGTTCTGCTCCTCGCGAATGATGTTGTTCACCTTGTCAAGGACGCGCTTGCCCAGGGGCAGCCAGGAATAAATACCCTGCGACTGCTGCCGGATCATGCCGGCGCGCAGCATCAGCCGGTGGGAGACGATTTCCGCCTCCTTGGGATTTTCCTTGAGGATGGGCATGAAATAGCGAGACAGACGCATGGCGAAATCCAGAGATGTTGAGAAACCGCCGGTGGCGGAATCGAAGGCAATCACGAATGTTGGCAGCGTTCATATCMGCTTCGCGGCAGGAAGGAAACCCGCGATAGGTTCAAGCGGCCTTCCGTAAAAGCAAGTTCGCATCCGCGAAACTGTAAGACGAAGAAAAACGCAGGATTATAATGGTTTGTACGAAATTCTTATCAACAGAAAAAAATTGCTAGAGTGTAGCAAAAATGCAAAAAAATCTGATGACAAAGCCCAATCTTTGAGCTAGCTTGAGCCCACAAAACAGGCAGAGAGGTAAATCTCTGCCGAATTCGCGGTCAAGTCTTGGGAGGATCAGATCTTAGGCGCGCTAGTCGCAGCCCCGGCAACGGTTAAGGATCACGCGATACTTAAAACAAGGCTTTTAGCCTTGTTTTTTTTTGGTTTTTTGCTTCCACTGTCATGGTTCAACCCACTCGACCTACCGTAACGGAAGGCCTGCATTCCGTTACGGCATCTCCATGCCGCAGCATGATGACATCTGTGTGACAGCTTAATTTTGCATCTGCCCAAAACCTGAGCAAACGCCCTCATACGTTCGAGAACGAGGGGCCGATTTGTGGCAGGGCATCAAAACCCCATCCGAAGTAGTTCGAAGAGATATACCACAGCGCATAGATGACGGCCGAGACGACCGTCGTCGTCGTGAAGACAAAGACCGGGCGAAAGCGGGTCGGCGCACTGTGAACGGTACCCAGCACGATATCATTGTCGTCTGCCTGCGTGCGCAGGCCGATCGGAAGAACCGCAAAGAGGGTAATCCACCAGACGATGAAGTAGACGGCGAAGCCCTGTAATAATACCTGCAGCATAGGATGTCCCGCTGAACGTCTGCGCGATAACCGCGTTTTGCGTGCTTATAAGCCCGTTTGGCCGCCAACTCAAAGCAGCTTTGAGCGCTCTCCCGGAATTTCCGGGATTTGGGTYACTCTGCCGCAGCAGGGTCTAGACCTGTTCAAGCTCGATCAAAGTGCCGAAGAAGTCCTTCGGGTGCAGGAAGAGCACCGGTTTGCCGTGCGCTCCGATCTTCGGATCCCCGCCTCCAAGCACCCTCGCGCCAGCACGCAACAGGTGGTCGCGGGCGGCGATTATGTCGCCAACCTCGTAACATACGTGGTGCATGCCGCCGGAAGGATTCCGGTCCAGGAAAGCCGCGATCGGTGAATCCGCTCCCAGCGGCTCGAGGAGTTCGATTTTCGTGTTCGTCAGCTCCACGAACACGACGGTAACGCCGTGTTCCGGCAGGGCCTGGGGCAATGACACCGTTGCTCCAAGCGTATCTCGGTAAGCCGCCGTCGCGGAGGCGAGGTCCGGTACGGCGAGAGCGACGTGGTTGACCCGACCGAGCATCTATCAGACCTTGTTGACGAAGACTGTAACGAGCGGCTTCTTGCCCCAGATTTGGTTCGCAGCGGCGCGAATGGCGCGACGGGCCGACTCCTGTAGCAGATCCAAATCCTTGCGGCGGGCACGCGGAATGCTCTCGATGGCGCCGACCGCGGCGTCATAAAGCGCATCTTCCATCTCGTCTCCTTCATCGTCGTAAACAGGCAGACCGATGGCGACGAGATCCGGCTCGCCGACAATGTCGTAGCGACCGTCGATGACGAGATTGAAGGCGACGTGGCCGACGTAGGAGAGCTTCTTTCGCTCGCCGATGCCCATCTCGTCGAAGTCGCCGATCAGGGTGCCGTCCTTGTAGATCCGGCCGTGCGGCGCCTCGTCGATCACCTCGACAGGGCCCGGGGCCAGCCGCAGGACATCACCGTTGCGTACGCGCGGGACGGTCTTGATACCCGACTGTTCCGCCAGCTCCTTGTGGGCAGTCAGATGCGTTGCCTCGCCGTGGACAGGCACGACGACCTTCGGGCGCGTCCATTCGTACATCTTCTGCAGCTCGTTGCGGCGGGGATGACCGGAAACGTGGACCAGCGCCTCGCTGTCGGTGATGCAGTGAACGCCCTGCTCGACGAGGCCATTCTTGATGTCCTGAATGGCCTTTTCATTGCCCGGAATGGCGCGCGACGAGAAGACGACGATGTCACCTGCCGCAAGCGCGACATTGCGCATTTCGTCACGGGAGAGTTTGGCGAGTGCCGCGCGCGACTCGCCCTGGCTGCCCGTCAGGATGACCACGACCTTGTCGCGCGGGATATAGCCGTATTCGTCTTCGGAGATGAACGGCTTCACCCCTTCCATGATGCCAATATCGCGCGAGACGTCGACGACGCGCTTCAGCGAGCTTCCAAGCAATAGAACCTCGCGACCCGCGGCCTCCGCAGCTTCTGCAATCGTCCTGATACGGCCGACGTTCGACGAAAACGTCGTTATTGCAACACGGCCCTCGGCATTCTCGATGATCTTGCGCAGACTTTCGGAGACATCCTTCTCGGAGGGCGAGACGCCATCCCGCAGTGCATTGGTGGAGTCGCACATCAGCGCCAGCACACCTTCGTCGCCCATCTGGCGGAAGCGCGTTTCGTCGGTCAGGGGACCGAGCGATGGTTCGTGGTCGATCTTCCAGTCGCCGGTATGGATGACATTGCCCACAGGCGTGCGGATCATCAGTGACATCGGCTCGGGGATGGAATGGTTGACGCCCACGCCTTCGATGCTGAACGGGCCGACGTTGATCGTATCGCCAGCAGTAAACGGCGTAATCGGAATCTCACCGATCGCCGACTTTTCGTAACTGCGCTTGGCCTCGAGCATGCCGGCCGTGAATTTCGAGGCATAGACGGGAGCATTGAGACCGGGCCAGAGGTCGGCCAGCGCGCCGTAGTGATCCTCGTGCGCGTGAGTGATGATGATCGCCTTCAGGTTCTTGCGCTGTTTGGCGAGAAAACGGATGTCGGGCAGCACGAGATCGACTCCGGGAAGATCAGGCCCGGGGAAAGTGACGCCGCAGTCGACCATGATCCACTGGCGTTGCTCGGACGGACCATAGCCGTAAAGCGCGAGATTCATGCCGATCTCGCCGACGCCGCCCAAAGGCAGAAATACCAGTTCGTCCTGCTTCGCCATAGTCTTCGTTTTTCCAATCATCCAAAGAAGACGTCGCCGGCGGCGATCGTCATCATCCTGCCTGCCCCAATATCGAGCATCAACAGGCCATTATCATCAATTCCGGCGAAGTGGCCGGAAATCGACCGGTCCGGTAGGTTGACAGTTATTTTTTCGCCTATGCCGCACGCCACGTCGCGCCAGCGGGCAGTGATCTCGCGAATGCCGCGACCACGATCCCAGGCACCCAGCACCTGCGCCATCGACGCGAAAAGATGCGCAAAGAGCTCCTCCGGCGAGGCCGCGCTTCCCTGTGCGCGAATGCAGGTCACGGGATAGAGCGGATTGTCCGGCACAACGGAGACATTGATGCCGATACCGATGACGAGCGCGTGGCGGCCATCGGCCAGGCTTTCGCCCTCGACAAGAATCCCGCAGGTCTTCTTACGTCCGATCAGGATGTCGTTCGGCCATTTTACCTCGAGCGGCTCAGCCTGCGGAGGAAGAACCTGGCGGATCGCCTGGTGCACCGCAACCGCTATGGCAAGCGGCAGGGAGCCAATGCGCTCCATCGGGGCCGGATCGATCAAGAGCAGCGAGGCGTACAGATTGCCCCGCTCTGAGATCCAGGGGCGCCCACGCCGGCCGCGCCCACCCGTCTGTCGCTCCGCAGTCACCCAGAGGAGACCGCGGTCCCCTGCCCGGGCGCGGGCAAGGCATTCACTATTGGTGGACGATGTCACCGGCAGGGCCTCGTGCCGGAAATCGTCGAGCGACATCCGGCGCCGTGCCTCGAGGCTCATCAGAACAGCGTCGCAGCAGCGAGTTCGGCCGCACCGCCGATCGGACCGCCGATGAGAACATAGGCGAGAACGAAGAGACCGGAAACGCCGAAGACCAGGCGCAGCGAGCCGGAAACGCGGGCGAACTCGCCGATCGCCTCATCGAACCACATCAGCTTGATGACGCGCAGGTAGTAGTAGGCGCCGACGACAGATGCCAGAACCCCGATGATGGCGAGCGCGTAGAGCTTTGCTTCAATGGCAGCAATAAAGACGAAGTACTTCCCGAAGAAGCCTGCGAGCGGCGGAATACCGGCCAACGAAAACATCAGAACGGTCAGCACTGTCGCCATGAAGGGGTTCGTGGTCGAGAGGCCAGCCAGGTCGCTGACGCTTTCGACCATGGTGCCGTCCTTGCGGCGCATCGACATGATGATCGCAAAGCTGCCCAGCGTCATGACCATGTAGATGACCATATAGAGCATCACGCCCGAGACGCCCGTCTGCGTGCCGGCGGCAAGGCCGACGAGCGCATAGCCCATGTGGCCGATCGAAGAGTAGGCCATCAGTCGCTTGATGTTCTTCTGGCCGATTGCGGCAAAGGAACCGAGCAGCATCGAGGCAATCGAGATGAAAACGACGACCTGCTGCCAGTCGGCCAAAACAGGCTGGAAGGCAGTGATGACGATACGGGTCATCATGGCCATCGCGGCAATCTTCGGGGCGCTTGCCAGGAAGGCAGTCACCGGCGTCGGTGCACCTTCATAGACGTCAGGTGTCCACATGTGGAACGGAACAGCCGAGATTTTGAAGGCGATGCCGGCCAGGATGAAGACGAGACCGAAGATCAGACCGAGCGACCGAGCACCGTCGATGGTAAGGGCATGGGCGACATCGGCGAAGTTCGTATGACCCGTGAAACCGTAGACCAGCGACATGCCGTAAAGCAGCATGCCCGAGGAAAGGGCGCCGAGCACGAAGTACTTCAGGCCCGCTTCCGTGGACTTCACGCTATCGCGGTTGATCGCGGCAATCACGTAGATGGCCAGCGACTGCAGTTCGAGGCCGAGGTAGAGCGAAATCAGGTCGTTCGCGGAGATCATCAGCAAAATGCCGAGCGTGCAAAGCACAAGCAGAACCGGGAACTCGAACTTGTCGAGCTGGTTCTCCTTGGCAAGGCCGAGCGACATGAAGAGTGTCACGAAGGAACCGATCAGCGCCGTTACCTTCATGAACCGGGCGAAGCCGTCCGACAGGAAGACACCGCCATAGGCGAGGCCGTCGCTCGGCACGAAGATGAGCCAGAGCGCGGCAGCCGCGATGACGATCAACGCGAGAACGCTGACCATGCGACCGGAGCGTTCGCCCGAGAAGACGCCGATCATCAGCAGAACCAGCGCGCCGATCGCAAGGATCAGCTCCGGAATTGAAAGATGCAGGCTTGCGAGAATTGTTTCAGAGGTCATGTCCCAAAAGTCCCGTCATCATTTCATCGACAGCGCAACATCCTGCGCTGCCTGGACTGCGGCTGAATAGCTGTGAACCAGTTGATCGACAGACGCAGCGGTCACGTCGAATACCGGAGCCGGATAGACGCCGAAGAAGATTGTGAGTGCGATCATCGGATAGAGGATCAGCTGTTCGCGCGGCGTGAGGTCGAGGAGAGCCTTGAGCTTTTCCTTTTCCAACGCGCCGAAGATCACCCGACGATAGAGCCAGAGCGCATAGGCCGCCGACAGAATAACACCCGTTGCGGCAAAGAGCGCTACCCAGCTATTGACCCGGAAGACACCGATCAGCGTCAGGAATTCGCCGACGAATCCCGACGTGCCGGGAAGGCCGACGTTTGCCATGGTGAAGACCATCATCGCAACGGCATACTTCGGCATGTTGTTGACCAGGCCGCCATAGGCCGCGATCGCGCGGGTATGGGTCCGGTCGTAGACAACGCCGACGCAGAGGAAGAGCGCGCCCGAAACGATGCCGTGCGACAACATCTGGAAGATCGAGCCCTGCAGACCCTGCGCATTGGCTGCGAAGATACCCATCGTCACGTAGCCCATGTGGGCGACGGACGAGTAGGCGATCAGCTTCTTGATGTCGTCCTGCATCAGCGCCACCAGCGAGGTGTAGATGATGGCGATGACGGACAGCGCGAATACCATTGGCGCGAAGTAGTCGGAGGCGACAGGGAACATGCCGAGCGAGAATCGGATCAGGCCGTAGCCGCCGAGCTTCAGGAGCACGCCTGCCAGGATGACCGAACCTGCCGTCGGCGCCTGAACGTGAGCGTCGGGAAGCCATGTGTGGACCGGCCACATCGGCATCTTGACCGCGAACGAGGCGAAGAAGGCAAGCCATAGCCAGGTCTGCATCTGCGGTGGGAAGTTATAGGCGAGCAGCGCGGGAATATCCGTCGTGCCGGCCTGCCAGTACATCGCCATGATGGCAAGCAGCATCAGCACCGAGCCGAGCAGCGTGTAGAGGAAGAACTTATAGCTGGCGTATACGCGATCCTTGCCACCCCAGACGCCGATGATCAGGAACATCGGGATAAGGCCGGCCTCGAAGAAAACGTAGAAGAGAACGATATCGAGCGATACGAAGACGCCGACCATCATCACTTCCAGCACCAAGAAGGCAATCATGTATTCCTTCAGGCGCTTCTCGACGGCGAACCAGCTGGCCAGCACGCAGAACGGCATGAGGAAGGTCGACAGGATGACGAACAGCACGGAAATGCCGTCGACGCCCATGTGGTAGCTGATGCCGGTGCCGAGCCAGCCGTGCTTCTCGAGCATCTGGAAGCCCGGGTTCGCGTTGTCGAAGCCGATCCAGATGAAGAGCGAGACGACGAAGGTGACGACAGTCGTGAGCAACGCGATGTTGAGGACATTGCGGCGACCGTTCGGGCCGTTCTCGTTCATCAGAAGCAGGAGCACCACGCCGACGAACGGCAGGAAGGTGACCGTGGAAAGAATAGGCCAATCGGTCATCAGAGGGCACTCCCGAGCATCATCCAAGTAACGAGCGCAGCGATGCCGATCAGCATGGCGAACGCGTAGTGATAGAGGTAACCGGTCTGTAGACGGACCACGCGATTGGTGACATCGACGACGCGGGCGGCAATGCCGTTCGGGCCGTAGGTGTCGATGACGCCGACGTCACCCTTCTGCCACAGGAAGCGGCCAAGCGCCTTTGCCGAGCGGACGAAGAGGAAATCGTAGATCTCGTCGAAGTACCACTTGTTCAAGAGGAACTGGTAGAGCACGCGGTGCTGCTTGGCGAGCACAGCCGGCGTCGACGGCGACTTGATGTACATATACCAGGCCGTGACGAAACCGATGATCATCGCGATGAAGGGGCTGAGTGCGACAAGGGCCGGAACGTGATGGAATTCCTCCACCAGTTCGTTCTCGGCCCCGGTAAAGAGCGCGCCCTTCCAGAACTCGGCATACTCCTCGCCGTAGAAGCGGCCTTCGAAGAGGAAGCCGGCGGCGACGGCACCAATCGCCAGGATGTAGAGCGGCACCAGCATGACCTGCGGCGATTCGTGCACGTGATGCATGACCTCGTGCGAAGCGCGCGGCTTGCCGAAGAAGGTCAGGAAGATAAGGCGCCAGGAATAGAAGCTGGTAAAGAGAGCTGCAATGACCAGCATAGCGAAGGCGAAGCCTGCGACGGGCGAGTGCGAAGCATAGGTTGCCTCGATGATCACGTCCTTCGAGAAGAAGCCCGCAAAGCCGACCGGGGTGAACGGAATGCCGACACCGGTGATCGCCAGAGTGCCGATGATCATCAAGGCGAAGGTTGTCTTAATGTGCGGACGCAGGCCACCCATGTAACGCATGTCCTGCTCGCCATCGACGGCATGGATGACCGAGCCGGCGCAAAGGAACAGAAGAGCCTTGAAGAAGGCGTGCGTGAACAGATGGAAGATAGCCGCGCCATAGGCGCCGACGCCGAGCGCCACGAACATGTAGCCGAGCTGCGAACAGGTCGAATAGGCGATGACGCGCTTGATGTCGTTCTGCACGAGGCCGACGGTCGCCGCGAAGAAGGCAGTGATGGCGCCAATGACCGTGACAACGACCAGAGCATCAGGCGAAAGCTCGAACAGCGGCGACATGCGGGCGACGAGGAAGACGCCGGCAGTGACCATGGTTGCGGCATGGATCAGCGCCGAAACCGGCGTCGGGCCTTCCATGGCATCCGGCAGCCAGGTGTGGAGCAGGAACTGCGCCGACTTGCCCATCGCGCCCATGAAGAGCAGCAGGCAGGCGCCGGTCAGCGCATGAGCCTTGTCGAGATGCATGCCGAAGAGGTTGAGCACGATCTTGCCGCCCTCGCCGCCACCTTCTGCCGGAGCAAAGGTCGCGGCGTTGGCGAAGATGGTGTCGAAGTTGATCGCGCCGAAGAGAACGAAGAGGCTGGCAATACCGAGGATGAAACCGAAATCGCCAACGCGGTTGACGATAAAGGCCTTTATGGCGGCAGCGTTAGCCGAAGGCTTCTTGAACCAGAAGCCGATGAGCAGATACGAGGCCAGACCGACACCTTCCCAGCCGAAGAACATCTGGCCGAGGTTGTCTGACGTCACCAGCATCAACATGGCGAAGGTGAAGAGCGAGAGGTACGCGAAGAAGCGCGGGCGATGCGGGTCATGATGCATGTACCCGATCGAGTAGACGTGAACCAGCGTCGAGACTGTGTTGACGACGATCAGCATGACCGAGGTGAGCGTATCGATGCGCAGTGCCCAGGAGACGTCGATGCCGCCGGACTGTATCCAGCGCAGCACTTCGACCTTGATCGGGCCTCCTTCGTGGTGGCCCATGCCGACGGTGATGAAGACGTACCAGGACAGGACTGCGGCAATCACCATGAAGCCGGTGGTCACGAATTCCGATGCCTTGGCGCCGATCGCGCGGCCGAAAAGGCCGGCGATCACAGCGCCAATCAGGGGAAGAAAGACGATAGCCTTATATAAAAACATAGCCTTATCAGCCCTTCATCATATTGACGTCTTCCACGGCGATGGAGCCGCGGTTGCGGTAGAAGACGACGAGAATTGCGAGACCGATGGCCGCTTCAGCAGCAGCGACGGTCAGAATGAACAATGCGAAGACCTGGCCGACGATGTCGTTCAGGAACGACGAGAAGGCGACCATGTTGATGTTGACCGCGAGCAGAATGAGCTCGATCGACATCAGGATGACGATAATGTTCTTCCTGTTCAGGAAGATGCCGAAGACGCCGAGCGTGAAGAGGATGGCGCTGACCGTCAGGTAATGGGAAAGTCCGATGACCATTGTTTATGTTCCTTAAGCTCGCGCCTGCCTCAAACACCCTGCCCCGGCTTGACCTTGACCACCTCGACGGCGGTCGCCGGATTGCGGGCAACCTGATTGGCAATGTTCTGCCGCTTGACGTGCGTGCGATGCTTGAGCGTCAGGACAATAGCCCCGATCATCGCAACGAGCAGCACCAGGCCGGCGATCTGGAAGAAGTAGACGTAGTGCGTATAGAGCAAATCGCCGAGAGCTGCGGTGTTTGTCCGCTCGGTAATGGCCGGGATCGGCATGGCCACCGACTTGGCGATCTCAGGGGAAATGACGGTGCCGCCGACGACAACGATCAGTTCGGCCGCAAGGATCACCCCGATCAGCGCGCCGATCGGCGCATATTCGAGAACGCCCGCGCGCAGCTCCGTAAAGTCGATGTCGAGCATCATGACCACGAAGAGGAAGAGAACGGCCACGGCGCCGACATAAACGACGAGCAGGATCATCGCCAGGAATTCAGCGCCAAGCAGCAGGAAGAGGCCTGCCGCGTTAAAGAAAACCAGGATCAGGAAGAGAACCGAATGAACCGGGTTCTTCGACCAGATAACCATGAACGCCGACGCTATCGCGATAAAGGCGAAAAGATAGAAAAATAGAGCCTGCAGACCCATGTTGGTGCCTTTTTCATCTTCCCCCGGGCAGCCGGGAGTTTCCCTGCCCGATGAAGCTTCGCGCGGACATATCCAGCAAAGCTTAGGTGCATATTGACCGGAAGACGCGCTACGCAGCCTCTTCCGGCATTTTCAATGTCGATCAGCGGTACGGAGAGTCCAACGCGATGTTGCGCGCGATTTCGCGTTCCCACCGATCGCCATTCTCCAGAAGCCGCGCCTTGTCGAAGTAGAGCTCTTCGCGGGTTTCCGTCGCAAACTCGAAATTCGGGCCTTCGACGATCGCATCGACGGGGCACGCCTCCTGGCAGAAGCCGCAGTAGATGCACTTCACCATGTCAATGTCATAACGCACCGTGCGGCGCGTACCATCGTTGCGGCGCGGGCCGGCTTCGATGGTGATTGCCTGGGCAGGACAGATCGCCTCGCAAAGCTTGCAGGCGATGCAGCGCTCTTCGCCGTTGGGATAACGGCGCAATGCGTGTTCGCCACGGAAGCGCGGGCTCACCGGCCCCTTCTCGAAGGGATAGTTGATCGTTGCCTTCTGCTTAAAAATGTACCGGAAGGTCAGCCAGAACGCACTGACGAATTCCTTCAGGAACAGCGAGCTGACAGCGTTGGACAAGCCTGCCATCTTCAACCTCCAAAATTGCTAGAAACGAGGGTCGGCATAATCACGACCCCATCAGCTTCAGCACGAATGCAACGATAACGACCATGGCAAGCGAGAGGGGAAGGAAAACCTTCCAGCCGAGGCGCATGAGCTGGTCATAGCGATAGCGGGGGACGAATGCCTTGACCATCGCGAACATGAAGAACACCAGGCACGACTTCAGCATGAACCAGATGATGCCGGGGACCCAGTTCAGGAACCAGACGTCGACCGGCGGCAGCCAGCCTCCGAGGAACAGGATCGTCGTCAGCGAGCACATCAGGACAATGGCTGCGTATTCGCCGAGCATGAACATCATGTAGAGCGCGGAGCCGTATTCCACCATGAAGCCGGCGACGAGTTCCGATTCAGCTTCCGGAAGGTCGAAGGGCGGACGGTTCGTCTCGGCAAGCGCCGAAATGAAGAAGATGATGAACATCGGGAACAGTGCCAGCCAATGCCAGTCCAGGAAGGACGCGGGCAAGCCGAGGCGTGTTCCAAGGCCGCTCTGCTGAGCGTGAACGATATCCGTGAGGTTCAGCGAGCCCACGCAAAGCAGCACGGTGACGATGACGAAGCCGATCGAGACTTCGTAGGACACCATCTGCGCCGCGGAGCGCAGCGCGCCCAGGAAGGGATACTTCGAGTTCGAAGCCCAGCCGCCCATGATGACGCCGTACACTTCGAGAGACGAGATCGCGAAGATGTAGAGAACACCAACGTTGATGTTCGAGATCACCCAGCCATCGGCAAAGGGCACGACAGCCCAGGTCGACAGCGCCAGCAGCACGGTGACCAGTGGCGCGAGCAGGAAAACTGCCTTGTCGGCGCCGGCCGGAATCACAGGTTCCTTGAAGACGAACTTCAAAAGATCGGCGAAAGACTGGAAAAGGCCGAACGGACCCACCACATTCGGACCACGGCGCAGCTGGACGGCTGCCCAGATCTTGCGGTCGGCCAACAGAATGTAGGCGATGAAAACGAGCAGGCAGACGAGGACGAGAAGCGACTGACCGACCATGATGAGGCCGGGCCAGACGTATGCTGAAAAGAACGATTCCATAGTCCCCTGCCCTTACTCTGCCGCGACTTTGAAGTTGTTGCGGGCCAATGCCGAGCACTCGGCCATGACAGCCGAAGCACGCGCGATTGGGTTCGTCAAATAGAAGTCTTTCACAGGCGACGCAAACCCGGATTTGTTCATCTTGCCGGCTTTTTTCGCAACTGCGGCAATTTTGGCGCTGTCGCTTTCGGCGATCTCGTCGAGTGCTGCGAAATGCGGGAAAGCGTCATACAGCTTCGCGCGCAATTGGCTAAGCGAATCAAACGGAAGCTTCTTGCCGAGCACGTCGGACAGCGCACGCAGAATAGCCCAGTCTTCGCGAGCATCGCCCGGCGCGAAGCCAGCACGGTTGCCCATCTGCACGCGGCCTTCGGTGTTGACCCAGGTACCAGACTTTTCAGTATAGGCAGCGGCCGGCAGGATAACGTCGGCATTCTGCGCGCCCTCGTCGCCGTGCGAGCCGATGTAGACGGTGAGCTTCGCCTTCTTGGCCGTGAAATTCAGTTCGTCGGCGCCCAGCAGGAAGAGAACGTCCATCGACGTCAACATCTCGGCAGCGTTGACGCCCTTGGCGCCCGGCACGAAGCCGAGATCAAGACCGCCGACGCGCGAGGCTGCTGTGTGCAGGACGGCAAAGCCGTTCCAGCCTTCGACGACCACGCCGACATTGCCGGCAAGCTTTGCGGCGCTTGCGAGGACGCCGGAGCCATCCGCGCGCGAAAGAGCGCCTTGGCCGATGATGATCATCGGCTTCTTGGCATCCGTCAGAACCTTGGCGAAGGCGTGGTTGCCATCAACCAGATCCTTCAGCGTATCGGGGCCGGAGCCGAGATACTCGTAGTTGTACCGAAGCTCGCCGCCTTCGCCGATCACGCCGATCGGGAAGTTGCCGCGGCGCCAGCGCTTGCGGATGCGGGCGTTGAGAACGGCCGCTTCGAAGCGCGGATTGGAACCGATGACGAGAAGAGCATCAGCCTGCTCGATGCCTTCGATCGTCGGGTTGAAGACGTAGCTTGCACGGCCGAGCGACGGATCGAGGGCCGTCCCATCCTGGCGACAGTCGAGGTTCTCGGAACCGAGCGACTTCACCAGTTCCGAGAGGGCGTACATTTCCTCGACGGAGGCGAGATCGCCGGCGATCGCGCCGATCTTCTCACCTGTTGTCGCCGAAACGGCTGCCTTGATCGCACCGAAGGCTTCGCCCCAGGTGGCTGGCTGCAGGCGTCCGCCCTTGCGGACATACGGCTTGTCGAGGCGCTGCGTCTTCAGGCCATCCCAGATGAAGCGGCTCTTGTCGGAGATCCACTCTTCATTGATCTGGTCGTTGACGCGCGGCAGAACGCGCATGACTTCGCGGCCGCGGGTATCGACGCGGATCGCGGAACCGAGAGCGTCCATGACGTCGATCGATTCGGTCTTGTTCAGCTCCCACGGACGGGCCGTGAAAGCGAAAGGCTTGGAGGTCAGCGCGCCGACCGGGCAGAGGTCAACAACGTTGCCCTGCAGCTCGGAGGTCATCGCCTGCTCGAGGTAAGTGGTGATCTCGGCGTCTTCGCCGCGTCCGATCAGGCCGAGTTCGGCGATGCCGGCAACTTCAGTCGTAAAGCGGACGCAGCGCGTGCAGTGAATGCAGCGGTTCATCACCGTCTTGACGAGCGGGCCGATGTATTTGTCTTCGACGGCGCGCTTATCTTCCTGATAGCGGGAGCTATCAATGCCGAAGGCCATCGCTTGGTCCTGCAGATCACATTCTCCGCCTTGGTCGCAGATGGGGCAATCCAGCGGATGGTTGATCAGCAGGAATTCCATCACGCCTTCGCGGGCCTTCTTGACCATAGGCGTGTTGGTGAACACCTCCGGCAGCTCGCCATTCGGGCCGCCACGGATGTCGCGCACGCCCATGGCGCAGGAAGCCTGCGGCTTCGGCGGTCCACCCTTGACCTCGACGAGGCACATGCGGCAATTGCCGGCAACCGAAAGGCGTTCATGGAAGCAGAAGCGCGGAACTTCAGCGCCGGCTTCCTCACACGCCTGAATGAGGGTGTAATGATCCGGGACTTCGATCTCGTTACCGTCAATCTTCAGTTTTGCCATCGTCACTCAGTCCTGTTTTCCGTTTGCCGGATGGCGGCAAACAAACCTAATTTGCAACGCATCCACTGCCAGGCCGGATTTTTATCCCGCTAGCACCGGTATCGTCCCAATTCTATTCTCCGATCCCAAAGGATCGGCCTCCGGCACTTGCAGCCTAAGGCCCCTGCCCATCCGCTGTCTTGCCCTAACCTTGCCCCAGCCGCATAACGACGGCCGTAAAAATCACGTCCGCTTCCGGCCCCTCGCCGCAAGCGCCTTGGCCTGCGTCGTCCAGCCATCGCGCGCGATACGGCCATCAAAGCCGAGTTCGGCATCGATCCGGGCGATATCGTCGTCCGACCATGCGGCAATGTCCGCGAAAGTGCGGATGCCCCTGGCGTTCAGCACCTGCTCCAGCTTCGGACCTACGCCCGGGAGCCGTTTCAGATCGTCGACCTTTACGGCGCGTGACGTCGACTTCACCTTTGGCGCAGCCGTCTCGACCGGCTCGGATGCCGTGGCAACAGCAAGCTTCACCTTGCTCGCCACCTTCTTGGCGGGTGTCGAGCGAATATTCTCAGGCTTGACTTCGATTTCAGGCTTCACCTCTTCCGGTGGCGTCTCGTCGAGAACGGCCTTCAGCTTGTTGGAGGCATCCATCGCCCCTTGCAGGGCTCCGAAGAAGGCGCCAGCCATCTGCGATGAAAACCCGAAACCGATCGCTGTCGCAGCCGCCATCGCCGCGGCCGGATTGACCAAAAGCGGCGGCAAGGCGCGTGCATTTTCCAGCATTTCGGCAGCAAGACGGCTGAAGTCGGCCGAGAAATCGGCCGCTCCTTCCTTGTCAGTGCTGTCGGGCGCCTTCGTCATCATCAGCCTATTCTGCAGCTTCGAGAACCGCACCGTGATCCATCGCGCCGGCCGTATACTGGTCGATGCGTGCTTCGATCTCCGGGCGGAAGTTGCGGATCAGCCCCTGCACCGGCCATGCGGCGGCGTCGCCGAGCGCACAGATGGTGTGGCCTTCGATCTGCTTCGTGACCTGGAACAGCATGTCGATTTCGCGCTTCTGAGCGTTGCCCTTGGCCATGCGCTCCATGACGCGCCACATCCAGCCGGTGCCTTCACGGCACGGCGTGCACTGACCGCAGCTCTCATGCTTGAAGAAAGCGGAAATGCGGGCGATTGCCTTGATGACATCGGTGGACTTGTCCATGACGATCGAGGCGGCCGTTCCGAAAGAGGAACCGACAGCGCGCAGGCCATCGAAGTCCATCGGGCAGTCGATGATGTCCTTGGCAGGAACGATCGGGCACGACGCACCGCCCGGAATGACGGCAAGCAGATTGTCCCAACCGCCGCGGATACCGCCGGCATGCTTGTCGACGAGTTCACGGAAGGTGATGCCCATTTCCTCTTCGACCGTGCACGGCTTGTTGACGTGGCCGGAGAGCATGAACAGCTTTGTGCCGACGTTGTTCGGACGGCCGAGTGCAGAAAACCAGCCAGCGCCACGGCGCAGGATGGTCGGCGCAACCGCGATCGATTCAACGTTATTGACCGTCGTCGGGCAGCCGTAGAGGCCCATGTTTGCCGGGAACGGCGGCTTCAGACGCGGCTGGCCCTTCTTGCCTTCGAGGCTTTCGAGCAAGGCGGTCTCTTCGCCGCAGATGTAGGCGCCGGCGCCGTGATGAACGTAGATATCAATAGGGTAGCCGAGCTTGTTGTTCTTGCCGAGCAGACCGTAGTCGTAGCATTCGTCGATCGCGGCCTGGAGCGCCTCGCGCTCGCGGATGTATTCGCCACGCACGTAGATGTAGGCAGCATTCGCACCCATGGCGAAGCTCGCAATCACGCAGCCTTCGATCAGCGTATGCGGATCGTGACGCATGATGTCGCGGTCTTTGCAGGTGCCGGGCTCCGACTCGTCGGCATTGACGACGAGGTAGTGCGGGCGACCATCGCTTTCCTTCGGCATGAAGGACCACTTAAGACCGGTCGGGAAGCCTGCGCCGCCACGTCCGCGAAGGCCTGATGCCTTCATCTCGTTGATGATCCAGTCGCGACCCTTTTCGATGATCTGCTTGGTGCCATCCCAGTGGCCGCGGCTCATCGCGCCCTTCAGGGACTTGTCCTTGAGGCCGTAGATATTGGTAAAGATGCGGTCTTTATCTTGTAACATGCTTCACCTCTTACCGCGGCTTCTTACCGAAGACCTTGATATATTCCGCTTCGCCGCCCTTGGCGAGCGCCTTGGCCTGCTTGACCCAGTCGTCGCGCTCGATGCGGCCCTTGAAGTTCAGGTAGCCGTCGACCCATTCGCGCTCGGCCTTCTTCCAACCCGCGACCTGCGAGAACGTGAAGATGCCGAGTTCGTGGAGCGTACCTTCGATCTTAGGACCAACGCCCGCGATCAGCTTCAGATCGTCAGGAGCAGCAGGCTTGTCGATACCTGCCGGACGGTTCTTGTCGGTAAGCGCAGGCTTCGCGGCTGTTGGAGCAGGCGTTGCTGCTGCTGCCGCCTGTTCCTCGACGGCCTTGATGTTCTTCGCGGCTGCCTTCGGCGCTGTTACCGGCGTCTTCAGTGCAGCGTTGGTCTCAGCGTCGGTGCTTTTCGGGCGAGCCGCTTCAGACGAGGGAACCGGTGCAGCGTCGACCTTTGCCGTCGCGGCTTCGGCCTTCTTGGCGGAAGCCCTCTTAGCCTTGGGCTCTGCGTCTGTCAGCGTCGTCGGGCCGCCTTCAGGCGACGAGAAGTGGCGGTCGATCTGCGGACCGGGCGTGATGCTCGCGCCGTTGCCCGCGTCAAACGTATCGATGATCTCTTCGAGGCGCTCCGGCGTCAGATCCTCGTAGGTGTCCTTGCCGATCATGACCATGGGAGCATTGACGCACGCCCCGAGACATTCGACTTCTTCCCAGGACAGCGTGCCTTCGGCGTTTCGCGCGAACGGATGGTGATGGATCTTGCTCTTGCAGACCGACATCAGGCTTTCCGAACCGCGCAGCATGCAGGGCGTGGTGCCACACACCTGTATGTGAGCGCGCGTTCCGACCGGGTTCAGTTGGAACTGGGTGTAGAACGTCGCGACCTCGAGCACACGAATGTAAGCCATATCCAGCATGTCCGCGACCTTCTCGATCGCGGCGCGGGTGACCCAGCCATCCTGCTCCTGCGCCCGCATCAAAAGCGGGATGACCGCCGATTGCTGACGCCCTTCGGGATATTTCTGGATCGTCTTATCCGCCCAGGCAGCATTTTCCTCGCTAAAGGCAAACGCGGCCGGCTGGAATTGATCTTCGGCTAATCGACGAACGGACATTCTTCCTCACGCCTTGTCAGTTTAGGGTCCCACACTGCGATGCCGTCAGAGACTTCATCTCGCAAGCGTAGGCCGACTGGTCTTTTTGCAAAAACACAACGAATTTGCCGCCGTTCGGAACGGCGGCCTTGATTTCATAGCCCTTGGACAGCAACTCGCCCATGGATGCTTTCCCTGCCGGCGGCGTCGCCTCTTCCTGGCCCAGCTTGGGACCCATTCCGCCAACCTCCTGGGCGTGAGCCCCGGATGCAGCGAGAAGAACGACAGCGACGAGCGGCAGCAGACGCATCAGCGATCTACCTCGCCGAACACGATGTCGAGCGAGCCGAGAATAGCAGTCACGTCCGCGAGCATATGGCCCTTGCACAGGAAATCCATCGCCTGAAGGTGGGCATAGCCCGGTGCACGGATCTTGCAGCGGTAGGGTTTGTTGCTTCCGTCGGAGACGACGTACACGCCGAACTCGCCCTTCGGCGCTTCGACGGCTGCGTACACTTCGCCGGCGGGTACGTGGTAGCCTTCGGTGTAGAGCTTGAAATGGTGGATGAGCGCTTCCATCGAGCGCTTCATCTCGCCGCGCTTCGGCGGCACGACCTTGCCGTCGATCGACGACACGGGCCCGGTCTTCGCATCGCCCATCAGCCGCTCGACACACTGCTTCATGATGCGGACCGATTGGCGCATCTCGATCATGCGGATCAGATAGCGATCGTAGCAGTCGCCGTTCTTACCGATCGCGATGTCGAATTCCATATCGTTGTAGCACTCGTAGGGCTGAGCACGGCGCAGATCCCAAGCCGCGCCCGAACCGCGAACCATGACGCCAGAGAAGCCCCAGGACCACGCATCTTCCAACGAGACGACGCCGATATCGACGTTGCGCTGCTTGAAGATACGGTTGTGGGTCAGCAGGCCTTCGATGTCGTCCAGAATCTTCAGGAACGGATCGCACCACTTGCCGATATCCTCGACGAGTTCCGGCGGGATGTCCTGATGGACGCCGCCCGGACGGAAGTAGGCCGAGTGCATGCGGGCGCCGCAGGCGCGCTCGTAGAACACCATGAGCTTTTCACGCTCTTCAAAGCCCCAGACCGGCGGCGTCATCGCGCCGACGTCCATGGCCTGGGTCGTCACGTTCATGATGTGCGACAGGATGCGGCCAATTTCCGAGTAGAGAACACGGATCAACTGGCCGCGGATCGGAATTTCGAGCTTCAGCATCTTCTCGACGGCAAGTGCGAATGCGTGTTCCTGGTTCATCGGCGCGACATAATCGAGGCGGTCGAAATAGGGAACGGCCTGCAGATAGGTCTTCGTCTCGATCAGCTTTTCAGTGCCGCGATGCAGAAGGCCGATATGCGGATCGACGCGCTCGATGATTTCGCCATCGAGCTCGAGAACGAGACGCAGAACACCGTGCGCGGACGGGTGTTCCGGTCCGAAATTGATCGTAAAGTTGCGAACGTTATGTTCAGTCATAGCGACGCGCTCCGCGCTGGCAATTGGCATAGGACGGCAAACCGAGAGGCATCGAGAGATACGAGCCTCATCGTTATTTCCCCGCCTTCTCGTCTCCCGGCAGCACGTAATCGGTGCCTTCCCAAGGGGACGTGAAATCGAAATTGCGGAATTCCTGCTTCAGTTCGACGGGCTCGTAGACGACACGCTTGGCGGCATCGTCGTAACGAACCTCGACGTAACCTGTCGTCGGGAAGTCCTTGCGCAGCGGATGTCCTTCGAAACCGTAATCGGTGAGAATGCGGCGAAGGTCGGCATGACCGGAAAAAGGTATCCCGTACATGTCCCAGGCTTCACGTTCGAACCACTCGGCTCCTTTGTAGACCGACGTCGCTGACGGCACTGATTCACCATCCGCCACGGCAACTTTGATACGGATGCGTTGATTCTGCTTCGGCGACAGTAGGTGATAGACAACGTCGAAGCGCTTCTCGCGCTGTGGCCAGTCGACACCGCAGATATCAATCATGCTGATGAAAGCGCAGCGCGCGTCGTCACGCAGGAACGTCAGCAGGCCCAAAATCGTTTCCGGCGTCGCAGTCACCGTCAGCTCGTCGTAGCTGATGGACGCATCAACAAAGAGGTCGCCTCGCATCTCCCGGAGATACGACGACAGTTCGCTCAAGGCTTCACTCATAACAGTCCTCCGCCCTTAGCGTTCAATCGTTCCGGTTCGACGGATCTTCTTCTGCAGGAGCAGCACCCCATAGAGCAGCGCTTCTGCCGTGGGGGGACAGCCCGGCACGTAGATATCGACTGGAACGACACGATCGCAGCCACGCACGACCGAATAGGAATAGTGATAGTAGCCGCCTCCGTTTGCGCAGGAGCCCATAGAGATGACGTAACGCGGCTCCGGCATCTGGTCGTAGACCTTGCGGAGTGCAGGCGCCATCTTGTTGGTTAGCGTGCCGGCCACGATCATCACGTCAGACTGGCGCGGCGAGGCGCGCGGAGCAACGCCGAAGCGCTCCATGTCATAGCGCGGACCGGAAACCTGCATCAGGCCTTCGACGGCGCAGCAGGCCAGACCGAACTGCATCCACATCAGCGAGCCGGTGCGCGCCCAGGTAATCAGATCTCGGGTCGAAGTAACGAGAAAGCCCTTGTCAGCCAACTCATCGTTGATTTCGCCGAAAAAGGCACTGTCGCTGCCGATCGGCTTGCCCGTTGCCGGGTCGATCACGCCTTTCGGGTGCGGCGCGACGAGCGCCTTGTCGCTTGGGGCTACTCCCATTCCAGGGCTCCCTTTTTCCATTCATAGATAAAGCCGATGGTCAGCACACCAAGGAAGACCATCATGGACCAGAAGCCGAACCAGCCGATCGCGCCGAAAGAAACGGCCCACGGGAACAGAAAGGCGACTTCGAGGTCGAAGATGATGAAGAGGATCGACACAAGGTAGAAGCGGATATCGAACTTCATACGAGCGTCATCGAATGCGTTGAAGCCGCATTCAAAGGCCGAAAGCTTTTCCGAATCGGGCGCCTTGTAAGCAACGGCAAACGGCGCAATCAGGAGCGACAGGCCGATCACAAGGGCGATAGCAATGAAAATGGCGATCGGAATATAGGAACTGAGCAGTCCAGTCATCAGGTTCATCCCTGCTTGCCGGCTGCGCCGGGAGGCGCAAGTGGGCATTTGCCCGGCAAGCGAACGTGCGTTGCAACAAGCCGTGGTTAGCGCAGCCGGAGCCACGGCGCAAGACTTTAGACGGTCAATTCGAGCAGTCGATGTGCGACATTATCAAGCAGATGCAATGATGTCGCGACAAATCCACAGAAGTTGATTCAAGCGCATGCCAGCCCATCGGATATTGCATGGCTCCAGGCCAAAGGCCGCGCATCCACGAGATGCATCAAACCCAATCCGGCGCATGCATCGGCGTCATTGGGAGGTGTGATATGTTTGAATCTGTAAAAAATGGCGCGAGTGACGGGGCTCGAACCCGCGACCTCCGGCGTGACAGGCCGGCACTCTAACCGACTGAGCTACACCCGCGCATTGCGGACACGATACCCGGACTAAGCTTTTCAGCCTGCTTTGAAATGGCGCGAGTGACGGGGCTCGAACCCGCGACCTCCGGCGTGACAGGCCGGCACTCTAACCAACTGAGCTACACCCGCATTCATTTCAAGCAATCCGGAGGCTTTCGCATCCTTGTCAAAGCAGGCTTGCTGCTTCGATGAGCGGCTAACTAAGGGGTTCGCATTTGAGTGTCAAGCGGGTTTGGATACAAAACCATGACAGTCCGCGATTTGTTTACGAACGGCGAAAAGAGATGCGTCAATCGAACCCTCTTCTATAGGGATGTCGCATCGCCGGTTTCGCCAACGTCGCAACCCGCAGCCGCTCTTTCCGATTTTTTCCACAACGGGAAATGCGGGCAACAGAGCCAAATGAAGGTGCGCGTTCAAAAAAATCAAAAAATCTTCACAAACACTCTTGCGGTTTCCACGCGATCCGCATAGATCACGGCCACCAACGCGGCGGACCGAACGGACCGACTTCGCGAAGGGCGATTAGCTCAGTTGGTAGAGCGCCTCGTTTACACCGAGGATGTCGGGAGTTCGAGTCTCTCATCGCCCACCATTCCTTCCCTTTGAAATTATTGGACTTTGTTAGCGTGGGTTTAGTTTCGCGACAGACTAGCGGCGCCTCAAAGCCAAACGGCCATTGCTGATTGTCGTATTTACTTCGTCTTAATTGTGATTAGCTCATAATTTCCTCATAAGTTGCTTGCCGTCTGTGCATGACGCGCCGCGGTTCTTCTCCCATATGTCTGTGCATCCGGCGGGACTCCGTCTTCGGCCGTCTAGCCGAAATCCAGCATTTTAGCATTGCCCGGCGGCCGCCGCGTTGCACTCTCTCCCCCCCCGAGATTGCCTGGCAAAGCCATCGAGCACTTAGAACTTGGCGTAAACGATCGGTCGTCAGTCGCGAACATGAAGTCGTTTTGGAGAGCACCAGATGCAGCCTACGGGGAATTCGACCACGCATGTAGCCTATCGTGTTGCAACGATTATGCAGCAACTGGGCATTGAGGGGCTGCCACGGAACTATGAGCTCGTTTTCGAGGCGATGACGGGCAACAGCCCGGATCTCGCGCGCGAGCTGCGGTCGCTTGGCACGGCAAGAACGCAGGATGCCCTAGATAGCGTTGGCCGCCGGTATCTGCCTCATCACTACGAAGGCGGGCTGCTGGAAAGTCGCTCGGGCCAGGTTCGGGAAGAGCTGCAGAGCATCCTCACATTGCTTGACGAGGAAAAATCGGCACTGACCCGATACGGCACCGTGATCAGCCAGGCGGCACGCGTATTTGATTCGAGTAATCCATCAGACCAGACGGCCCTGCAGCAGTCGCTCAAATCGGTGACCTCAGCAACGCAAGACCGTGAAGCGCAGAGCGCGATGCTCGCCTCCAAGGTCGTCGAGAAATCTCACAAGCTCGAACAGGTGCAGCGTGAGGCAGCGGCAGCCGAGACCGCCAAATTCACGGACGCGATAACCGGATTGGGCAATCGCCGAATGTTCAACAAGGAAATGGCGAAAGTCTATGACAAGTCCGGGCTTCCCGATTTGTGCGGGATCGCCTTCGCCGAACTCGACCGGTACGAGGCAATCACGACCATTCCAAATCTGATCGAACCGGTCCTCAAAAAGATCGGCGCCGCGATTCAGCCGATGTTCGGCAACGAGGATCTCGCCTGCCGATTCGATCGCGGACGATTCGGTTTCATTTTTCGCACGGCCGACGAGACGGAGATCATGCGGCTTGTCGATCGGCTTCGCGATCGACTGAAGGGCATGCCCGTCGTCCATCCGGTTTCAGGCAAGCAAGCCGCCCTCCTTTCTTTCTCGGTCGGGGTATGCATGTCCAAACAGGCGCGTGCTGCGGATGCTCTGATGACATTTGCCGAGCAGGCGCTCGGTATGGCGAAGGCATCAGGCGGCGACAGCGTTTCCGTTCACGGCGTTGCCAATATTTCCCACGTGCCGAAAGACTGGCTGATCTACCGGTAGACGAAGCCAATGGTGCCTCGGGCCCCGCGACGCCTCGCGATCTCGTCATGGCTAGCCAAGGGTGCCCTGGGCTGGCTATAAGGGGCTGCGCCTGAGCCAGCATGGCTCGCCAGCCCACATCTATCAGTATCCGAGACAGCATCATGAAAACACGCGAGGAACGGCAGGCACAACGGGTGAGCATGCCGCGCACCCAGCTTGCTGCCCACCACACGGAAAACGCGCGACTGCTTCCAGACCGGGGGGAGCTGCTCTATCGCATCCCCAATGGCGGCATCGGCGTCGAGGTGGGCGCCGCTTTCGGGGAATATACGGCAGAGATCCTCGATAAGAACCGTCCGGCCCAGCTTTACCTGATCGATCCGTGGAGCATGGATCGCTACAGCTCGGGGCTTGATCAGATCCATACCCAGTTCAAGCATCAGATCGAGGCCGGCCAGCTACATCTGATGCAGGGCACGTCGCTCGAAAAGCTTGCGGAGTTCGAGGACGATTTCCTGGACTGGGCCTATATCGACACGGATCACTCGTTCGAACTCACCTGGCAAGAGCTTCTGTTGTGCGAGAAGAAGGTCAAACGCACGGGCAGAATTGCCGGTCACGATTTCTGCACCGGCAACACCGTCAAGCCGATCGTCTACGGCGTGGTCGAGGCCGTAGCCAAATTCTGCAACGACTACGGCTGGCAATTCGAATTTCTCACCATCGAATCACATGCGCATTTCTCCTACTGCCTGAAGCGCCTTTAGGCCGCCTCAGGCCTTTCCGGCGTATTGCTCGTCGCTGACATGTTCCATCCAGTCGGCAGCGTTGCCGTCGAGGGCCTCCTGGATGGCGATATGCGTCATTGCCGTTTCGGACGCGGCGCCATGCCAGTGCTTTTCACCAGGCGCGAACCAGACGGTATCCCCCGCCCGGATGTCGCGGATCTGGCCGCCCCAGCTCTGCGCCAGGCCCCTTCCCGACGTGACGATCAGCGTCTGCCCCAAGGGATGCGTGTGCCAGGCAGTCCGGGCGCCGGGCTCGAAGGTGACGCTGACCACCCTCACCCGCGCAGGCTCGGGCGCTTCCATCAGCGGGTCCTGCCGGACAGCGCCGGTGAAGTACGCGGCGGGCGCCCTCATCGAAGGTCGCGATCCAGCAGCTTTGATCTCCATCGTCCATTCCTTTGCCCGTTGATCTGTTTCGCTCAACCGAACGTAAGGCATAGAGCGGTTTCATCCAAGTAGAGCAAGGAATGATCATGCGCCAGGCCGGAGGGTTCATCGCAAGCGCGCTGGCTGCCAGCTTGCTGCTCCCTCCTCGCGGAGGCGCCGTGATTTCCGGTCCGAGGATTTCCTCGCAGGACGAAGCGTTGCATCGGTCGTTTCCAGGCGATCAGCGGCGTCGATCGCAGCTTCACGGTCGCACTCGCCGGCCGCTGGAACGGCAAGGTGCTGACGCTTTGCGAAGACTTCCTTTATGCCGACGGCAAGCGGGATCGAAAGTCCTGGCGATTTATGAAGACTGCGCCGGGCCGGTACATGGGGACGCGTGAAGACGTGATCGGCGAAGCCAAGGTGAAAATTACAGGCGACGTCGCACGTTACACTCATCTCGTCGATCTCGATCCCAGACCTTGCGAGAATATCGTCCGCTTTCACGACACGCTGCGCCTGATGCCCGATGGCACCCTGTTAAACTCCGCGTGGGGCGAAAAAGTACGCTTTTCCGGTCGCCCGGGTGCAGGTCAGCTTTTCCAAGAAATAGAAACGACGCCGGCGGCATCGTGCCCTATCTCCTGCCGCAACGGCTTGCCCACAGACCGGCCCGCTGCTAGTGCCGGGTCAAATGATCACGCGGAGAATTTCCATGAAACAACATTCTTTCGGCCACCTGCCCCACACCGTCACCAATATCGGCTTCGGTGCGTGGCAGATCGGCGGCGCATGGGGCGATGTCAGCGAGGCGGACGGCCGCGATGCGCTCAACGCGGCGCTAGATGCCGGCATGACCTTCATCGACACAGCAGATGTCTACGGAGATGGGCGCTCGGAAAAGATCATTGCCGACGTGCTGGAAGGCCGTGGCGGCGAGCGTCCAATGGTCGCAACCAAGGCCGGCCGCCGACTCAGCCCGCACGTGGCCGATGGTTACACCAAAGCCAATATCGAGAGCTTCATCGATCGCAGTCTCGCGAATCTTCGTGTGGATTGCCTGGATCTCGTACAGCTTCACTGCCCGCCGACGGATGTACTCTATCGTCCCGAGGTTTTCGAAGGACTGGCCGAACTGCAAAAGGCAGGCAAGATCATGGGCTACGGCGTCAGCGTCGAGAAGGTCGAGGAAGCACTGAAGGCAATCGAATATCCGGGTGTCGTCAGCATCCAGATCATCTACAACATCTTCCGCCAGCGGCCTGATCATCTGTTCTTCCAGGAGGCCCGCCGGAAGAACATCGCGGTCATCGCACGAGTGCCGCTCGCAAGCGGGCTTCTATCGGGCAAAATCACCCGCGAGACGAAGTTCGCAAGTGACGATCATCGCAATTTCAATCGTCACGGCGAAGCCTTTGACGTCGGTGAGACATTTGCCGGCGTACCTTTCGAGGTGGGCCTCCAGGCCGTCGAGGAAGTGCGCAAACTCGTTCCTGCCGGCGTATCGATGGCTGCCTTCGCGCTTCGCTGGATCCTGATGAACGACGCAGTCACCGTCGTTATCCCTGGCGCGCGCAATGCCGAACAGGCAAGCGCCAATGCAGCAGCGGCGAACCTCGCTCCGCCGTCTCATGAGTTGATGGAAGCCACGCGTGAGATTTACGAGCGACTGATTGCCCCGCATGTGCACCAACGGTGGTAACGTCCGCGATCTAAACGGGAATGGCCGGGTTCGACCCGGCCATTCTCACTTCTTACCTGTTTGTTCTCAATTGATGCCAACGAGATTGACCGGGAAGAACAGCGTTTCGCCGGACGTATCGTCGACGCCGTCATTGTCCGTGACCGCATACGCCTTGCCGGAGGCGTCGAAGGCAAAGCCTTCGAGCTTGTCGAGCACGTAGCCGTTGGTCGCCGTCTTGAGCTCGCCCAGGAAATCATGGGCTTCGACCTTTTTGACGACGGGCAGTTTGCCACCGAGCTTGGCAGGCTTCAGGTCGGCGATTGCGACTTTGTAGAGCTTCTTCAGCTTCGACGCATCGCCGATGAGATTGTCTCGCTCGATGATGTAGACGCTGCCGTCGTGCGCGGAGATCTCAGAGAGGCCGACCCAACCCGCTTCGGACTTCTCGAGCGGGTAACGGACGGCGCCCCATTCCTTGCTTTTCGGCTTGTAGGACACGAGCTTAACGAAGCCCTTCTCGTCGTCTTTCCATTCCCGCTGCACCGCCATCCAGAGCGTGGCGTCATCGCCGGAGCCGACAATCGTTACGCCTTCGAAGCCATAACGGATTTCGTTGTCCGTCAACTCCTTGGGCAGCGCAATCTCCTCCTTGATCTCGCCCTTCGGATTGACGTGATAGAGGGCATGCGGCACCAGCTTTTCACTGTTGCCTTCGGAAGCGAGCCAGAACCAGCCCTTTTCGTCGACCGTGACGCCTTCGATGTCCAGCTTCTGGGCAGGCTGGCCATCGCGCTTGACGGTCAGCGTCTCGGTGATCACGGCCGGATTCCTGGTGGCGTCGATCGTGTAGATCGTCGGCTGCAGTCCGAGGACACTGTCGCTGACGGCAAACAGCTGGCCGGGCGCTTCCGGCACCGCGGTGAGCCCGGAGAGAGCCGCGAAACCGACCGGGTTCCCGTCCTTTTCTGCTGCGACAATCTGCGGATAGGCCTTCTCGCCTTCTGCGAATGCGTAGATCATGACATGCGACCGCGGACCGCCATCCTTCCCCAGGTCGACTTCGTTTGCCGTGACAAAGAGGTTGCGGGCAGGCAAAGCCACGGCTCCTTCGGGTGAAACGCCCGAGGGGAGCAATTGCGTGAGTTCCGGCTCCGCGCCGGTATCCTTGTAGACGCCGACCACCGAGGCACGCTCGGCAAGCACAAAGAAATAGGGCTGGCCACCGAAGGTCGCGGCCTCAAGGCCTTCTGGCTCGACGCCCTTCGCGGACGAACGCTTGTCCGGATAGTGACCGATGTTTGCGACTGCGCGTTCGAAGGACGCGCCGGATTCGTAGAGGACCTTGCCAGTTTTGTCGAAGACCGTGAAACCGCGCGATCCGCCCTGATAGTCGCCTTCGTTGGCGACGACCAGACGCTCGTCGTCCAGCCATTTTACCGCGTCGGGCTCGCGCGCGACCGCCTTCAGCTCGCTGGTGAATTTCAGGGCGCCGTCGCGCTTGGTATCGATCCCGGCCAGATCGGTGCTGCCTGCGGTAAAATGCGTCTTCACCTTGGCGGTCGTCGCGTCGATGATGACGATCTCGTTGTTCTCCTGCAGGGTCAACGCGATTTCGTTTTGGTTATTGAACGAAACGAATTCAGGCTCCGGATCTTCCGGTGCAACACCCGCGAGACCTGCGAGCGCGACATGCTGGATGGTGGCGCAATCGACAACGCCGTTCTTCAGCTGGAAGAGAACGAGATCACCCGCCGGCATTTGCGGAATTTTACCGTCGTTGACCTCCTCGTCCCGCTCGTTCTCGATGGCGATCGCACCGAGCGTCTTGTCCTTGTTGAGCGCGATGGAGTCCGGCTGGCCGCCGAGAGCGCAGGTGCCTTCGATTTTCTTCGACGCGACGTCCACCACCGCCAGGTGGCCCGATGGCGTTGCCTTGCTCTGCGACGTGTTGACCGCGACCAGGGCCTTGCCGGCTGCGGAAGCAACGGATGTCGGCTCACCGTCCATCATCAACGCGCCGCCAGCCTTCGGTGACCTGGCGTCGGAGATGTCGACGAAGCCGATCGCGCCCAAGGGGCTGTCGCTGTAGATAAGCGTCATACCATCATCCGTGGCTGTGACGATCTCCGCCGAAGTGGTCGAGAGCTTGTCCTTATCTGCCGGCAGGTTCGATGCCACCGGAAAGGATGCGATGCGGTTGAAGACCGGCTCAGCGGCTGCCGGAAAGGCAACGGATGTCAGGAGCACGGCAGCAAGCGCTGCCTTGCGCGAAAAAGTCGTCATGGAATCCCCCTGCGTCGAAAAGTCGAACCTGTGCGTTGTGGGCGACCGTCGTAACAGGGGCATGACAAGAGCCGACTTTTCTCGACCGGCAGTCAGCCGCCGCGCTGGCGCTCCCGCTTCATCTCGTTTCGCATGATGAAAAGCGACGCGCCGAGAATCAAAAGGGCTCCGAGCCATAGAAAACCCGCCGGCGCGTACCCGAAGACGAGCCAGCCGGCCAGAACATTCAGCGGTAGCTTGAGATCGTCGAAGGGCTGCACATAGGCTGCATCGGCGACGGCGTAGGCAAGCGTCAGGAAATACTGCGCCATGGCCGTCAGCAGTCCTGCCGCGACGAACAGGGCAAGTGCGAGCCCCGTCGGAACGCTGAACCCGGCAGCGAGCGCTAGCCCACCGTTGATCGGCGTCAGGAGAACCAGCAGCCACACCGTGATCGTCTCGGGTCGCTCGATGCCGGTCAAGCTTTTGGTCATCAGCGACGAAGCACCCCAGAGAAGCGCAGAAAGGATCGGCAGGAAAGCTGCCCAGGTAAAACTGTCCGACCATGGCTGCAGGATGATCATCGCTCCGACGAAGCCGACGCCCGTCGCGGCCCAGCGTGCCGATCCGACCTCCTCCGCCAGGAAGAGCCTTGCGCCCAAGATGATGAAGAAGGGCGACGTCATTACCAAGGCAATCGCCTGCCAGATCGGAACGACTGCAAGCCCGGCAATCCAGGCTTGGACGCCAAGGGCCGCGAAGGCTACCCGGATGACATGCCGCCAAGGATAGTGCGTTCGCATCGCCGCGAGACCGACCTTCTTCAGGAATGGCAGCGAAAAGACGAGCGCGAATGCATACTGCCAGAAGGCCGCAGAAGCCGATGGGAATGCAAGTTTCATCGTCAGCCATTGCGTGACGACGTTGAGGATCGCGAAGGCTATGCCAGCGAGCACCATCCAGCCGGCTCCGGCCATGGCGCGTGATGGAAGACGCGCAAGGGAAGTCTGATTCATGTCATTCATCCGCACAAAAGGACCAACACAAATCAGGACGCATGAGCACAACGGCCGACGCCGGGCAGATTCTGCCCTTCGTGCGCTTTGCTCATTCTCTTTCATCCGGCCTTTAACCGTCGGCTCCGGAATCACACCGGATCTGCTGACCCCTGCCGCATCGACCGGAAAGGCGCTMGCGGGCTTGAGCAGATGCTCTTACCGCCGGTGGGGAGTTGCACCCCGCCCTGAGAACGTCCAATTGCCTAGTTCAAAGCCGCATCGACATCAAGGACTTCTGAATGCGAAAAGGGTCCGGCTTGCGCCGAACCCTTCGAAAGACTTTGCACCGCCGGTCTCGTTACCCGGCAGCCAAGCAAACCTATCAGCCGTTGACGGCTTCCTTCAGGCCCTTGCCGGGCGTGAACTTCGGCACGTTGCGAGCCGGAATATCGACTTCTGCGCCCGTGGAAGGATTGCGACCCTTCGTGGCAGCGCGATGGGAAACGGTGAAGCTACCGAAACCAGCGAGGCGAACGTCGCCCTTGCCCTTGAGTTCAGCCTGGACAACTTCGAAAACTGCGTCAACTGCAGAAGCAGCATCGGTCTTCGAGAGTCCTGCCTTTTCGGCAACTGCGGACACGAGTTCATTCTTGTTCATGTTTCCACCCCTTTCTAAATGGTTCGAAACGACTCAAATCTATAAGCTAGGCGCAGAATAACGTTCATCAGGCCCGCCGAACCCCAAAGACCCTGCAAACAAAGGAAATGCAAGCGTCTACACGTGGTTTTCACAAAAAAAGGCTGGCGAAAACGCCAGCCTTTTCAGGGTTTTTAAGCAATTTGGCACGAATGTGGCAAACAGGGCTCAGTGAGCTATGGTTGCGCCCGTTTCATCGAGCCCTTCGACCGTCGCGATGACCGGCGTTTCCACCGTGCCATCCCATTCGATCGGCTCCGGTCTGCGTACCAGAGCATGCTTGATCACCTCGCCCATGCGGGATACCGGGATGATCTCCATGTTGTTCTTCACGTTGTCCGGAATCTCCGCCAGATCCTTGGCGTTTTCTTCCGGAATGAGCACCTTCTTGATGCCGCCGCGAAGCGCTGCTAGCAGCTTTTCCTTGAGCCCGCCGATCGGCAACACGCGACCGCGAAGGGTGATTTCACCGGTCATGGCAACATCCTTGTTCACAGGGATGCCGGTCATGATCGAGACGATCGCGGTCGCCATGGCGACGCCGGCCGACGGACCATCCTTCGGTGTCGCGCCTTCCGGCACGTGCACGTGGATGTCGCTCTTGTCGAAGAGCGGCGGCTGGATGCCGAAATCGACGGCGCGCGAGCGGACATAGGATGCCGCAGCGGAAATCGATTCCTTCATGACTTCCTTCAGGTTGCCGGTAACGGTCATGCGACCCTTGCCAGGCATCATCACGCCTTCGATCGTCAGCAGTTCGCCGCCGACTTCCGTCCAGGCAAGACCGGTGACAACCCCGACCTGATCCTCGCGCTCTGCTTCGCCGTGGCGGAAGCGCGGAACGCCCAGATAGTCGTCGATGTTGGCGGCCGTGACGTGAACGGACTTCGACTTACCCTTGATGATCTCGGTGACCGCCTTGCGGGCGAGCTTCATCAATTCGCGTTCGAAGTTACGAACACCGGCTTCGCGGGTATACTGCTGGCTGATCGCCATCAGGGCATCATCGCTGACCGAGAATTCGTTCGGCTGCAGTGCGTGTTCCTTGATGGCCTTGGGCAGCAGGTGCCGCTTGGCGATCTCGCGCTTCTCGTCTTCGGTGTAGCCGGCGATACGGATGACTTCCATGCGGTCCATCAAAGGTGCCGGAATGTTCAGCGTGTTCGCCGTCGTGATGAACATCACGTCCGACAGGTCATATTCGACTTCCAGGTAGTGATCCATGAAGGTCGAGTTCTGCGCCGGATCCAGCACCTCGAGCAGAGCCGACGACGGATCGCCACGAAAGTCCTGACCCATCTTGTCGATTTCGTCGAGCAGGAAGAGCGGGTTGGACTTCTTTGCCTTCTTCATCGACTGGATGACCTTGCCGGGCATCGAACCGATGTAGGTGCGGCGGTGACCGCGGATTTCGGCTTCGTCACGAACGCCGCCAAGCGCCATGCGAACATATTCGCGGCCGGTCGCTTTGGCGATCGACTGGGCGAGCGAGGTCTTGCCGACGCCCGGAGGGCCGACGAGGCACAGGATCGGACCCTTGATCTTGGTCGCGCGGGCCTGCACGGCCAGATATTCGATGATGCGCTCCTTGACCTTGTCGAGACCGAAATGATCCGCTTCGAGGATCTTCTCGGCATTGTTCAGATCAGACTTGACCTTGGACTTCTTGTTCCACGGAATGCCGAGCAGCCAATCGAGGTAGTTGCGGACAACGGTCGCTTCGGCCGACATCGGGCTCATCTGCCGCAGCTTCTTCAGCTCGGCATCTGCCTTTTCCTTGGCTTCCTTGGAAAGCTTGGTCTTGGCGATGCGCTCTTCCAGTTCGGCCATCTCGTCGCGGCCTTCCTCGCCGTCGCCGAGTTCCTTCTGGATCGCCTTCATCTGTTCATTCAGGTAGTATTCGCGCTGGGTTTTCTCCATCTGGCGCTTAACGCGCGAGCGGATGCGCTTCTCGACCTGAAGGACCGAGATCTCACCTTCCATGAAGCCGAGCGCCTTTTCGAGGCGTGCTTTGACGCTGGTGGTTTCCAACATCTCCTGCTTTTCGGTGATCTTGATCGACAGGTGCGAAGCGACCGTATCGGCAAGCTTCGAGTAATCGTCGATCTGGCTGGCAGCGCCGACAACCTCAGGTGAAATCTTCTTGTTGAGCTTTACGTAGCTCTCGAATTCGGACACGACCGAGCGGCTCAGCGCCTCAAGTTCGACCGGATCGTCGTTTGGCTCATCCAGCACATGGCCAAGCGCTTCGTAAAAATCTTCGCGATCCGTATAGGCGTCGATTTCAGCGCGTGCACGGCCCTCGACGAGAACCTTGACGGTGCCGTCGGGCAGCTTCAGCAATTGCAGAACATTGGCAACAGTGCCGACTTTGTGGATAGCTGAGGGTTCCGGATCGTCGTCGCTGGCGTTGATCTGAGTAACGAGCATGATCTGTTTGTCGGATCCCATGACCTCTTCAAGGGCACGGATCGATTTTTCCCGGCCGACGAACAACGGCACGATCATATGCGGGAAGACCACGATGTCGCGCAGAGGCAAAACCGGATAAGCGATGCTCGCAACTGACGTTTTCTTCGTCATTTTATTTCCTTTCCATCGTCCCGTTGCCGGGCTCTTCTGGCGCGGCCGTTTTGGACCGGCCACACTCTCACTTGAGACACAAGTGGAGGTTCTGACTACGCTTTTCAAGCTGCGCCATGGCCCACGTCCCCCTGGACATGACAGCTATGCTACAACGGAACACCTGCACTCTGGCGCACCATGCTGGACCGGCGCTTACCATTTCCGAACCGGCTAAAATACAAGGCCGAAACACACCAACGGAATCATTGCATAATCGCGAACGGCGCATCAATTCGCAACGGCAACGGAGGTGGTTTCCGATCTCATCAGCAAGATTTATCAGCGCTGCGCACCGGTTTGCAAATAGAAAGGGGCTCGCCGACGGCAAGCCCCTAAAAATCACGGTTCGTATCGCAAAGATATCGAAAGCGCTTTACGCTGAAGCGTTTGCCTTCTCGTCCTGGCGATCCGCGTAGATGTAGAGCGGACGCGAAGAGCCGCGGACAACCTCGTCCGATATGACGACCTCGCGAACACCTTCCAGTGTCGGCAGTTCGAACATCGTGTCGAGCAGGATCTTTTCCATGATCGAGCGCAGACCGCGGGCGCCGGTCTTGCGGGTGATCGCCTTGCGGGCGATTTCGCGCAGAGCGTCCTCGTGGAACGTCAGTTCGACATCTTCCATCTCGAACAGGCGCTGGTACTGCTTGATGAGCGCGTTCTTGGGTTCTGACAGGATCTGGATCAACGCGTCTTCATCGAGGTCTTCAAGCGTTGCCAGAACCGGCAGACGACCGATGAATTCCGGGATGAGGCCGAATTTGACCAGATCTTCCGGTTCGAGTTCACGCAACACTTCGCCAACGCGCCGATCGTCCTGCGATTTGACGGTCGCGCCGAAACCGATCGAGGTCTTCTCGCCGCGGGCGGAGATGATCTTGTCGAGGCCGGCAAAAGCGCCGCCGCAGATGAACAGGATGTTCGTCGTATCGACCTGCAGGAATTCCTGCTGCGGATGCTTGCGCCCGCCCTGCGGCGGCACCGAGGCAACCGTGCCTTCCATGATCTTGAGAAGCGCCTGCTGCACGCCCTCGCCCGACACGTCGCGGGTGATCGAGGGGTTGTCGGACTTGCGCGAAATCTTGTCGACTTCGTCGATATAGACGATGCCGCGCTGGGCGCGTTCGACGTTGTAATCCGCAGACTGAAGGAGTTTCAGGATGATGTTCTCGACGTCTTCGCCGACGTAACCAGCTTCGGTCAGCGTCGTCGCGTCAGCCATCGTGAACGGAACGTCGATGATGCGAGCGAGCGTCTGGGCAAGATAGGTCTTGCCGCAGCCGGTTGGGCCGACCAGCATGATATTGGACTTCGCCAACTCGACTTCGCCGTTCTTGGAGGCGTGCGCGAGGCGTTTGTAGTGGTTGTGAACGGCAACAGACAGGATCTTCTTCGCCTGACGCTGGCCGATGACGTACTCGTCGAGGACCTTGATGATATCCTGGGGCGTCGGAACGCCGTCACGGGACTTGACCATCGAGGACTTGTTTTCCTCGCGGATGATGTCCATGCACAGTTCGACGCATTCATCGCAGATGAAAACTGTCGGTCCGGCAATAAGCTTCCGGACTTCGTGCTGGCTCTTTCCGCAGAACGAACAATAGAGGGTGTTTTTGGAGTCGCCGCCGTTGCTGCCGCTGACTTTGCTCATATCACTTTCCTTCCAGCACGCCGCATTTCAAGGTGAAATAACGGTCAACTCATTGGCCTGCTCCACTCTGGAGCTCCAGCCGGCCAAGGCCGTTAAGGGGCACGAACCGGGTCAAGACTAGGCAGTCCTGGCTCCGGCGGCAACGATTTCCCCTTCGAAGCCGAATGCTATGTCATAAAAATTCAACATAGCATTAATACTTGAGATTGGTTCACCCGCCACCGGGTTTATTCCCTTGTTCGATCACAAATGAGATAGAACTGTGGCGGATAAAACACCATCCCTACTTCTTACTAGGCCGCATCGCCTTCCATTTCGGCGCGAGACGTCAGGACTTTGTCGATAACGCCCCAGTCGCGCGCCTCGGCGGCATCCATGAAATGGTCGCGATCCAGTGTCTTTTCAACTTCGTCATAGGTGCGGCCCGTGTGCTTCACGTAGACCTCGTTCAGGCGGCGCTTCATCTTGAGGATATCGCGCGCGTGGCGCTCGATATCGGAAGCCTGCCCCTGGAAGCCGCCTGAAGGCTGGTGAACCATGATGCGGGAATTCGGCGTCGCGAAACGCATGTCCTTGTCGCCGGCAGCCAGCAGCAGCGACCCCATCGATGCTGCCTGACCGACGCAGAGCGTCGATACAGCAGGCTTGATGAACTGCATCGTATCGTAGATCGCCATGCCGGCAGTCACGACGCCGCCTGGCGAATTGATGTAAAGCGCGATCTCCTTCTTCGGGTTCTCGGCTTCGAGGAAAAGCAGCTGGGCGCAAACGAGCGTCGCCATGTGATCCTCGACCGGACCTGTCAGGAAGATGATGCGTTCCTTAAGCAGGCGCGAATAGATGTCGTAGGATCGTTCACCGCGATTGGTCTGTTCCACAACCATCGGCACGAGGGCCATAGCGGTATCGACTGGGTTTCTCATGTGCGTCCTTTGTCAACGTCTTTCCGGCCCGACGCCGGGAATCAAAGAAAATGCCTTACCTCTACATAGAACTTCCCTACCCTCCTCTTCAAGACGCGCCTATGCATAACGTTAAGAGGGCCGGGAGCCATGTGAATAACTTTGTGCCTTTCCTAGGGGTATTGTCCAAAACGGTCATCAATGGCGATGGGCGGGTGCGCGCCCTCACAGCTTTTCTCGGCAGCAAGATGAAGGAAAGCTGAATCCGCAGGCCGCCTCATGTTTACCTCACGGAAATCCTATCGTCGGATAAGTGCGGGCGGGCATCAGCGAGTGGCCGGTGATTAACGAAGTTGCCAGCTTCTTCGACGAGTATGCGCCCAACAAGGGGTATTGCCGTGTTTAATGTTACAACGGGATTGGCCATTTGGTGCTCCGAGGCCATGACGCTTGCACTGGTTGCATTCATGGCCTGGCGCCATGATGTCCGCAACAGGACCTATCTTTTTTGGGGCATCGGCTTTTTGCTAAGCGCCGCCGGCTTTGCCATGGTGGCCCTGCGCGGCCACATCCCGAACTTCCTCTCGATCGAAGCAGGCAATGCTGTCGCGCTTTCTGGTCAGAGCGCCTGGGTTGCCGGCTATCTGGCGCTCTACAGGCGCAAGGCCGAGTGGTGGATGCTGCTGCCTCCCCTTGTCTGGCTCGCAGGTGTCTTCCTTCCCTGGGTCAACGACGACTACGCAAATCGCGTCATTCTCTACAATCTCGCCTCGGCAACCGGCGCAACGGCACTTGCCATGGCTGTCACGTCGCCCCATGCCGGGAGTGACGCTGCCAGGACCAAGCTTGCGGCCATCTTTCTCATCCAGAGCGGCCTCTGCTTCGGTACCGCAGTGGCCATCGGGCTCGCCGCTCCCACGGATCTGCAAGCCGCCAACTACGCCGGCGCTGCCGCGCTCGGCACGGCATTCCTTTTGACGTTTGCCTGCGCGCTTACCTTTCGGGTGATCATGGAGCGGTCGGAGAGGCATCTGCGGTTGCTCAGCGTGACGGACGCGCTGACCGGCGTCCTCAACCGACGCGGTCTGTTCGGGCAGTTCGAACCCGTCCAAACCAGGGCGTTCGACGAAAAGCGGCAGATCGCCGTTCTTCTGTTCGACCTGGACAACTTCAAGCGGACTAACGACCGCTTTGGCCATCAGGCCGGCGACGCGGTGCTGACTGTCTTTGCCAGAATGGCGCGCCAGTATACCCAGGCAGGTGTCTTCGGACGGATGGGCGGCGAGGAGTTCGCAGCTTTCACCGGTGTCGCCGACCAAACCGAAGCCGAAGCACTTGCGGAATCGATCAGGGCGGAATTCTGCCGCGTCCCGATCAGCACCGGCAACGCCCTCATTCCGGCGACGGTCAGCATAGGTGTTGCGCTCGCATCGCCTATCAACGCCAACATGGATAGGCTGGTTTCCGCAGCGGACCGTGCCCTCTACGCTGCGAAAGCAGCGGGCCGGAACTGCACCGTCATCTTTGGAGAAGCCGAGACTGCCGCCCCTGCGCCGACCGAGCCTGATCGCACCAGCGGCGAGCTCGTTCCGACGCTCGACGATCAGATCCATGCCCTTCGCCGTGTCGGATCTCTGTCGAGAGGTTGAAGATCCGCAGGCGTTCTCTTTTCGAGACCTGGCAAATCCGCTAAGCCTTGAGACATGATGATACCGGCCTTTATTTCGATCGATCCCGCCACACGCCGCGTCTCTCTCGACGCCGGCAATCGAGCTTTCTACAGCAACCCCAACGCCGCATACGCGGCGTTGCATGCCCATTGTCCGACCTTCTACTGGGAAGAGCAGAAGCAATGGTTCTTTACCGGCTACGACCATGTGAACGCGCTGTTGCGCGACCGCCGATTCGGCCGTCAGATCCTGCACATTGCAACGCGGGAGGAACTCGGTCTTCCCGAGCCGGACCAGCATCTCGCCAACTTCGATCTTGCCGAGCGCTATTCGCTGCTTGAGCTGGAGCCGCCCGAGCACACCCGCCTCAGAACTCTCGTCAACCGCGCCTTCGTGTCGCGACATGTCGAGAAGATGAAGCCCGAGCTTGCCGAACTGGCCAACAGGCTGATCGACGACTTCGAGAAGAAGGGACAAGTTGAGCTGCTGTCGGCCTTTGCCGATGTCATCCCCGTTACGATGATCGCTCGCATGATCGGCATCCCGGAAGAGATGGGGCCGCAGCTTCTGAGGTGGTCGCATGCCTATATCCGCATGTATCTCTTTGGCCGCACCAGAGAGGATGAGGACGGCGCCGAAATGGCAGCCAAGGAATTTTCCGACTACGTGAAGACCGTCATTGCCGAGCGCCGCGCCAATCCCCGCGACGACTTGCTGACGCACATGATCCACACCGAGCACAAGGGCCAGTACCTGACCGAGGACGAGCTGGTCTCTACCACGATCGTGCTGCTGAACGCCGGCCATGAAGCAACCGTCCACCAGATCGGCAACTCCGTCCGCATGATCCTAGATAGCGGCTACGATCCGGCAGAACTTTTCAAGGATGAAGCCGCCACTGAGCGTACGGTGGAAGAATCGCTGCGCATCTGTGCGCCCGTGCACATCTTCCAACGCTGGGCGCTGGAGTCCGCTGAGATCGACGGTGTTTCGTTCAAGCGCGGCGACAAGGTCAGCCTTATCCTGGCGGCCGCCAACCTCGATCCGCTGAAATTCACCGAACCATTGATGTTCAAGCCGGCCCGCAACGAGGCGCCCAATCTCTCCTTCGGAGCCGGCATTCATTTCTGCATCGGCGCGCCGCTTGCGCGCCTGGAGCTCAACGTCGCGCTGCCGATCCTGTTCCAGCGGTTGCCGGGCCTCAGGATTGCGACGACGCCGTCCGTCAAGGATGTTTACCACTTCCACGGATTGGACCGGCTGGAACTCAGTTGGTAAGCGGAACAAAAATATCCGCGCTTCAGGTGAAGCGCGGATTGCCGATGATCCGACGGGGTCGCCGATGATCCGGCAGCCCTTGCTGCGAGGGTTATTCTGCCGCCTGCAGGGCGGGTATAGTGACTTCGATTTCCTCCGGCAATTCGCCGGCCATCGCAGCGGCAAACTGCGTCTGGTCCAGTTCATTCTCCCAGCGTGCGACAACGACCGTCGCGACCGCGTTGCCGACGAAGTTCGTCAGTGCGCGGCATTCTGACATGAACCGGTCGATGCCGAGGATGAGCGCCATGCCGGCAACCGGAACGGAGGGGACAACGGAGAGCGTCGCTGCCAGGGTAATGAAACCGGCGCCGGTAATGCCGGCCGCACCCTTGGAGCTCAGCATCGCCACGAGCAGAAGCAGGATCTGATCAGCAAGGGTAAGCGGCGTGTCCGTCGCCTGGGCGATGAACAGCGCTGCAAGCGTCATATAGATGTTGGTGCCGTCGAGATTGAACGAGTAGCCGGTGGGGATGACGAGGCCGACGACAGAGCGCTTGCAGCCCGCCCGCTCCATCTTCGCCATGAGGCCTGGCAGTGCGGCTTCCGAGGAAGACGTGCCCAGCACCAGCAGCAGTTCCTCCTTGATGTAGCGGATCAGCGCCAGGATCGAGAAACCGTTGTACCGTGCAACAGCACCGAGAACGACGAGCACGAAGATCAGCGACGTCAGGTAGAAGGTACCGATCAGCATGGCGAGGTTGGCAATGGAACCGATGCCGTACTTGCCGATGGTGAAAGCCATCGCGCCGAATGCACCGATCGGCGCTGCCTTCATCAGGACGGCCACCAGCTTGAATACAGGCGCAGTCAGAGCCTGCAGAAAATCGACGACCGGGCGGCCGCGGTCACCGACCATGGCAAGCGCAATGCCGAAAAGGACAGAGAAGAAAAGTACCTGCAGAATGTCGCCATCGGCGAAGGCGCCGACGATCGTGTTCGGGATGATGTTCATTAAGAAGCCGGTGACCGTCGCGTCGTGCGCCTTTGCGGTATAGGTCGCAATGGCCTTCGCATCCAGAGTGGCAGGATCAATGTGCATCCCGGCACCCGGCTGTACGACGTTGGCGACGACGAGGCCGACGGCGAGTGCCAGCGTGGAGAAGACGAGGAAGTACAGCATCGCCTTTCCTGCAACACGTCCAACTTTCTGCAGATCGGACATGCCGGCGATGCCGGTCGCAACCGTCAGGAAGATAACCGGCGCGATGATCATCTTCACGAGCTTGATGAAAGCGTCGCCAAGCGGTTTCAGCGACGTGCCGATGTCCGGATAGAAGTGCCCGAGCAGGATGCCCGCGGCGATGGCGGCGAGAACCTGCACGTAGAGATGCCGGTAAAATGGTACTTTGCCGCGCGGCTGCGCGACCGGAAGTGCTACACCCATAGTGTCCTCCATCAGGCCCCAAACCAATTCGGCCTCCCGGGGCAATTGCGTTGCTCGATCAACAGCCGTGCAGCTGTTTGCGGACACATAGCAACGCGCATGCCAGTCCACGCATGACGCCCTATCCATATGATTTTATGTTATTTTTATCGCAACCCCTCAGACGACGTGAGGACATTGCGCGGCATTTCGCACAAATTTATTTGACGAATGTGCGAAATTGCGCACATCTTGGACGATGGCAACGCCAGTATCGATCCCAGAATTTCAGTTTGTCGCTGACGTCAGCCGGCGCGCGCGGCGCGTCTGGCTTGTTTTTGCCGCTCTGTCAGCGATTACGCTTGTCGCCGCGCTCGCCGGGGCGGAGTTCTACGGCCGCCGATCCTCGATCGAGGCGCTTGAAAGCCAGAGCCGGACCGATGCCACTCTCAAGGTCGCATTGCTGCGCGCCGTTCTGGAGAGACCGCGAGCGCTGCCTCTCCTGCTTGCGGAAGACCAGCAGGTGGACGATGGGCTGTCGTCGCCGCACAGCAGGGCTGTCGATGTTTTGAACCGCAAGCTCGAGCGGCTGGTTTCGGGCACCCAGGCGGCGGTGCTCTACGCTATCGGCAAGGATGGGATCGCGATCGCGTCGAGCAACTGGCGGGAACCGATCAGCTTCGTCGGCAATGACTACACCTTCAGAGACTACTTCCGACGAGCGATCGAACAGGGAACCGCCGAGCATTTCGCGCTAGGCAGCGTCAGCAAACGTCCGGGCCTCTACATCTCGCGCCGTGTCGGCAGTGCCGCGGCCCCGCTCGGCGTGGTGGTGGTCAAGCTTGAATTCGACAGACTCGAGGACGATTGGCGCGACGCACGCCGCCCCGTCTACGTGACGGATGACCATGGGGTCGTGCTGATCACGAGCATTCCATCGTGGCGTTTCATGACGGCAGCTCCGATACCGCAAGAGGATCTTGCGGCGATCCGCAACAGCCTTCAATTCGGCGATGCCCCGCTTGCGCCCCTCCCCATCATGCGCCCCGAGATCATCAATCCGGAAGCCTCGCTCGTCTCGGCAGTGCTGCCCGGCAGCGGCGAAGCGGAATATCTGCGTCTTTTTGCTGCCGTCCCCACAACCCCCTGGCGACTTGAATATCTCGTTCCGACCGACGCCCCGATCGCTTCCGCCGTGCGGGAGATGCGACTCCTGACGCTCGCTGTACTCGTGCCCATTCTGGCAATCGGCGCCTTTCTCCTGCGGCGTCGCCAAGTCGCGGCGATGAGGATCGCCGTCGAACAGGGGATGCGCGAGGAACTCGAGTGGCGCGTCGCTGAGCGCACCGAGGATCTCAGCCGCGCTCGGGACCGCCTTCAGGCCGAGATTTCCGACCATCGAAACACCGAGGCACGACTTCAAGTGGTACAGCAGGAGCTTGTGCAGGCAAACCGACTCGCCATCCTGGGCCAGGTCGCGGCGGGCGTCGCGCACGAGATCAACCAGCCGGTCGCCACCATTCGCGCATATGCGGACAACGCCCGCGTCTTCCTGGAACGCAGGCAGACCGATCCGGCGCGGGAAAACCTCGGCGCAATTGCCGCGCTGACGGAGCGCATCGGTAGGATCACGGAGGAGCTCAAGGCATTCGCCCGCAAAGGCAGAACCGCAGCGGAACCGGTTGAGCTGCGCGATGTCATCGACGGTGCTCTGGTGCTGCTAAAAAGTCGGTTTTCCGGTCAGCTTGAAGCGCTGTCCATTCGCCACCCCCCGCCAGGCCTGACAGTCCTCGGCAATCGCGTTCGCCTGGAGCAGATCCTGATCAACCTTTTCCAGAACGCTTTGGAGGCGCTTGAAGGCCGCGACGATGCGAAGGTGGAGATTTCGGTTACCGAGACATCAGATGAGGCCGCGATCACGATCGCCGACAACGGCCCGGGGATCCCTGCCGCGATTTTGGGTTCGCTTTTCACGCCGTTCAACACATCGAAGGAAAACGGACTGGGGCTCGGCCTCGTCATCTCCAAGGATATTGCCGCTGACTACGGGGGGCGCATCGATGTCACCAGCGGCGACAGCGGCACGAGTTTCACCGTGCATCTTGTGAAGGCGAAACCATGAGCGAAGCAGCCCCCATTTTCCTTATCGATGATGACAGGGATCTCCTTCGGGCGACAAAGCAGACGCTTGAGCTTGCAGGCTTCTCCGTGTCCGCCTTTTCGGCAGCAGGCGACGCACTCGCTGCCCTCACCCCGGATTTCCCAGGGGTCGTGGTTTCAGATATCCGGATGCCTCACATCGACGGGCTGCAGCTTTTCGGACGCGTACGGAAGCGGGACGAAGACCTGCCCGTCATCCTCATCACCGGCCACGGCGACATTCCAATGGCCGTGAAGGCCATGCAGGATGGCGTGTACGACTTCATCACCAAGCCGTTTGCAACGGACAGGCTGATTCAGAGTGTTCGGCGGGCGGCCGAGAAACGCCGTCTCGTTCTGGAAAACCGCGCATTGCGCAAGGCGACGGAGCAGGTTCGCGACGATCTGCCCCTGATCGGCCAAACACCAGCTATGGAACGGTTGCGGCACACCTTGCGGCAGATCGCCGATACCGATGTCGATGTGCTGGTGACTGGCGAGACCGGCAGCGGCAAAGAGGTCGTCGCGAGCCTGTTGCATCAGTGGAGCCGCCGCGCATCGGGAAACTTCGTTGCACTCAACTGCGGAGCGCTGCCGGAAACGGTGATCGAAAGCGAGCTCTTCGGCCATGAGCCGGGCGCCTTCACGGGCGCGCAAAAGAAGCGCATCGGGCGCATCGAGCATGCAAGCGGCGGCACGCTCTTTCTGGACGAGATCGAAAGCATGCCGCCATCGACGCAGGTACAGATGCTGCGCGTTCTCGAAATGCGGGAGGTCACGCCACTCGGCACGAACGACGTCCGGCCGGTTGACCTTCGCGTCGTCGCAGCCGCCAAGGTCGATCTCGGCGACCCCAGCCAGCGCGGTGATTTCCGTGAAGATCTCTATTACCGTCTGAATGTCGTCACGATTTCCATTCCGCCTCTCAGAGAGCGGCGAGACGACATTCCGCTTCTCTTCGGCTACTTCGCAGAACGCGCCGCGAAGCGATTCAAACGGGACGTGCCCGCTGCCTCGGCCTCGATACACCACCATCTGCGCGACCACAGCTGGCCGGGAAACGTTCGCGAGCTGTCGCACTTTGCCGAGCGTTTCGTCCTTGGCGTCGAACAGATTTCGAGTGGACCGCCGGCGCCGATACCGGACCAAGGCGAGTCCATGCCCCTGCCGGAGAGGCTGGAGCGCTATGAGGCCCATATTATCCGCGAAGCCCTGGACGCCAACAACGGCGATGTCCGGCGGACGATCACCGATCTGGGCATCCCCCGCAAGACGTTCTACGACAAGCTCCAGCGCCACGGCATCGTGCGCGCCGACTTTGCCCCGAATGGCGACCGGACTTAAGACACTTCGACGGAAGTAGTGCCCATGCGGGGTGCCGCTAAGCGCCTATTGCAAAGCGCTTGGCATCGGGCGCCTATTTTAGAGCCTGATCACATAGTCCTTGCGAGTCGTTTCAATGACTTCCCATGTTCCCCTGAAGCCCGGTCTCAGGATCATCCTATCGCCGGCGTGCAAATGAACTGGTTCGCCGCCGTCCTCTGTGACGACAGAGTGGCCGGACAGCACACTGAAGTATTCCCACTCGTCGTAAACGATGCGCCATTTGCCCGCAGTCGCTTCCCAAACACCGGAATAGATGCCTCCCGCGGCCTCCTCCAGATTCCACGTTTTGAACTGGGGATCGCCGGAAACGATCCGGTCGGCCTCAGGGGCGCCGAACTCCGGTTCGGCGCCCCTGATGTCGAAGGTGACGTGGTTTGCCATCGGGCTCAGATCTTTGCGAAAGACTGTTCGAGGTCGGCGATGATGTCCTTCACGTCTTCGATGCCGATCGAGAGGCGGACGACGTCAGGGCCGGCACCGGCTGCGATCTTCTGTTCGTCGGTCAGCTGGCGATGGGTTGTCGATGCCGGATGGATAACGAGCGAGCGCGTATCACCGATATTGGCGAGATGCGAGAAGAGCTGCAACCCTTCCACGAGCGACTTGCCGGCCTCGTAGCCACCCTTGACGCCGAACGTGAAGACCGAACCTGCCCCTTTTGGCGAGTAGCGCTGCTGCAGCGCGTGGTTCGGATCGTCCTCCAAGCCCGCATAGTGCACCCAGGCGATCTTGCTGTGGGCTTTCAGCCATTTTGCAACGGCAGCGGCATTTTCGCTATGGCGTTGCATGCGAAGCGGTAGTGTCTCGATACCGGTCAGGATCAGGAAAGCGTTGAAGGGCGATATCGCCGGGCCGAGATCGCGCAGGCCGAGAACACGGCACGCGATGGCGAACGCAAAATTCCCGAAGGTCGAATGCAGGACGACGCCGTTGTACTCCGGCCGCGGGCTGGAGAGCATCGGATAGTTGCCGGATTTCGACCAATCGAAGGTGCCGCCATCGACAATGATGCCGCCCATGGAGTTGCCATGGCCACCGAGGAATTTCGTCAGCGAGTGGACGACGATGTCGGCGCCGTGCTCGATCGGGCGAATGAGATAGGGGCTTGCCATGGTGTTGTCGACGATAAGCGGCAAACCATGCTTGTGGGCTACGTCAGCGATGGCTGCGATGTCGACAAACGTTCCGCCCGGGTTCGCAAGGCTCTCGATGAAGATGGCGCGAGTCTTTTCGTCTATCTGGCTCTCGAAGCTCGCCGGATCAGCAGGATCGGCCCAGCGGACCTGCCAGCCAAAGTTTTCGAAGGCGTGGCCGAACTGGTTGATGGAGCCGCCATAGAGGCGCTTGGCGGCCACGAAATTCTCGCCCGGCCGTAGAATCGTATGGAAGACGATCATCTGTGCGGCATGACCGGAGGCCACGGCAAGAGCCGCCGTGCCGCCCTCGAGTGCAGCGACCCGTTCCTCGAGCACAGCCTGTGTCGGGTTCATGATGCGCGTGTAGATGTTGCCGAATTGCTGCAGGCCGAAAAGCGCGGCGGCATGATCGGCGTCATTGAAGACGTAGGCGGTGGTCTGATAGATCGGCGTCGCGCGTGCGCCGGTTGCAGGGTCCGGCTTGGCCCCCGCGTGCACTGCCAAAGTATTGAATCCCGGATCGTTATTGGCCATGAAGCCCTCCCATTCTGGTTGACCGAATGGGCCGGAGCATAGCGGACGATCAAGAAAAGTTAATCTCCATCTGTTTCAACCGAAACGCGTTTGGCGAAAAATTTTCCCCTTCCTATGCGACAAGACGCGGATACTCAATTGCCGGGCAGCGATCCATGACGACCTTGATGCCTCCAGCTTCCGCCCTTGCGGCAGCGGCGTCATCACGGACGCCAAGCTGCGCCCAGATCACCTTCGGCCGAGGATTCATGGCAAGCGCTTCATTCACGACACCAGACAGATGTTCCGAAGCGCGGAAGACGTCGACCATGTCGACGGGAGCGGGAAGATCGACGAGCCGGCCATAGACCGTCTGCCCCTGTATCAGTTTTCCCGCCTGTCCCGGATTGACAGGTATCACTTCATATCCGCGCGACAGCAGATAGCCCATAACGCCGTTGCTCGGTCGGGCAGGATTGGGGGATGCACCCGTCAAAGCGATGGTCTTCACCGAATGCAAAATGTCGAGAATATAGTCGTCGTCGTATCGATCGTGATTCATATCGCCTATTCTCCCAATAATGATCGCACTTAGGTCCGCGCAATTGAAACCGATGGCCGGTTCCAACGTATATAGGCATCAGAAAGCCGAAGGAGGAAGTCTCGATGAGAAAACCGGCGCTTTTCGCCGCCTTCGTTCTGGCCGCATCGCCAGCGTTGGCAATCTCCCGCTACAATTCGCAGGCGATGACCTGTCAGAAGGCCCGTGCGGCAATTCACAACGAAGGCGCGGTCATCTTGCGCTATCCCTCGAAGCGCGTTGCCAGCATGACCTTGTACGACCGTTACATTCGCAACAGCCGCTTCTGCGACGCCAACCAATACGCGGAGTGGACGGGGGTCCCGACAAAGGACGATCCGAACTGCCGCGTTCTTAATTGCCAGAACCTAGACAACCTGGACGGGACTTTCATAATTCCAGACAATAGGCTCTAAACGCAGTTCGCCTTGACTGCTTCATGCCGTGGCAGCGGTTGCATGACACAACCCGACCATCGTCGAAACCAACCGAGAATTGGCACGCGTGTGCCTATCGCGCATCACGCCTAAAAATTGCGACTCCTGAACGCGCAAATGTTCACTGTATATCGTGTATATGTCTACATTTGTTCACGCGTATGTTAGAAACATCTCATGGTTGAATGAGGATATTCTATTGAAAGTCCTTGGCGTACGTGCATCTTCCAATGCTCCCCGAAAATCATCTGAGAGTTGTATTTTTTCGCTCCATTTGCTCTATTGCCGGTTCTGGCACGGGTGTTGCTTTTTATCGGCGTCGGCGTAACAAGCTTCCGGCTATTCCTTCCAATACACCACCCGGTAGTCCTTGCCTTGTCCATCACCGTCATTCTGCTGGTTCTATTCGGGGCGTTGCTGCACGCAACGTGGAACGCCATCATCAAGGCAGGAACGGACAAGTCCCTCGATGCCAGTCTCGTCTCAGCAGGCGGCGCGGTGGCAGCACTGCCCTTCCTGGCGCTATTGCCGCTTCCAGACGCAGCGGCCTGGCCCTACATCGGCGCCTCGGCGATCCTTCAGTTTATCTACTTCCAGCTTGTCGCAGCAGCCTATCGGGCGGGCGATATCGGGCTCGTCTATCCGCTGATGCGGGGATGCGCACCGCTTCTGATTGCCGCGACGAGCGGCTTCATTCTGAACGAGAGCCTTTCCGGCGGAACGCTCCTCGGCACGGTGACGATCTGCGCCGGAATTTTGACCCTCGCCTTCGAAGCGCCCAAAGGCAGCGGACAGGCGATTCGTCTGGCGCTCGCCAATGCGTGCGTGATTGCCACCTACACCTACGTCGACGGAATCGGGGCGCGAATTTCCGGTAATCCCGTGTCCTATACGCTCTGGATGTCGCTGCTGCCGCCAGTGCTGCTACTTTCCTGGGCTGTCTCGCGCCGCGGCCTCTACACCGTTGCGATGCATGTGCGGGTGAACTGGTGGCGTGGCCTGATCGGCGGCGCAGGCTCGATCGCGTCCTACGGGCTGGCGCTCTGGGCGATGACCAAGGCGCCGGTCGCGACCGTTGCAGCACTGCGCGAAACGTCGATCCTCTTCGCGCTGATCATCTCCGTCGTCGTATTGAAAGAAAAGGCGAGCCGGTGGCGATATCTTGCCGGCGCGATCATCGCCCTCGGCGGGTTGGTCTTGAAACTTGGCTAGAGCTATTCGCCGGTCCACTCCGGCATGCGCTTATCCAGAAATGCACCAATCCCTTCCTCGGCGTCGCCGCTCGTCATGCTGTCGACCATCACCTGCGCGGTATAGCTGTAGGCCTCCTCCACCGGCATCTCAAGCTGGCGATAGAATGCCTCCTTGCCAACCCGTAGCGTCAGCGGCGACTTGCTGGCGATGATTGATGCGTATTTGGTGACGACTTGGGTGAGGTATTGTTTCGGCACGATACGGTTCACCAGACCGAAATCCTTGGCGGTTGAAGCATCGATCGTCTCACCGGTCAGCAGCATCTCCATCGCCTGCTTACGGTGCGCCGCGCGCGAAACGGCCACCATGGGCGTCGAGCAGAACAGCCCGATGTTCACGCCGGGCGTGCAGAAGGTGGCAGTATCGGTGCAGATCGCAAGGTCGCACGACGCGACTAGCTGGCAGCCGGCGGCGGTGGCCAGTCCGTCGATCTCGGCGACGACCGGCTTCGGCAGACGCGTGATCTCTAGCATCAGGTCGGCGGCGAGCGCGAAGGTTTCCTCGAAGAATGCCACGCCGCCATCCGGATCGGCGCGATGTGCCGTCAACTCCTTCAGGTCGTGGCCGGCGGAAAAAACGTTGCCGGTCGACGCAATGACGACGATGCGAACGTTGTCGTCCTCACCGGCCTCCTGGAGCTCGCCGAGCAGCGTCTCGAGAACCGCGATCGAAAGCGCATTGGCGGGTGGGTTGTTGAGTGTCAGCCTCAATATGCCGTCGGAAAGCCTGCAGAGCACCAACGCGGTCGCTTTGCTTGGGTCCGTTCGGAATGATACGACTTCAGCCATGGTAGAACTCCCTGAATGTCCATTTCATGCTAACAGTTCTGCCATAAGCCATGAACAATTTCGAGAAGAAGCGATGCAGTTGGTCATGACGATCGAGGAGGTCAACCGGTTTCTGGAGACGGATTTTCCGCAGATCCACACCGATGGGCGTGTCTTTGCAGTGACCGACATCGCACCGGGCCGCGCTTGCATGCGGCTCGAACCCGCCGAGCGGCATCTGAGACCCGGTGGCACGGTGTCCGGCCCTGCCCTGTTCACGCTGGCCGATGTCACCGCCTATGTTGCCGTGCTCGCGCATATCGGCCCGGTGGCGCTGGCTGTGACGACCAGCCTGAACATCAATTTCCTGCGGCTGCCAAAGCCACTGCCGACCACGTGCACCTGCAAGATCCTGAAACTCGGCAAACGCCTCGCCATCATGGAAGCATCCATTTTTCAACAAGACCCGGATGAACTGGTCGCCCATGCAACAGTAACGTACTCGATTCCACCGCGACAAATTTGAGGTATCAAAATACCACATATCTAAGCTATTGATTTTGCTATTTTGTTTTTCCAATCGTCCCTGTCATCAATCTTGACCGGAAAGGTGTTTGCTTCTATACACGCCACCAGAACGCAGCCTTTCCCGGCTGCTTTCTTTTTGGTGCGCCCATTGGCCATCAAATCAAGCAACAAGAAACGCCCTTTCGCCTTCGGGCCAAGGGATCCGAAAGAGAGTAACTACTATGGCAACCTTCTCCCAGAAGCCTGCAGAGGTGGAGAAGAAGTGGGTGATCATCGACGCCGAAGGGCTTGTCGTTGGCCGTCTCGCTTCTGTTATCGCTATGCGTCTGCGTGGCAAGCACAAGGCTACCTTTACGCCTCACGTTGACGACGGCGACAACGTTATCGTCATCAACGCCGACAAGGTCGTATTCACCGGCAAGAAGTATTCCGACAAGGTTTACTACTGGCACACCGGTTATGCCGGCGGCATCAAGGAGCGTACCGCTCGCCAGATCATGGAAGGCCGCTTCCCGGAGCGCGTTCTTGAAAAGGCAGTTGAGCGTATGGTTCCGCGTGGCCCGCTCGGTCGTCGCCAGATGAAGAACCTTCGTGTTTACACCGGTTCCAACCATCCTCATGAAGCACAGCAGCCTGTCGCTCTCGACGTCGCCAAGCTGAACAAAAAGAACGTAAGGAGCGCCTAACAATGGCTGACCTCTCCTCCCTGAAGGATCTCGGCACGTCTTCCGAAGCAGCTGCTCCGGTTCACGTCCGTAAGGTCGACTCGCTTGGCCGTTCCTACGCGACCGGCAAGCGCAAGAACGCCGTTGCCCGCGTCTGGATCAAGCCTGGCTCCGGCAAGATCGTCGTCAACGGCAAGGAATTTGCGGAGTACTTCGCACGTCCGGTTCTGCAGATGATTCTGCGCCAGCCGATCGTTGCTGCTGCTCGTGACGGCCAGTTCGACGTCATCGCAACGGTTGCCGGCGGCGGTCTTTCCGGCCAGGCCGGTGCCGTTCGTCACGGCGTGTCCAAGGCACTCACCTACTTCGAACCGGGCCTGCGCGCGGTTCTGAAGAAGGGTGGCTTCCTGACCCGCGACAGCCGCGTTGTCGAGCGTAAGAAGTACGGCAAGGCCAAGGCCCGCCGTTCGTTCCAGTTCTCCAAGCGTTAATCGCTTACCGAGAATACGGGAATTACGAAGGCCGGGTTTTTGCCCGGCCTTTTTCTTTGCCGGCTCGGCCCTTTTTTCCCTGGCGGATTGACGAAGTCATTCAAGCCGGTCGCGACTTGGTGGTAGGTTGCGCTCGGGTGAAGGCGCGCACAGAGGAGACGACGATGACCAAACTTGCTCTCTACGTTGAACTCAAAGCCAAAGCCGGCAAGGAAGAAGAGGTCGCGCAATTCTTGACAAGCGCGCAGGCGTTGGTGGCCGCCGAGCCCGCAACGATCGCATGGTTCGCGATTCGCCATGACCACAATACATTTGCGATCTTCGATGCCTTTGACAATGAGGCCGGCAGACAGGCGCATCTGACCGGCAAGGTGGCGGCCGCCCTGATGGCGCGAGCGGGCGAACTTTTTGAAATACCACCGCGAATCGGACGCCCCGAGGTCTTGGCAGACCGCCTGCCCGGCTGATTTACTGCCGGCGGCGAGGCCGGCCGGCTCCGGCCTCCCGCATTTCGAAAGATGTTTTTGATCAGCACAGTTCTTTCATCCATCCAGAGGAGCAGATCTTGGCGAACAAGTCGATCGACCATGCCTTCACGGCAACCAGCCTCACTTCCGCTGCGACGGACCCGACATTTGCCGGCGCGCTGTCTTTCATGCGCCGGCGCTTCACGAAGGACCTCACCGGCGTGGATGCCGTCGTGTGGGGCATCCCCTTCGATGCGGCGACTTCCAATCGACCGGGGACTCGTTTCGGGCCGCAGGCGATCCGGCGCGCATCGGCGATCTTCGACAACGATCCGCAGTATCCGTTCAACCGCGATCTCTTCGCCGAGATGGCGGTCATCGACTACGGCGATTGCCTGCTGGATTATGGCAATCACCAAGAAACGCCTGCCGCGATCGAGCAACAGTCAAAGACGATCGTAGACAGCGGCGCCTTCGTCCTGACGCTCGGCGGCGACCATTATGTCACCTGGCCGATCCTCAAGGCCCATGCGGCGAAGCACGGCCCGCTGGCGCTCGTGCAGTTCGACGCGCATCAGGATACGTGGTTCGACGACAACAGGCGCATCGATCACGGTTCCTTCGTGGCGCGCGCAGCGCGCGATGGCATCATCGACCCGGACCGCTCAATCCAGATCGGCATCCGCACCCACGCACCTGAAGACTTCGGCATTCAGATTCTCTATGGCCACCAGGTCGAAGACATGAGTGCCAACGACATCGCGGCAACCATCATCTCGCATACCCGGGGGGCGCCCGCTTATCTGAGCTTCGACATCGATTGCCTGGATCCGGCCTATGCGCCAGGCACCGGAACACCTGTTTCGGGTGGTCCGTCGAGCGCGAAAATCCTCTCCGTGCTGCAACGGCTGCACCAGCTCGACATCCGCGGCGCCGACGTCGTCGAAGTCTCACCGCCCTACGACCATGCAGATATCACCGCCATTGCGGGCGCGACGGTCGCGATGTATATGCTGGGACTGCATGCCGAACGGCGCGCTGCAGCGTCAGACGGCTGACTCATCCAACTCGCAAAATGATTCCGGATTTCTTTCTAACCTATTGAAAGTGTGAGCAAGACAATGGCACCGAAGATCTTCATCGATGGCGAACACGGCACAACGGGCTTGCAGATCCGCACGCGCATGGCCGGACGCCGGGATGTCGAGCTTCTGTCCATTCCGGAAGCCGAGCGGCGCAATGCCGCGATCCGCGAAGACATGCTAAACAGCGCCGATATCGCCATCCTGTGCCTGCCTGACGACGCTTCCAAGGAAGCAGTGCAGATGGTTTCGGCCAACAACAATGTGCGCGTCATCGACACGTCGACGGCCTTCCGCGTCACTCCCTCCTGGGCCTACGGCTTTGCGGAGATGGACAAGGAGCAGGCCGAGAAGATCAAGGCCGCCCGTTTCGTGGCAAACCCAGGCTGCTATCCCACGGGCGCCATCGGCCTCATCCGGCCACTGCGCGCAGCAGGAATGCTGCCGGACGGTTATCCGGTCACTGTCAACGCTGTGTCGGGCTACACCGGCGGCGGCAAGCAGATGATCGCGCAAATCGAAGACCAGAGCCGCGACGATGCCATTTCGGCGCCTCACTTTCTTTACGGCCTGCCGCTGACGCACAAGCACGTGCCCGAAATGAAGATCCATGGCCTGCTCGACCGCGCGCCGATCTTCTCCCCGTCGGTCGGCAGATTCGCGCAGGGCATGATCGTGCAGGTGCCGCTTTATCTCGATGAACTTGCTGAGGGCTCCACACTAGAGGGCATTCACGCAGCATTGGCGGCCCATTATGCGGGTCAGGACATCGTGACGGTCGTGCCACTTGAGGAGAGCCGCGGGCTTTCCCGCGTGGACGCTGTGGAACTCGCCGGCAAGGATACGATGAAGCTCTTCGTGTTCGGCACGCCGGGCACTTCGCAGGTGAACCTCGTCGCGCTACTCGACAACCTCGGCAAGGGTGCATCGGGCGCAGCGGTGCAGAACATGGATCTGATGCTGGCCTCGTAATTCCGGGCCGCCTCTCCATGACTTTCGGCGCTTGGATGTCCGACCTCAACACATCATTTGCCGCCGCGCTGCCTGATCACGGGCTTTACGCATTGATTGCAATCGCTTTCGTCGCAGGGCTTGCCCGCGGTTTCTCCGGTTTCGGGGCGGCTCTGATCTTCATACCGCTCGGCGGCGCGATCATCGGGCCAAAACTCATTTCACCCGTTCTTCTGGTGATCGACGGACTGGCGACACTCAGCATGATCCCACCTGCCTGGAAAAGCGCCAACAGACGCGACGTTTTCACGATGGCCATCGGCGCAGCGCTCGGTGTCCCCGCAGGCACCGCCGTTCTGGCGCTGATGGACCCACTCATTCTGCGCTGGGCCATCACGATCATCGCCGCCTGCCTGCTCGCCCTCCTCGTCTCCGGCTGGCGCTTCCACGGCGAGCCGCGCACCTACTTCACCACCGCAGTCGGTCTGGTCGCCGGCCTGTTCAGCGGCGCAGCCCAGCTCGGTGGCCCACCCGTCGTTGCCTATTGGCTCGGTGGGAAGACCGACTTTGCCAGGGTCAGAGCCAACGTCATTCTCTATTTCTCGATATCGACCTGCTTCAGCGTCGTCAGTTACTACGCCGGCGGCCTGTTCGTGCAGGCGGTGTTTGCACTGACTGTCATCATCCTGCCGAGCTATGCGGTCGGCTTGTTCGCAGGCTCCAGACTGTTCGGCCTTGCAAAGGAAAGCACCTTTCGGATCATCTGCTATGTGCTGATCGGCACCTCCGCCGCCATCGGAATGCCCGCCCTCGACGGCATATTGCGTTAACGCGCGAAATCAGGCGGTTCGACGCGCGAGGCCCGCTTTCACGACCAACGCATCGCCCGGACCATGGACGGCCGCAAACAGCAGTCCGGCGAGGAATGTGAAGTGGTCGATAAAAAATCCAAACTCTGCCTGGCTTCCACTCCAACGACCGGGGCCGTGGAATGCGAAGGCAAGAAAGACAACGTAGATTCCAGCTAGCAGCGACGCCTCGGAAAAGAAGGCACCTGTCAGCAAAGCAAGGGCGAGCGCAAGTTCGAAGAAGGCCGCGACCCAGGCTAGGAAAAGCGGGAAGGGAAAACCCGCAGCGGCAATGAAGCTTGCGGTCGACTGCATATCGAGGAACTTGAAGCTCGTCGCCATGACAAAGACGGCACCAAAGATCAGTCGCGCGATGAGGATTGCGATTGTCTTGCTCATGTCAGTCTCCTCCTTGGCCGCAATGGGCTCTCAATGGTCTACTTGTCCGCTGCACTGTGATCGCTGCCTTCCGGTATATGCCAAGGACGGCGCAGAGCCTCTCTTTCCGACAACGGAGCTTGTCTTTTTCAATCATGCCCATTCGCGGTGGTCGGCCAAAACGTCATCGATCACCCGCCACGACCTCTCAACTCCGGACTGGCTGGCGCCCGCCGTCCCCGCCGCGACGATCAGCGCCTTCCACAGCGTCCAGCCGCGCCCGCGCGCCCAGGTTCCCTTGTCGAGCGGTCGGGCCTTGCGAAAGGCCTCGCGGCTCTCCCCTTCGAACAGGTGCCAGGTAATCGCGAGATCGCAGGCAGGGTCACCGATGCCGGATGTGCCAAAATCGATGACTGCGCTGAGGCTGCCATCCTCGACGAGGAGGTTGCCGTAGGCGACGTCTCCATGGAACCAGACGGGCGGCCCACACCAGGAGGTCGAAAGCCCCGCCTCCCATACTTCGGTCGCGGCCTTCACGTCGATCCTTCCGTCAAGAGCCAGCAACGCCCTGCGGGTCTCGGTATCGTACACGTGTAGTGTCCCTCCGCGGTGGAAGTTATGCGGGCCGGGCAGCGGCCCTCCTGTCGCATCCACCCGCTGCAGCGCGTCCAGAAAGCCGGCGAGCGTCAGGGCGAATTCCGTGAGATCTGCAATCCGTTCTATTCGGGCAGTCTCACCCTCGCGCCACTCGTAGACGGACCACGGCCACGGGTAGGACTTGGCCGGACGGCCCATTGCAAGCGGCAACGGGATCGCCAGCGGTAGTTGGGGCGCGAGGATCGGCAGCCAATGCTGTTCCTTTGCGACCTGATCGGCATAGTGCGTAGCGCTCGGCAGCCGCACCGTCATGCGATCGCCGAGGTGAAACGTCCTGTTGTCCCAGCCACCGAGTTCGACCGGCTTCACCGGCAATGTAGACCATTGGGGAAACTGCTGTTCAATCAGCCGGCGCACGAGCGCCGTATCGATCAAGGGCTGTTCTATCGACATATCAAGCGCTTCTGGCTCCTTCGGATGTGGCGCGATAGTGTTCGACATTCAGACCGACAGATCAAGCCGGCATGGCTCGTCTTCTGATTCAAGCGCCTCTGAGATCGATTCCGAGGTCGCCGACAAGAACCTGATTTCGCATGCAATTCCGGCGTCGGAACCACCGCGAATGACGGCTGTCTTTTATACCATTTCTATTTCTTTCGGTCCTGGTCCGAATGGATTTCCTAGGTCGAAAGGCGCTAGCCTGTGCCTGCAATCCAGAGGTAGAAGCAATGCGATATTTCATGTCTGTGAACTTTCTCGTCGCCCGGCCGCGAAAGCCGATGCCGAGGCGACAGATGCGCGAAAGGCGAACGGCGCAGGCGCTGATCATATTCGGTATCGTGCTCGCCACCGTCGAGCTCTATGTAATTCTTGGCGGTTTCTGAGGCGCAGATGCGAGCGAGCACTTCGTTGCGCCTCGGCACCATCACGACGGCGCTCACCACACCGTTTCGCGACGACAAAGTCGATTTCGCGGCGCTGGAACATCAGGCGGAACGGCAGATTCGTTCCGGCATTGACGGCCTGGCGGTATGCACGGTGACCGGCGAGGGCCCAACTCTCTCCGTGGAGGAGCGGGCCGCAGTGATTCGGACGTGTATCAGGGTCGCGGCAGGCCGCGTGCCGGTCATTGCCGCCACTGGCACCAATTCCACGTCGGGCACCGTCGCCCTCACCCAACAGGCAGAAGAGCTGGGAGCCAGCGCGGCTCTGGTTACACTCCCCTACTATTCCAAGCCGGGGCAGAAGGGCATCGTGCATCACTTCGAGATGCTGGCGGCCGCAACAACGCTGCCCCTGATCGCCGAGAGCACCCCGTCTCGTTGTGCCATTGGTCTTTCACTGGAGACGCTTGAAGCTTTTTCCTGCATCCCGTCGATCGTCGGCTTGGTGGGGGCGCTCGGGAATTGCGCCTGCTCGAGCGCGCTGCCGCCGCATCTGCGCGGTCGGTTCACTTTCCTGTCCAATAGCGACGACACAGCCATCGCCTTTTTGAGCCAGCGCGGCGACGGCATTATCTCAGCTGGAGCGAATGTCCATCCTCGACTGTTTGCCTCGCTTCACCAGGCGGCACGTGCCGGAAATATCCTCGCCGCACTGGCACTTGAAGGACGGCTGCTCCCTCTTATGCGGGCGCTGGGACCCGATGGGGATCCGTCCGCGATCAAACACGCACTGTGCGTTCTGCTCGATACAGGCGCCACTGTGCGGCTGCCGATGGTCGCGCTGGATCCTGACGAGAAGGCTTCAGTCTTCGATGCCCTGACTATGGTTTCCGATCTTGGCAGAAGATCCATATCTGTATGATATTATTAGTTTTTTATAATTTCCAACAATGGAACTGGCATCCATCCGCGCTCAAGTTGACAGGCACCGGCTCGAAACGCGCGCGAGAAGCCGCAAACCCTTCCTTAACCCGGCGCTGCTAGTTTGAGCGTATAGATCACTGACGCCAGAGACCGATGTCGAAACCGAATTTTCGCTTTACCCACTACGATCTCAAAGACCAGCGGGCCGGGACGATCATCGAGGTGACGCTGAACGCGGTCGCGAATGTGCGGCTGATGACCGCGCCGAACTACCAGCGCTTCACCGAAGTCCTGGATTTCAAGTATGTTGGCGGTATCGCCCGCAAATCCCCCATCCGCATGCCCATCCCCGAAAGCGGCCACTGGCATCTTGTGGTCGACATGGAAGGCCACCACGGGCTCGCGGAGTCCTCGGTCAGGATCACTCCGCCTGCTGGACAGATGCGGGCATCGTAATCAGCGTTGATTGCGCTCGTTCCTGAGTTTCGACCACCATTCCAGACGCTTGCGGATATCGCGCTCGAAGCCTCGTTCGGGTGGATCGTAAAATGTTTGGCGACCCATCTTCTCTGGGAAGTAATCCTGACCGGAGAAGGCATCCGGCTCGTCGTGGTCATAGCGATAGCCGTCGCCGTAGCCCTCGCCCTTCATCAGCTTTGTCGGTGCGTTCAGGATATGCTTGGGCGGCAGGAGCGAGCCATTCTGCTTGGCGGCCTGCGTAGCGGCCTTGAATGCAGTGTAGACTGCGTTCGACTTCGGCGCGGTGGCGAGATAGACGCAGGCTTGTGCCAGCGCCAACTCGCCCTCGGGAGACCCGAGATAGTCGTAGGCGTCCTTGGCGGCGTTGCAGATCACCAGCGCTTGCGGATCGGCAAGGCCGATATCCTCCACAGCCATGCGCACAAGCCGCCGACCGAGGTAGAGCGGATCTTCTCCCGCATCGAACATGCGCGCGAGATAGTAAAGCGCTGCGTCGGGATCCGAACCTCGTACGGACTTATGCAATGCGGAAATGAGGTTGTAGTGCCCATCCTGCGCTTTGTCGTAGACCGGTGCGCGGCGCTGCACGATGCGGGTCAGGCCCTGCGTATCGAACGTCTCGCCCTCTCGCGCCGCGCGCCAGATTTCCTCGGCGAGCGTGAGCACGGCCCGGCCATCGCCATCTGCCATGCGCAGAAGGCTTACCCTTGCCTCCGGCGTCAGGGGCAATGCCTTTTCTTCGGTTGTCTCCGCACGGTTCAGCAACTCTGCAAGGCTCTCGTCATCGTGCGACTTGAAGGTCAGGACGCGTGCACGAGAGAGAAGAGCGGCATTGAGCTCGAATGACGGGTTTTCCGTGGTAGCTCCGACGAGGATCACAGTGCCGTCTTCCATGACAGGCAGAAAACTATCCTGCTGAGCGCGGTTGAAGCGATGGATCTCGTCCACGAACAGCAGCGTCTGGCGACCGTCCATGCGGCGCAGCCGAGCGCCTTCGAAGACCTTCTTCAGGTCGGCCACGCCGGAGAAGATTGCGGATATCTGCTCGAAGGCAAGACCGGCCTCGCCGGAGAGCAGTCGCGCGACCGTGGTTTTTCCTGTCCCGGGCGGTCCCCAGAAGATCATTGATCCCAACGAGCCACTCTCAATCATCCGCCGCAGCACGCCATCCTCACCGGTCAAATGCTCCTGGCCGGTGACCTCGGCCAGCGTTTGCGGACGGAGCCGATCCGCGAGCGGCCGCCGGTTGGCGACCTCCTGCGGAATGCGCGGCGCGAAGAGATCGTTGCTCATCGGAAGAACTGCCGGACACGCTGGCCGTCGCGTTCGATCTCGACACGCCAGAAGCTCGGTTCCTGGCTCGCCATTGCGGCGAGATCCTTGGTGGTTTTCACTTCCGTGCCGTTGATGGACACGATGATATCCTTCGGTTCGAAGCCCAGGCGGGCAGCGAGGGATTCGTCCTTCACCTCGGATACGACGACGCCTGATGATTCCGACGGCATGCGCAGCTCGTCGGCAACCCGCGGCGAGAGGTTTTCGACGACAGCGCCGGTAAAGGGCGAGTGTCCGCCTATGGTGCGCTGATCGCGGGGCGCGGTTTCGGGCGCCCGTCCGAGTGCGATGGAAACCGTCTGCTCTCGACCACTCTCGATAACTGTCAGGTTGACCGATTTGCCGAGACCGGCCGTCGTCAGTCTGTAGAGCAGCGCATCCGGGTGTTCGACCGGAACACCATCGACCGCCGTTACCACCTGACCGGCCTTCAGGCCAGCCTTTGCGGCGGGTCCGCCGTCCGTAACCTTGACCACGATCGCCCCGCGTGCCTTGGCAAGCCCCAGTGCATCGGCCACCTCGGAGGTAACAGCGTCGAACGTCGCGCCGACATAGGGCCTCTCGAATGATTTTACGCCCGCATCGGCCGACGTCAGGAAAACCTTGACCAGATTGGCGGGGATGGCGAAGCCAATGCCGTTGGAACCGCCGCCGCGCGAGAAGATCGCGGTGTTGATACCGATCAGCTCACCCTTCATGTTCATCAACGCACCGCCGGAATTGCCGGGGTTGATCGATGCATCCGTCTGGATGAAGAAGCCGAACTCATTCTTGACAACCTGGTTGCGGGCAAGTGCCGATACGATGCCGCTCGTGACGGTCTGCCCGACACCGAAGGGGTTGCCGATTGCCAACACCAGGTCACCGACCTCGACGGCGTCCGAGTTTCCGATCGGAAGTGCAGGAAAGGTTTCCTTGGTCTCGATCTTCAATACAGCAAGATCGAGACGGTCGTCCTTCAGCACGACMTTGCATGGAAACTCCCGGCCATCGGAGAGAGCGACCTTGATGTCATCCGCGCCGTCGATGACGTGGTTGTTGGTTACCACAGTCCCATTTGCCTCAACGATGACGCCGGAGCCGAGCGAGGATTGCTTCTCGCTGCGATTGGGCATTTGCTGGCCGAAGAACTGTTCGAAGAAGGGGTCGCCGGCAAAGGGCGACTGGCGCCGCACTGTCTTCTCCGCATAGACGTTGACGACAGCCCCGGTCGTCTGCTTGACCAGCGGAGCAAACGACAACTGCATTTCCACCTGGCTCTGCGGCACGGTCTTGGCAGTTTGGGCATAGGCATCGAGCGGCAGTGCAAGCACCAGAGCGAGCATCGGCAAAGAGGCGCGCTTCAATAGGTCGTGCATGGGAATCCCTTCTGAAATACTCTTGAGAGGACGTTGTAGCGTCGGACGCTAGAAAGGAAAGAGGGCGGAAGCATGGAAGAATGCGAGCGCTCACGCGATGCTGAAGCTGGCTGTCAAAATGAGTCAGGAACAGCCGCCATGTTGCTGATATCAAAGCCAAACCCTGGGCAAGTCACCAAAACGACGCCCGATTGTCGCTTTGGCTTGCCATCCGCGATGACTACCTCCCCTGGCATACCTGAGCAGTGGTTGTCGCTGTGGCTTCCCATGCGCATCCAACCGTCGACCCGATCATCGTAGCAATCGGCATCATGACGACAATCGGCGCGGTTGATGGGCGCGTTTTGCAGGACGGCGGCAGAGCGCCTTGCGCATCCCGTCAGCCACACCCGGCTGCTTTTTGTCTTGCCGTCTTGCTGTGCTGCATCATTTTCATCGCTATGGCCCTGATGGGAGCCAGATAGCAATGGTACAGGAACGAATGCATGACGCGATATTGCAACCCCTTCCTCCCTATGGCCGCCGCCACTCTGGCCCTCATATCCAGCATCGCCAATGCGGCGAGCTTCAACTGCGAAAACAAGGAATTGAAGCCCGACGAGAAGGCGATCTGCGACACCCGGGCTCTCAACGATGCCGACGTGAAGATGGTGACCACCTTCGACCTTCTCTCGGGGCTTATGGCCATGGGCGCACGCGGGGCGCTGCAGGACGAGCAGACGGCGTGGCTCAAGACGAGACAGACATGCGGGGCGGATGCGAGTTGCATCAAGGCAGCCTATGAGGAGCGCTTGAGGCAACTGGACGAAACCTACAAAAAAATAAACCGGCCGCTTTGAAGCGACCGGCCTTGAGCAGCTGACTCTCAATCAGCGGGTCAGGAATTGGGACGTCAGCGGCCACCGAGATCACGGACTGCGCCGCGATCAGCGCTGGTCGCAAAGGCAGCATAGGCCCTGAGCGCGGTGGTGACGTTGCGCTTGCGCGGTTCTGCCGGATGCCAGCCCTTTTCCTCCTGCTCGGCGCGACGCGTAGCAAGTTCCTTGTCATCGACGCGCAGGTTGATGGTGCGGTTCGGGATGTCGATGTCGATCATGTCGCCCTCGCGGACCAGACCGATCGTGCCGCCATTGGCCGCTTCGGGAGAAGCGTGGCCGATCGACAGACCCGAAGTGCCGCCGGAGAAGCGGCCATCGGTTATCAGCGCGCAGGCCTTGCCGAGGCCCTTCGACTTCAGATAGCTGGTCGGATAGAGCATTTCCTGCATGCCAGGGCCGCCCTTCGGCCCTTCGTAGCGGATGACGACGACGTCGCCGGCCTTGACCTCGTTGGCAAGGATTGCCTTGACGGAGGCATCCTGGCTTTCGAAGACACGCGCAGGGCCTGAGAACTTCAGGATCGATTCATCGACGCCCGCCGTTTTCACGATGCAGCCGTCAAGCGCCAGATTTCCCTTGAGGACAGCAAGGCCGCCATCTTTGGAAAACGGATGTTGGGCGTCACGGATGACGCCTTTTTCACGGTCGACGTCAAGCTCTTCCCAGCGCGAACTCTGGCTGAAGGCAACCTGCGTCGGAACGCCGCCTGGCGCTGCGCTGAAGAGCTCAAGGGCTGCCTTGTTGTCGGTGACGGCAATGTCCCACTGAGCGAGCGCCTCCCGCATCGTCGGGGCGTGGACGGTCGGGAGATCGACGTTGAGCAGGCCAGCGCGGTTCAGTTCGCCCAGGATCGCCATGATGCCGCCGGCACGATGCACGTCTTCCATGTGAACGTCGGCCTTTGCGGGCGCGACCTTCGAGAGACATGGCACGCGACGGGACAAGCGGTCGATGTCGTCCATGGTGAAATCGATCTCGCCCTCGTGGGCAGCCGCCAGAATATGAAGCACGGTATTGGTTGAACCACCCATGGCGATATCGAGCGCCATGGCGTTTTCGAAGGCGCCCTTGCTGGCGATGGTGCGTGGCAAGGCGGTAGCGTCGTCCTGCTCGTAGTAGCGCTTGGCCAAGTCGACGACGCGACGGCCGGCTTCAAGGAAAAGCCCCTTGCGGTCAGAATGCGTGGCCAACGTCGAACCGTTGCCGGGCAGCGATAGGCCAAGGGCTTCAGTCAGACAGTTCATCGAATTTGCCGTGAACATGCCGGAGCAGGAACCGCAGGTCGGGCACGCCGAGCGCTCGATGACGGCGACGTCCTCATCGCTGATCTTATCGTCGGCGGCGGCCACCATGGCGTCGACCAGATCGAGCGCGACCTTTTTGCCATGCATCGTGACCTTGCCGGCCTCCATCGGACCGCCGGATACGAATACCGTCGGAATGTTGAGGCGCAGAGACGCCATCAGCATGCCGGGAGTGATCTTGTCGCAGTTGGAGATGCAGACCATGGCGTCGGCGCAGTGGGCGTTGACCATGTATTCGACGCTGTCGGCGATGAGTTCGCGCGACGGCAGAGAGTAAAGCATGCCATCGTGGCCCATGGCGATGCCGTCGTCGACGGCAATCGTGTTGAACTCCTTTGCGACGCCGCCTGCAGCTTCGATCTCGCGGGCGACCAGCTGGCCAAGGTCCTTGAGGTGGACGTGGCCGGGAACGAACTGGGTGAAGGAGTTCACCACAGCAATAATCGGCTTGCCGAAGTCAGCATCCTTCATGCCCGTTGCGCGCCAAAGGCCGCGCGCACCCGCCATGTTGCGGCCGTGGGTCGTGGTTCTGGAACGATAGACTGGCATAGGCGTATTCCTCAACGTGTCGGAAGTTGTCCACGATGCAGGGCGGCAAATTCTTGCGGCCGGGCAATCGCTGCTTTTGGAATTGTCGTAGTCCAAACGGCCTTTACTGTCACTACCGGGAAGGCCGAAAGCGGTACGCCATGTGCGTCCAGATGCCAATCGCGCATATACGTAGGCGTCAGGTGTTTTGTTACGGACTATCCCATCACAGCCGTACACAAAAAATTGGCTTCCCGCAGATAAGGAAGACGGCATAAACAATGATCCGGATACACGTATGATGCGTTCAAGGCATATGCCGAGCCATCATGCTCAGGAGGCCTCCCGATGCCAGCTTACCGCCCACCCAGAATAAGCTCCTCCGAGATCACGCCGCGTCAGGTGTATGTTCGACGCCGAGAGTTTCTTGGTGCGGCCGCACTTGGAGCCATGGCGCTTTACAGCGCAGGCAAGGCAAGTGCCGCCGCTCTCTCCGCCGTCGAGAGCAAGTATGCGGTCGATGAGAAAGCCACGCCGCTGAAGGACGTCACGACCTACAACAACTTCTACGAATTCGGCCTCGACAAGGGCGACCCCGCCGCATTGTCCGGCGACTTCAAGCCGCTGCCGTGGACGATCAAGGTCGATGGTATGGTCGGCAAGCCCGGCACATTCGATGTCGAGGCGCTGATGAAGGAGTTCCCGATCGAGAGCCGCACCTATCGGATGCGCTGCGTCGAAGCCTGGTCGATGGTGATCCCCTGGGACGGCTTTCCGCTGGCTGCGCTGCTCAGCAAGGTCGAGCCGCTCGGAAGCGCCAAGTATGTTGCCTTCGAAACCGTCGTGCGTCCGGAAGAAATGCCGGGCCAGAAAGGCATATTCCAGTCCCTGGAGTGGCCCTATGTCGAGGGCCTTCGCCTCGACGAGGCAAACCATCCGCTGACGCTGCTCGCCGTCGGCCTTTATGGTGAGACGCTGCCGAATCAGAACGGCGCGCCGATCCGGCTGGTCGTGCCGTGGAAGTACGGCTTCAAGGGCATCAAGTCGATCGTGCGGATCACGTTGACCGACAGGGAGCCGAAGAACACCTGGCAGGCGACGAACCCGCAGGAGTACGGCTTCTATGCCAACGTCAATCCGGCAGTTGATCATCCGCGCTGGAGCCAGGCGACCGAACGGCGCATCGGCGAAAGCGGCTTCTTCGGCGCCGGCCGCCATAAGACCCTGCCCTTTAACGGCTATGCCGCCGAGGTCGCTAGCCTCTACTCCGGCATGGATCTAAAGGCCAATTTCTGATGGCGGCCCTGTCGTTCAATCTGCCGAAACGTTGGCAGCCGGCGTCAGTCTGGCTGCTCTACGTGTTAGGTCTGATGCCGGCCGCCTGGACCTTCTATCTCGGCGCATCGGATCAACTCGGCGCCGACCCCGTCAAGACATTCGAGCTGTTTCTCGGCCTCTGGGCGATCCGCTTCCTCATCCTGACACTTGCGGTGAGCCCCGCCCGCGATCTCCTCGGCTGGAACTACCTGCGCTATCGCCGCGCACTTGGGCTACTCTGTTTTTACTATGTGGTGATGCATTTCACGGTCTATATGGTGCTGGATCAGGCCCTCGCCGTCTCTGCGGTCGTGGCCGATGTGCTGAAGCGCCCGTTTATCATGTTCGGGATGGCCGGGCTTTTACTGCTGGTTCCGCTAGCGGTCACGTCCAACAACTACTCGATCCGCAAGCTCGGACCGACATGGATCTGGCTGCACCGGCTCGTCTATGTCATTGCGGCCTGCGGCTCCATCCACTTCGCACTTTCAACGAAGCTGCTCGATCTCGAGCAATATATCTACGTCGGCCTGATCATCCTGCTTATCCTCTACCGATCCTGGCGGCCCATTGCCCGGAGCCGGAAGCCGGGGCGCGGCCGACAGAACGCTTCAGCGGCAGCACGGCCGGCAAGCTAGGGAGGGGCTATGGAGAACCCCTCGCCGTCGACCTCCGCCGCCGCGCGACTTTACAGCTAGTCGCCGCGGGTCAGGGGACGGCGGCCTGTCCCGTGTGTTTCATAGAAACGACCGTGCGCCAAAAGCATGCGCAAACGAAAACAGCCGGGCTTCGCAGCCCGGCTGTTTTGTTTCCGGCGAACCGGAAAGGATCAGGCAGCTTCAGCAGCAGCGGCTTCGGCTTCAACGCGAGCCTTGTCGGCTGCGCCCTTGGCGTAGGTGTCGCGGTCAACGAATTCGATGACTGCGAGAGCAGCGTTGTCGCCCTGGCGGAAGCCAGCCTTCATGATGCGCAGGTAGCCGCCGTTGCGGGTTGCGTAGCGCGAAGCGATCGTGTCGAAGAGCTTCGAAACAACAGCGGCGTCGCGGATCTGCGAGATCGCCTGACGACGAGCATGCAGGTCGCCGCGCTTGCCGAGGGTTACGAGCTTTTCAACGATCGGACGGATTTCCTTTGCCTTCGGCAAGGTCGTCACGATCTGCTCATGGGTGATGAGCGAAGCCGCCATGTTGGCAAACATTGCCTTGCGGTGGCTAGCAGTTCTATTCAGCTTGCGGCCGGCTTTACCGTGGCGCATTGCTATTCTCCTTCACATGCAGGCATCTCGCCCGCCGTTTGAACGTTAGTATTGGTCTTCGTAGCGCTTTGCGAGATCTTCGATGTTCTCAGGCGGCCATGCCGGCACTTCCATGCCGAGGTGCAGACCCATGGAAGCGAGAACTTCCTTGATTTCGTTCAGCGACTTGCGACCAAAATTCGGCGTGCGGAGCATTTCTGCTTCGGTCTTCTGAATGAGGTCGCCGATGTAGACGATGTTGTCGTTCTTCAGGCAGTTTGCCGAGCGAACAGACAGTTCGAGTTCGTCCACCTTCTTCAGGAGAGCCGGGTTGAAAGCGAGTTCAGTGACTGCTTCCTCTTCGGTTTCCTTCTGCGGCTCGTCGAAGTTGACGAACACGCCGAGCTGATCCTGGAGGATGCGAGCCGCAAACGCGACAGCATCTTCGCCGGTGATCGAACCGTCGGTTTCGATCGTCATGTTCAGCTTGTCGTAGTCGAGAACCTGTCCTTCGCGGGTATTTTCAACCTTGTAGGACACCTTCTTGACCGGCGAATAAAGGCTGTCGACCGGGATGAGACCGATCGGAGCATCTTCCGCACGATTGCGATCGGCCGGGACGTAGCCCTTACCGTTGTTGACCGTGAATTCCATACGGATTTCGGCGCCCTCGTCGAGCGTGCAGATGACATGCTCGGGGTTGAGGATTTCGATATCACCGACCGTCTGGATGTCGCCAGCCGTTACAACGCCCGGGCCTTGCTTACGCACGACCATGCGCTTTGCGTCATCGCCATCCATCTTGATGGCGATTTCCTTGATGTTGAGGACGATGTCCGTAACGTCTTCGCGGACGCCAGGAATCGACGAGAATTCATGCAGCACGCCATCGATCTGCACGGCCGTCACTGCGGCGCCGCGCAGCGAGGACAGCAGAACGCGGCGAAGCGCGTTGCCGAGGGTGAGGCCGAAACCGCGCTCCAGCGGCTCTGCTACCAGCGTCGCCTTGATGCGCGAGCTCGAAGAGAACTCGACCTTGTTCGGCTTGATCAATTCCTGCCAGTTTTTCTGAATCATATTTTTGCCTTCCGTTCGTTGCCACCATCCAATCGTGGCAACCGAGCTTGAGAAGCACCGGGAACGACAAACCGCCCACCGGTGTTGTGAATGGCGATGATCAGACGCGGCGCTTCTTGCGCGGGCGGCAGCCATTGTGCGGGATCGGCGTCACGTCGCGGATGGACGTGATCATGAAGCCAGCAGCCTGGAGCGCGCGCAGAGCGGATTCACGACCGGAACCCGGACCGCAAACTTCGACTTCCAGCGACTTCATGCCATGTTCCTGAGCCTTCTTAGCGCAGTCTTCAGCAGCGATCTGAGCAGCGAACGGGGTCGACTTGCGCGAGCCCTTGAAGCCCTTGGCGCCAGCAGACGACCAGGCAATCGCGTTGCCCTGTGCATCGGTGATGGTGATCATGGTGTTGTTGAACGTCGAGTTGACGTGGGCAACACCCGACGAAATGTTTTTACGTTCGCGACGGCGAACGCGCACGGCTTCCTTGGCCATTTAAATCCCTTTCTTGGATCTCTTCACCGCCGTAATGCCAGCGGCTACACCGGAACGAGACCTTGCGGCCCTGCCCGAAACTCAAAAGAGGCCGGCGCAGACCGCCAGCCCCCTCATCTCCGGTTTCCCGGAAATTACTTCTTCTTACCAGCGATCGCCTTTGCAGGACCCTTGCGGGTACGAGCATTGGTGTGCGTCCGCTGACCGCGGACCGGCAGCCCGCGGCGATGACGCAGACCGCGGTAGCAGCCCAGGTCCATCAGACGCTTGATGTTCATCGAGGTTTCGCGACGCAGGTCGCCTTCAACCTGATAATCGCGATCGATGGTTTCGCGGATCTGCAGGACCTCAGCGTCAGTCAGCTGATTTACACGACGATCAGCCGGAATACCGACCTTCTCGACGATCTCCTGTGCGAATTTCGAACCAATCCCGTGAATATACGTCAGCGCAATAACAACGCGCTTTGCAGTCGGGATGTTGACGCCAGCGATACGTGCCACGCCTATTCTCCTTGCGTTCCAGTTGCCATCCGGCAAGAGGCTTTTCGTTAGGCAGCCGGGAATGGCCGCTCGTTCAGATTTGGGTTCGTACATGTCAAAACGACCGAACCCGGAATTCCATTTTAGGAAGTCCGCGCCGATCGCATTAGATGTCGCGAGTTGGCGCGGTGTTTAACGGAATCAGTGCCGAAAAGCAACCGTTCCCGCCAAGTTTTATTTCCGAAGGTTCAAAGCTTCGAAAGAATTGCCTCGATCTCGCTGGTGACGTGATCGATATCCGCCATGCCGTCCACCGACTTCAACTTGCCCTTGGCATAGTAGTAGCCGATCAGCGGCGACGTTTCCTTGTAATAGGCACCGAGACGGGTGACGACCGTTTCCCGGTTGTCGTCGGGGCGACGCTTGAAGTGAGTCGAACCGCAACGGTCACAGACCCCTTCCACCTTCGGCTTTACGTTGGTGTCGTGGTACCCGGCACCACAGTTGGCGCAGGTATAGCGACCCGAAACACGGTCCGCCAGGATATTGTCGTCCACTTGGATTTCAATGACCGTAGACAGTTCGATGCCCTTGCCTTTCAGCATGGTTTCGGTCGCATCGGCTTGGACCAGAGTCCGTGGAAAACCGTCAAGGATAAAGCCCTTGGAGCAATCCGGCGCATCGAGCCGCTCTGAGACGATGGCATTGACGATTTCGTCGGAGACAAGCTTGCCGGCGTCCATGACGGCCTTTGCACGCTTGCCAACCTCTGTGCCTGCCGCCACGGCCGCACGAAGCATATCGCCCGTGGAAAGTTGCGGAATACCGTACTTCTCCACGATCCGCTGGGCTTGGGTCCCCTTACCCGCGCCCGGCGGCCCTAACAGTATAAGTCTCATCGCCCCCTCTTTCCTCCACGCAGCTTCGATTTCTTGATCAGGCCTTCGTACTGCTGTGCGATCAGGTGACCTTGAATCTGCGCCACCGTATCGAGAGTTACGCTAACCACGATCAAAAGCGAAGTGCCACCGAGAGACAATGGAATGCCCGTTTGCGACACCAGAATTTCCGGCAGAATGCACACGAAGACGAGGTAGATCGCGCCGATGACCGTAATGCGGGTCAGGACGTAGTCGATGTATTCCGCGGTCCGCTCGCCCGGCCGAATGCCGGGGATGAAGCCGCCGTGCTTCTTCAGATTGTCGGCCGTGTCCTTCGGATTGAAGACAATGGCCGTATAGAAGAAGGCAAAGAAGGCGATCAGCAGACCGTAGAGGAGCATGTAGAGCGGCTGGCCGTGACCGAGTGCAGCCACGATGGACGTTGCCCATGCCGGCAGAGCCGTGGTGTTGGCAAAGCCTGCAACGGTGGCCGGAAGCAACAGCAGCGAGGAAGCGAAGATCGCCGGGATGACGCCGGAGGTGTTGAGCTTCAGCGGAAGATGCGAGGTATCGCCCTGGAACATGCGGTTGCCGACCTGGCGCTTCGGATACTGGATCAGAAGGCGGCGCTGGGCTCGCTCAACGAAGACGATGACCGCGATGACCGCGATCGCAACGATGATAACCGCAAGAATCAGCGTCGTCGACAGTGCACCGGTACGGCCGAGTTCAAGGGTGCCAGCGAGAGCGGTCGGAAGGCCCGCAGCGATGCCAGCGAAGATGATGAGCGAAATGCCGTTGCCGATGCCACGCGAGGTGATCTGCTCGCCGAGCCACATCAGGAACATCGTGCCGCCGAGCAGCGTGATGACGGTGGAAACGCGGAAGAAGATGCCGGGATCAACCACGAGACCGTTGCCGCTCTCGAGCCCGACGGAAATGCCGTAGGCCTGGAGGGCACCGAGAAGCACGGTGCCGTAGCGGGTGTACTGGTTGATGATCTTGCGACCCTGCTCGCCTTCCTTCTTCAGGTTTTCGAGCGCCGGTACGACCGACGTCATCAGCTGCACGATAATCGAAGCGGAGATGTAGGGCATGATGCCGAGCGCGAAGATCGCCATACGCTGTACAGCGCCGCCCGAAAACATGTTGAAGAGACCGAGTATGCCACCGGACTGGCCGCGGAATGCCTGGGCGTAGGCTTCTGGATTGAGACCCGGGAGCGGAATATGCGTACCCAACCGGTACACGAGGAGAGCTGCCAGTGTGAACCACAGGCGCTTCTTGAGATCCTCGGCTTTGGCGAAGGTCGAGAAATTAAGGTTGGAAGCCAACTGTTCCGCTGCAGACGCCATACGATTCTCCGCGCTGCCAATTTCGGATCCAAATCAAGCGAGCTGGACCCCGAATCAGCATTCTGAATTATTCAAAAGCGGGTTTCGGACGGATTGCGGGCGCAACCTATGCCTCACCCTTGTTTTTAGTCCTACCGTCCCTGACGCACGTGCGTCCAGCCGGTTTTTGTGAGGCTCACATATGGGAGCAAAATCGCCCGGTGTGAAGCACCCCGGGCGACTTATCATAGATTATATTATTCCGCAGCTGCGGCAGAAAGAAGCGTGACGGAACCGCCAGCCTTTTCAATCTTTTCGACAGCCGGCTTGGAAGCGCCGGCAACTTCGAACTTGACCTTTGCCTTCAGCTCACCATCACCGAGAACGCGAACGCCGTCCTTGATGCGGCGGATAACGCCGGCAGCCTTGAGAGCTGCTGCGTCGACTGTCGACTTGGCGTCGAGTTTGCCAGCATCGATCGCTGCCTGAACACGCTCCAGGGACACGACAACGAAGTCGGCCTTGAAGATGTTGTTGAAGCCGCGCTTCGGCAGACGACGGTAGATCGGCATCTGACCGCCTTCAAAGCCGTTGATGGCGACGCCGGAACGGGACTTCTGACCCTTTACACCGCGACCACCAGTCTTGCCCGAGCCCGAACCAATACCGCGGCCGAGGCGCTTGCGGCTGTGGGTCGAACCTTCGTTGTCTTTAATTTCATTGAGTTTCATAGCGAATACTCCCGGCTTACTTCTCGTCGACGACGCGAACGAGATGCTGGACAGCACGGATCATGCCGCGAACGGAAGGCGTATCTTCCAGCGTGCGACGACGGTGCATCTTGTTCAGTCCGAGACCGATCAGCGTACGCTGCTGGTAGTCCGGACGGCGAATCGGGCTGCCGATCTGTTCGACAGTCACCGTCTTCGCTTCAGTCTTCTTGGTAGCCTTAGCCATCTGTCAGACTCCTCTTATTCTTCAGAGGCGTTGCCGGAAGCGGCACGGCGAGCTTGAAGCGTTGCATACTTGATGCCGCGCTGTGCTGCGATGTCCTTCGGGTGCACCTGGTGCTTCAGAGCGTCGAAGGTAGCGCGAACCATGTTGTATGGGTTCGAGGAACCAGTCGACTTGGCGACAACGTCGTGAACGCCGAGCGTTTCGAAAACAGCGCGCATCGGACCACCGGCGATGATACCGGTACCAACCTTGGCCGAACGAAGCAGAACCTTGCCGGCGCCATGGCGACCATTGACGTCGTGATGCAGCGTACGGCCGTCACGCAGCGGTACAAAGATCAGTTCGCGCTTGGCAGCTTCAGTCGCCTTGCGGATTGCTTCCGGCACTTCGCGCGCCTTGCCGTGACCAAAGCCAACGCGGCCCTTCTGGTCACCTACAACGACGAGAGCGGCGAAACCGAAACGGCGGCCACCCTTTACGACCTTGGCAACGCGATTGATCGCGACCAGCTTGTCGACGAATTCGCTATCGCGTTCCTCGCGGTTCTGGCGATCGTCGCGAGAACCTCTTCTTTCCTGTGCCATTGTCCTTTTCCTTTTTCTTTTCCGGGTGCAAACGGCAAACAAAACGAAGACCGCATCAACCTCCTCCTAAGAAAAGTGTTTGCGGTCCGGTGAAAATCCGGCCGGCACCTTGTAGGTCCGGCCGGAAATCTTAATCAGAAGGTCAGGCCGCCTTCGCGGGCTGCATCTGCCAGAGCCTTGATACGGCCGTGATAGATGAAGGCGCCACGGTCGAATACGACCTCATTGACGCCAGCCTTGGAGGCGCGCTCAGCAACCAGCTTGCCTACGAGGGCAGCTGCAGCTGTGTCAGCACCGGTCTTCAGAGAACCGCGCAGATCCTTATCGAGGGTCGAGGCAGACGCGAGCGTCTTACCAGCAACATCATCGATAACCTGAGCGTAGATGTTCTTCGAGGAGCGATGAACCGACAGGCGCGGACGGCCATTGGCCACCGACTTGAGTTGACGGCGCACGCGGTTGGCACGACGTGCAAGTGCTTCTTTCCTGCTAGCCATTTCGCGTGATCCTTACTTCTTCTTGCCTTCTTTGCGAACAATCCGTTCGCCGGCATACTTGACGCCCTTGCCCTTGTAAGGCTCAGGACCGCGATACTCGCGGATTTCAGCGGCAACCTGACCGACCTGCTGCTTATTGATGCCAGTGACAACAATTTCGGTCGGCTTCGGAACAGCAATCGAGATGCCCTGCGGGGGCTCATAGATCACGTCGTGGCTGAAACCGAGCGCGAGCTGCAGGTTCTTGCCTTGGAGCGTTGCGCGGTAACCAACGCCGCTGATTTCGAGCTTGCGCTCATAGCCGTCCTTAACGCCCGTGAAGATGTTTTCGATCATCGTGCGGGACATGCCCCACTTCGAACGAGCATCCTTCGACTGCGTCAGCGGCGTGACTACAACCGCATTGTTTTCGAGCTTAACGCCGACTTCGTCATTTGCGACGAAGAACAGCTCGCCCTTCGGGCCCTTTGCAGTGACCTTCTGGCCTTCGACCGTAGCCGTAATCCCAGCAGGTACCTGAACGGGTTTCTTACCGATACGAGACATGTTTCAATCCTGTCTGTTCGCTATGGAGATCGATGCTCAATCTTAGAAGACCGAGCAAAGAACCTCACCACCAACGTTCTGTTCGCGAGCCTGGTGATCTGCCATCACACCCTTCGGAGTCGAAAGGATAGTGATGCCGAGACCGTTCGCGACCTGCGGAATGGACTTGACCGAGACATAAACCCGGCGGCCCGGCTTAGACACACGGCCGATCTCACGGATCACCGATGCGCCTTCATAGTATTTCAGCTCGATGCTGATTTCAGACTTGCCATTGCCAAAATCGACAAGGGAGTAGCCACGGATGTAGCCTTCAGCCTGAAGAACATCGAGAACGCGTGCACGGAGCTTCGAAGCAGGCGTCGAAACCGACGACTTGCGGCGAGAAGCGCCGTTGCGGATGCGAGTGAGCATATCGCCCAACGGATCAGTCATTGTCATCTAACCTGCTCCTTACCAGCTCGACTTGACGATGCCCGGCACCTTGCCGAGATTGCCGAGTTCACGCAGCGCGATACGCGACATGCGCAGTTTGCGGTAGTATGCGCGCGGACGGCCCGATACTTCACAACGGTTGCGAATACGGGTTTTCGATCCATCGCGCGGCAGGGATGCCAGCTTGATCGAGGCCTTGAACCGCTCTTCGATCGGAAGAGCCTGGTTCATGATGATCGCTTTCAACTCAGCCCGCTTAGCGGCGTGGTTTGCGACCGTAATACGGCGGCGCTTGTTCTTTTCAACTGCGCTTGTCTTCGCCATGTGTGGTTCCTTTTCTACGCTCGTCGTTACGGTTACTGACGGAACGGGAAGTTGAACTCTGTCAAGAGAGCTCGCGCTTCGTCGTCCTTGGTGGCCGTCGTGCAAACGATGATGTCCATGCCCCACATCTGATCAACCTTATCATAGTTGATTTCTGGGAACACAATGTGCTCCTTGATGCCCATGGCGAAGTTGCCACGGCCGTCAAAGCTTTTCGGGTTCAGGCCACGAAAGTCGCGAACGCGCGGAAGCGCGATGTTGATCAGACGGTCCAGGAACTCGTACATGCGAGCGCCGCGCAGGGTAACCTTTGCGCCGATCGGCATATCTTCGCGGAGCTTGAAGCCAGCGATAGAGTTGCGTGCACGGGTGATGACCGGCTTCTGACCAGCGATAGCGGCCAGGTCAGCTGCAGCAACAGACGGCTTCTTCGAGTCTGCCGTTGCTTCACCAACACCCATGTTGATCACGATTTTGTCGAGCTTGGGGATCTGCATCTCGTTGGCGAAGGAGAACTTCTCCTGCATCGCCGCACGAATGCGCTCGACATATTCCTTCTTGAGCCGCGGCTCATACTTTGCGTCAGCCATCGATCACATCTCCAGAACGCTTGGCCACACGGACCTTCTTGCCATCAACAACCTTGAAACCAACGCGGGTCGGCTTGCCGTCCTTGTCGATGATCGAGACGTTGGACAAGTGAACCGAGGCTTCCTTGCTGATGATGCCGGCTTCCTGGGTCTGCGTCTGGCGCTGGTGGCGCTTTACGACGTTGACGCCACGAACTACGGCGCGATCTTCCTTGGGCAGAACCTGGAGGACTTCGCCAGTGCGGCCCTTGTCCTTGCCTGCGAGCATGACGACCGTGTCGCCCTTACGAATCTTTTGCATCGTTCGCGCTCCTTACAGTACTTCTGGAGCGAGCGAGATGATCTTCATGTGGTTCTTGGCGCGAAGTTCGCGCGGAACCGGTCCGAAGATACGAGTGCCGATCGGCTCTTTCTTGTTGTCGATGAGGACTGCTGCATTGGTGTCGAAGCGGATGACACTGCCATCAACGCGACGGATTTCCTTGGCGGTACGAACGACGACCGCCTTCATCACGTCACCCTTCTTCACGCGGCCACGCGGGATCGCTTCCTTGATCGATACGACGATAATGTCGCCGATCGAGGCATACTTGCGCTTTGAGCCGCCCAGCACCTTGATGCACATGACACGACGTGCGCCGGAATTATCCGCCACGTCGAGGTTTGTTTGCATCTGAATCATATCAGGTCGCCTTCTTGGTTTACCGGAATGGTTGGGCTTGCGCCCCCTACCCCGGCTTATGAAAATTGTCAGCCGGCCGCTTGCCAAGACAGCAGGCGAAAACACGGCAATAGCTTGAATAGCGCGGGATCGATCGTGCCAGGGTGGTTTCCCAACGGGACCTTCCGTGCGCTCAAAGCAAAAGAACGCTCGACGAACGAGCGTTCTGACGCTGCTTCATACAGATATTTCCGCGAGACGCAAGGCCTCGCGCAAAAATCTTACTTGCTCTGGGCGGAAACGACCGTCCAGCGCTTGTCCTTGGAGATCGGTGCGCATTCCTCGATGGAAACGGCGTCGCCGATTTTGTACTGGTTGGTTTCGTCGTGGGCCTTGTACTTCTTGGAACGACGAACGGTCTTCTGGAGCAGCGGATGAGCGAAACGACGCTCAACGCGAACGACTACAGTCTTTTCGTTCTTGTCGCCAACGACGACGCCCTGCAGGATGCGCTTCGGCATATTCTTAGGCCTTTGCTTCTGCCGCCTTCTGGCGGGCAATGGTTTTCACGCGGGCGATGTCTTTACGGACTTCGTTGACGCGGGAGGACTTTTCGAGCTGACCGGTGGCCTTCTGGAAGCGCAGGTTGAACTGCTCTTTCTTCAGGTCGGCAAGCTTGTCCTTGAGCTGATCGGCCGTCAGGCCGCGAACTTCATCGGCTTTCATGTGCCTTGCTCCTTACTCTGCAATGCGCTGTACGAAGCGCGTCTTGACCGAGAGCTTGGCAGAGCCAAGACGAAGAGCTTCGCGAGCGATCTCTTCGCTGACGCCGTCGATCTCGAACATCATGCGGCCTGGCTTGACCTTGCATGCCCAATATTCAACGGAGCCCTTACCCTTACCCATACGGACTTCGGTCGGCTTTGCGGTTACCGGAACATCCGGGAACACGCGGATCCATACACGGCCGGCGCGCTTCATGTAGCGCGTGATCGCGCGGCGAGCCGCTTCGATCTCGCGTGCATTGACGCGGTTCGGCTCTTGAGCCTTAAGGCCGAATTCGCCGAATGCGAGGTCTGAACCACCCTTGGCGACGCCCTTGATGCGGCCCTTAAATTGCTTGCGGTACTTGGTACGCTTTGGCTGCAACATTTTCTTATTCTCCGAACTTATCTGCCACCAACGCTATTAAGCGTTGTCGCGGCGACGATCGCGATCACGGCTAGCCGGACCCTGAGCGTCACCCTCGAGTGCGCGGCGCTCGGAGGCCATCGGATCGTGCTCAAGGATTTCGCCCTTGAAGATCCAAACCTTGATGCCGCAAATACCGAAAGCGGTTTCCGCTTCAGCTGTGCCGTAGTCGATGTCAGCGCGCAGCGTATGCAGCGGAACGCGACCTTCGCGATACCACTCCGTACGGGCGATTTCAGCACCGCCGAGACGGCCTGCGCAGGTGATCTTGATGCCTTCGGCGCCAAGACGCATTGCAGACTGAACGGCACGCTTCATGGCGCGACGGAAAGCAACACGACGCTCGAGCTGCTGAGCGATCGACTGGGCGACCAGAACAGCGTCGACTTCCGGCTTGCGAACTTCAACGATGTTGAGGTGCGTTTCGGAATTCGTCATGTCCGACAGCTTCTTGCGGAGCTTGTCGATGTCCGCGCCTTTCTTGCCGATGATCAGGCCCGGACGGGCCGAGTGGATCGTGACGCGGCACTTCTTGTGCGGACGCTCGATAACCACCTTCGAAATACCGGCCTGCTTCAGTTCGCTCATCACGAACTTGCGCATCTTCAGGTCTTCGTGAAGCAGCTGACCATACTCGGCATTGTCCGCAAACCAGCGGCTATCCCAGGTACGGTTGATGCCAAGACGGAAACCGATTGGATTGATTTTCTGACCCATTATGCGGCCTCCTCTTGTGCCTGCACTTCGCGGACAACGATCGTGAGGTGAGCAAACGGCTTCTCAACGCGAGATGCACGGCCACGGCCACGAGCGTGGAAACGCTTCATGACGATCGACTTGCCGACGTAGGCTTCCGCCACGACCAGAGAGTCAACGTCGAGATCATGGTTGTTCTCGGCGTTGGCGATTGCAGATTCAAGCGTCTTCTTGACAGCACCTGCAATGCGCTTGCGGGAGAATTCCAGCTCAGCGAGTGCACGCTCGACCTTCTTGCCGCGGATAGCCGCAGCAACGAGGTTGAGCTTCTGTGGGCTGACGCGGAGCGTGCGGGCGACTGCTTGCGCCTCGTTGTCCTTCAGCCGGCGTTCGGCTTTTGCCTTGCCCATTTTACTTCCTCTTTGCCTTCTTGTCCGCACCGTGACCGTAGTAGGTACGGGTCGGAGAGAATTCACCGAATTTGTGGCCGACCATGTCTTCATTGACGTTGACCGGAATATGCTTGCTGCCGTTGTAGACGCCGAAGGTGAGACCGACGAACTGCGGCAGGATCGTGGAGCGACGGCTCCAGATCTTGATTACTTCTGCACGTCCGCCTTCACGAACCTTCTCAGCCTTCTTGAGAAGATAGCCGTCAACGAACGGACCTTTCCATACTGAACGAGCCATTGGAGACTTCCTCTCTTACTTCTTACGCTGATGACGCGAGCGCATGATCATCTTGTCGGTCGACTTGTTAGACCGTGTGCGCTTGCCCTTGGTCGGCTTGCCCCACGGAGTAACCGGATGACGACCACCAGATGTGCGACCTTCACCACCACCGTGCGGGTGGTCAACCGGGTTCATGACGACGCCGCGGTTATGCGGACGCTTGCCGCGCCAAACAGTACGACCGGCCTTGCCGTCATTGATGTTGGCGTGGTCCGGGTTCGAAACCGCACCGATTGAAGCAAGGCAGGTGCCGTGCACGAGGCGCTGTTCACCGGAGTTCAGGCGAAGGATCGCCATGCCCTGGTCGCGGCCCACGAGCTGTGCGTAGGAACCGGCAGAACGGGCGATCTGACCGCCCTTGCCCGGCTTCATTTCCACGTTATGGATGATGGAGCCGACCGGGATGAACTGCAGCGGCATCGTGTTGCCTGGCTTCACGTCAACAGCCTTTTCAGAGGCGATAACCTTGTCGCCTGCAGCAAGGCGCTGCGGAGCGATAATGTAGGCCTGTTCGCCGTCAGCGTAGCTGATGAGCGCGATGAACGCCGTACGATTGGGGTCGTATTCGATACGCTCGACCGTGCCTTCTACGTCGAACTTGCGACGCTTGAAGTCGATCAGACGATAAGTGCGCTTGTGACCGCCGCCGATGAAGCGGGCGGTGATGCGGCCGAGGTTGTTACGACCGCCGCTCTTGGTCAGACCTTCCGTCAGCGCCTTGACCGGCTTGCCCTTGTAGAGCGAGGAGCGATCGACGATGACCAGCTGACGCTGGCTCGGGGTTGTAGGATTGAATGTTTTCAATGCCATTTTTTTATTCCTCAGAGACCGGTGGAGACGTCGATCGTCTGGCCTTCAGCCAAAGTCACGATTGCCTTCTTCACGTCCTTCTGCTTGCCGACAAAACCACGGAAACGCTTGGTCTTGCCCTTGCGGAGCAGAGTGTTGACGGCCGTGACCTTGACGCCGAAGAGCGCCTCGACTGCAGCCTTGATTTCCGGCTTCGACGCCGTCTTGGCGACATTGAAAACAACCTGGTTGTTTTCGGATACCAGAGTGGACTTTTCGGTGATCGCCGGCGAGACGATCACATCATAGTGGCGAAGATCGGTCACTTGAAACGCTCCTCTAGAGCTTCAACGGCAGCCTTGGAAAGCACGAGCTTGCCACGGCGCACGATGTCATAAACGTTGATGCCCTGGATCGGCAGAACATCGATGTTCGGGATGTTCTTTGCTGCGAGCTTGAAGTTGCCATCAAGCTCAGCGCCACCGATGAAGAGGGCGTTGGTCAGGCCGAGCGTCTCGAAAACCGATGCCAGCGCCTTTGTCTTTGCTTCAGCAGCAACCAGGTTGTCGATGATGATGACATCATCGGACTTCAGCTTCGCCGAAAGTGCGAGACGCAGACCGAGAGCGCGAACCTTCTTGGGAAGGTCGTGTTCGTGGCTGCGAACAACCGGGCCGTGAGCCTTACCACCGCCGCGGAACTGCGGAGCACGAGCCGAATGGTGACGAGCGCGGCCCGTACCCTTCTGCTTGTACATCTTGGCACCTGTGCGCCATACTTCGGCGCGGCCCTTGGCCTTGTGCGTGCCCTGCTGCTTCTTGGCAAGCTGCCAGCGAATGACGCGGGCAAGAATGTCTTCACGAGGCTCGAGGCCGAAAATCGCGTCAGAAAGAGAAACCTTCCCTGCGTCTTTTCCCTCGAGGGTCTTGACGTTGAATTCCATTGGTCTGGCTCCCTTACTTCGCGGCCGACTTGACGGCGTCGCGCACAATGATCCAGGCACCCTTGGAACCGGGTACTGCACCCTTGATCAGGATCAGACCGCGATCTTCATCGGTCGAAACCACTTCAAGGTTCTGAGTCGTAACGCGCGTCTGGCCCATGTGACCAGCCATCTTCTTGTTCTTGAAAACCTTGCCCGGATCCTGACGCGAGCCAGTAGAACCGTGCGAGCGGTGCGAAACCGACACACCGTGCGTGGCACGGAGACCGCCGAAGCCGTGGCGCTTCATGGCGCCGGCAAAGCCCTTACCAATCGTCGTGCCGGTGACATCGACGAGCTGTCCGGCGGCGAAGTGGCCAGCCTTGATCTCGGTGCCGACGTCGAGCAGGTTGTCTTCCGTGACACGGAATTCAGCAAGCTTCGCCTTCGGCTCGACGTTGGCAATAGCGAAATTGCCGCGCATTGCCTTCGACGTATTCTTGACCTTTGCCGTGCCAGCACCAAGCTGGACTGCGGCGTAGCCATTCTTTTCTACTGTGCGCTGGGCTACAACCTGGCAGCCTTCCATACGCAGTACGGTAACCGGAACATGTTCGCCGGCGTCGTTGTAGACGCGGGTCATGCCCACCTTTTGTGCAATCACACCTGAACGCATCGGTTCAATCCTTCCAACTCAGCTCGAGCAGGGCTCAGAGCTTGATCTCAACATCGACACCAGCGGCGAGATCGAGCTTCATCAGCGCGTCTACCGTCTGCGGTGTCGGGTCAACGATGTCGAGAAGGCGCTTGTGTGTGCGCATCTCGAACTGCTCGCGGCTCTTCTTGTCGATGTGTGGGGACCGGTTAACCGTAAACTTCTCGATGCGAGTCGGAAGCGGAACGGGGCCCCGGACGCTAGCTCCGGTGCGCTTCGCCGTCGACACGATCTCGCGCGTCGAAGCGTCGAGAATGCGGTGATCGAACGCCTTCAGGCGAATGCGGATATTTTGGCCGTTCATTCGACGTTATCCTTGTGTTTGTTATCCCACGTGCCTTCGGATAGGCACGGGCTGTTTTTATTCCTAAGGCGGACCACCGGTTTCAAAGATCGAGAGAGACGCCGGGCTGCGGTGTCCCTATCCAGTCTTCAGGCCTTCCAGCCCACCTTATTGTTTGCTGTAGTCACCCGCATCGATAAACGAAGCAGGGCGCAAATAGCGCTCGCGCGCCATTTGCAACATTTCTTTGTAATAAGCAAGCGGCCAAGACCGCCTGCATCATAATATTGTCATCGAATCGGCCGCTCGGGTGGAGCGGCCGTTCTGAAGATTACTCGACGATCGAGGCAACGATGCCGGCGCCGACGGTACGGCCGCCTTCGCGGATCGCGAAGCGCAGCTTTTCTTCCATCGCGATCGGAACGATCAGCTCGACGGCAACGGTGACGTTGTCGCCARGCATAACCATTTCCGT